>JBBTVC010000053.1:0-10546 GCA_038063435.1 Patescibacteria group bacterium | reverse complement strand
TCCGCCTGCGTACCTGCGTAAAATTTCTTTGTCTACGCGCGGTTTATAATAAAAACCTTCCAAATGCGAAGCGGTAACTAGTTTGAGCAGGTTTTGGTAACCCTCATTGTTTTCAGCAAGTAAGACTAAATGGTAGCGTTTTTCGTCCAGTCCTGCTTTTTTTGAATGGCGTGAACTTGCGGCTAAATACGCTTCAACGCCTATGATTGGCTTAATTCCGGCCGCTTTGGCTTTTTTATAAAATTCCACCGCGCCGTAGAGATTTCCGTGGTCGGTCAAGGCGAGCGCCGGCATGCCCAAATCCGCGGCTCTCTTTACCAAGTCGTCTATTTTAGCTAAGCCGTCGAGCAAAGAATAATGCGAATGTGTATGGAGGTGAACAAAGCTCATAAACTTAAATTTAATTTAACATAAGATTTGTCAGATGCCCATTTTATAGCTAAGATAAGGGCGTGGCTAAATTCGTAATCAAAGGCGGCAAACTTTTAAGAGGCGAGGTTTCGGTGTCCGGAGCCAAAAACAGCGCCCTTAAGGTTTTTGCCGCCTCTTTGCTTTTTCGAAATCCGGTACAAATCAAAAACACCCCCTTAATTGAGGATATATTTCGCATGAAAGAATTGCTCTCGGCAATAGGCGCCAGAATATCCAACTCCGGGAATAAAACATTTTCAGTGGAAGCGCCCGAAATTGCCAATACCGACTTGGATAAAGCTATCACCCAAAGCCTAAGAGCATCAGTCGTGCTTTTAGGGCCGATGCTAGCCCGATACGGCAAGGTTTCAATGCCTCATCCCGGCGGATGCGTTATAGGAAAAAGGCCCATCAACTTTTTTATAGAAGGATTAAAGGCCATGGGCGCTAAAGTCAGTGAGGTAAACGGTCGCTACTATTTTTCTGCTAAAAAACTGAAGGGGGCCGATTTTGCTTTCTTGACCCCAAGTGTTACGGCCACAGAGACATTGATGATGGCCGCAGTTTTAGCCGAAGGCCGCGTTATTATAAGAAATTGCGCGTGTGAACCGGAAATAGAATCGCTGGCCAAATTTTTAAACGATTCCGGAGCGAAAATTAAGGGTGCGGGAACCCATACCATTATAGTAGATGGTTTGGGCGCTAGCGTCTGGCTGACCGCCGCGTCTCCTTTTACCGTCATTCCTGATAGAATTGAAGCCGGAAGCCTTCTTATTCTCGGAGCGCTTGCGGCAAAAAAAATAAAAATAAAAAATTGCGAACCGCTCCACCTTTTAAGCCTTATCGCGCATCTTGAGGCCGCGGGCGTAAAAATAGAGAGAGGGGCGGATTGGCTCGCCGTTTCAAAGCCCCGCAGATTATCCGCTCTTGATGTTAAAACATGCGAATATCCTGGCTTTGCCACGGATTTACAGGCGCCATTTACCGTATTTTTAACTCAAGCCGAAGGCAAAAGTCAGGTTTTTGAAACAATTTTTGACGGACGACTAGAATACGTAAACGAGCTTGTAAGATTGGGCGCGAATATAACGCCCTGCGACCCGCACCGAGTAATTATTTTGGGACCAACCGTGCTTTCGGGACGCGCGGTTGAAAGTCCGGATTTGCGTTCCGGCCTCGCCTTCATCATCGCCGGTCTTATTGCAAAAGGGGAGACAGTAGTCCACAATATTTATAATATTGACCGCGGATATGAGAGCATTGAAACCAAGCTCGCGGCTTTAGGCGCTGACATAAAACGCGTTCAATAAAATCAAAATGACACCCTTTTTCGTAAAAAAATTAGGCATTGATTTGGGTACGGCCAATACTTTGGTTTTTGTGCCGGGCCGGGGGATAACTTTAAACGAGCCCTCGGTTGTTGCCGTTTCGGTTCCTGAAAACAGAGTGCTGGCCGTCGGCAACGAGGCCAAAGTTATGGTCGGGAAAACGCCCGACAGCATAATGGCTTACCGCCCGATGAAAGACGGAGTTATTGCCGATTATCGCGTGACTGAAGCAATGCTCCGTTATTATATGGGAAAGGCTTTAGGCCAGTGGAATTTTTTCAAACCCGACGTTCTGATTTCAGCGCCTGCCGGTGTAACTTCCGCCGAAAGAAGGTCGGTGGTTGAAGCCGCGATGAAAGCGGGCGCTAAAAATGCCTATGTAATGAAAGAGCCGATTCTTGCGGCAATTGGCGCCGGCATTCCGATACACGAGCCGACAGGACACATGATTGTTGATATCGGCGGAGGGACCACGGATGTCGCGGTCATATCTTTAGGAGGAATTGTTGCTTCAACATCGGTCAAAGTCGCGGGGAATAAAATAGACCAAGCCATCGCCAACTACGTCAAAAAAACTTTTAATTTGGCCATAGGCGACAAAACCGCCGAAGAAGTTAAAATAGCCGTCGGCTCGGCCATAACTGTTGATGATGATAATTCTTATCTGATAAAAGGCCGTGATTTTCTGACCGGCCTTCCGAGATCCGCCGAAATTTCAACCAACGAAGTCGCTAAAGCCATTGAAAACGAGCTTCGCGAAATCACTAAAGCAATAAAATCGGTTCTGCAGGAAACCCCGCCCGAACTCTCCTCCGACATAATTGACCAAGGGATAATTATGACCGGAGGCACATCGCTTTTACGAAATATCAATGAGCTTGTTTATCGCGCGACCGGAGTGAAAGCTTATGTGGCCGAAGACGCCCTTTTTTGCGTGGCCAAAGGCACTGGCATAGCGCTTGAACACCTTGATGTCTATAAAAAAAGCCTTCTCGGCAAAAGATAAAAATAAAAATGCATAAGACTCTTCGAGAGCACGTAAAACTCGGACGATTTGCCAACGGCTATCTTCTGGCTGGCCGTACCGACGCGAATAAGCTTGCCGATTTTTTGAAAACGCACGGCGAGGTGCGCCGGTTTGAGGGCGAAATAAGCATTGATACAATCAGACGGATTAAAGAAATGTCGGCTCGTAGTTTGGGGCAAGCTGAGCGAGCCTTTTTTATACTTGATGCCACGGAAATGAATTACTACGCATTTACGGCGATGCTTAAGGTCGTTGAAGACGCGCGCGATAGACACTTTATAATACTTGCCGAGAGGCCCGAAGCCGTGCCCGCGACCTTGCGCTCAAGGCTTGTTGAGGTGGCTGGAGACGGAGTTTTAGCTGAAAAAAGGGACGACGTTTCTGATTTCTTAAAAGCCGAATACGCGAAGAGAACCGCGATGATAGAAAATATTGCCGAAGACAGGAATAAATTCAATTTGTTTCTTGATGCTTTGGAGCTATGGGTGCTAAAAACGGGCCGGCACGACTTATTGCCTAAAATGAGATTGGCCAGAGAATCATCGCTTACTTTAAATATTGGCCGAAAAATGTGCGCGGAATATTTAACGCATTTATTATGATAGACAATCTCTCAAAATTTGAAGTGTCGGCTAATAAAATTAAGGAACGGCTTAGCGGTGAAATGGGAGCTATAAGAACTAGCCGCGCCAATCCCGCATTGGTAAAAGATATAACGGTTGAATACTACGGAAGCAAAATGAAACTGGAGGGGTTGGCATCAATTGGGGTCGGGGACGCGCGCACTTTGACCGTACAGCCATGGGATAAGGGGTCGCTTGAAGCCATTGAAAAAGCGGTGCGCGCTTCAAATTTGGGTTTACAGCCCGTGGTTGATAAAGACATGATAAGAATAATTTTGCCAGAACTTACGGGCGAGCGCAGGCAAACGCTCATAAAGTTGGTTGGCGAAAAACTGGAAGAGGCAAGAATAGTTTTAAGGCGTGAGCGCGATGAGGTTTGGAAGGAAGCGCAGGAGGGCGAAAGATCAGGCGGAATCAGCGAGGACGAAAAATTTAGGTTTAAAGACGAACTTCAAAAGAAAATAGATAGGTTTAATAAGGATTTTGAAGAATTGGCCGAACGCAAAAAAAACGAAATAAAGGAATAAAGGGGGGGTTGACAAACGCTGTGTATTTGCTATAATGAAGGCTAATAAGTAGCGGCAAGCCGCGAATACGAAAATCTTAAGATTCTTGCGGCTGAATGGGTCGAATCTCTCGGAGGCTTTCGGGAGACAGCTACTGATAATTACCATTAAACCTTATAACAGAAGAACAATATGGCTGAAAAATTCGCTGACCAGGAATTCCTGGAATATGTTATCAAGGAACTTGTTGACACCCCCAAAGCGGTTGAAGTTGATCGGAAAGTCGATGAGATGGGCGTTCTTTTGACGCTTAAAATCGACCCGGCCGATATGGGCAAGATAATTGGCCGCGGCGGAAACACCGCCAAGGCAATTCGAACGCTTTTGCGTGTCGTCGGCTTAAAAAACCGTTCCCGCGTCAATTTGAAAATTGAAGAGCCGGAAGGCGGCCGCGGACCCAAACCTTCAAGCGTGATGGAAGATTTAAAACTTTAAAGGTTCTAATCTTTGCGCAAAAACCGTGCTATTATTAATAGCGCGGTTTTTGTTTTAATTTTTAAACCATTAAATCCCCCTTTATCCCATTTATGATTTTCAGCGTTATAACAACTTTCCCCGAATCTTTTGAGTCCTATCTTGCGAGCTCAATTTTAAAACGCGCTCAAAAACGCGGTTTGATTAAAATTAATTTTTACAATCCTCGGGATTTCGTTAAAGACAAACACCGGACAGTTGACGACAAGCCATTTGGCGGAGGGCCCGGAATGGTCATGAAAGCAGAGCCGATTCTTAAAGCCGTCACTGCGGTTTTAAGAAACTACAAACTACAAACTACAAACTACAAACTCGTTTTATTGTCGGCACGAGGAAAACAATTTACTCAAAAAATGGCGCGAGACTGGGCTAAAAAATATAAAAACATAGTCTTGATTTCGGGGCGTTACGAGGGCGTAGACGAGAGGGCTAAAAAAATTCTAAAAGCCGAGGAAATATCCGCTGGGCCATATACGCTTACTGGTGGCGAACTTCCTGCAATGATTGTAATTGATGCCGTTTCGCGCCACACCCCCGGAGTGTTAGGGAAGGCAGAATCGCTTGAAGAAAAACATGGTTCTTATCCGGTTTATACCCGTCCGGAAACAATCATTTATAAAGGCAAAAAGTATCGCGCGCCAAAAGTGCTTTTGTCCGGCAACCATAAAAAAATAGCTGCCTGGAGACAAAAACACCCACTTGGCGGTGCGACCGCCAAGTGATACTATTTTAATATGGGTAATAGAAAAGATCCGTTTATTAACGAAGAGTATTATCATATTTATAATCGGGGAGTGGAAAAAAGAAATATATTTATAGACACTTTTGATATTGAAAGGTTTGTGCAAAGCATTCTGTTGTTTAACTCACCCGATCCCATAGGAAGCATATACGAGATGTCGTTTGAACAAAACAATAAACTTGGCGGTCGCACCGCCAAATTAGATAAATTAGTTGAATTTGTGGCTTATTGTTTAAATCCGAATCACTATCATTTTATTTTGCGTCAATTGCGGGACGGAGGGATAAGTGAATTTATGAAGCGCTTAGGCGGTTATACTTGGTATTTTAATAACCGCCATAAAAGGGTTGGGCCTCTTTTTCAAGGAAGGTTCAAGTCGGTTCACGTAGATTCAAATGATTATTTGTTATATTTAAGCGCTTATGTGAACTTAAATTATCACGCTCACCAACTTGGCGGTGCGACCGCCAAGTTGGTGAGGTCTAGTTGGATGGAGTATCTTGGAGAAAAGAGCGGGTTTTGTAAAAAAGACATTGTACTGGGTCAATTCAATACTACAATGGAGTATAAAAATTTTGCTGAAGAATCTTTTGAATCCATTTTGGAAAAGAAAAACGAAGATATAAGAGATTTATTATTAGACTTATAATTACTTGGCGGTGCGACCGCCAAGTGAACGGATGTTAAATTTTTAAACTCTAAACATGAAATTTCCTAAAGATTTCTACTGGGGAGCGGCGACATCGGCGCATCAGGTTGAGGGGGGGAATAATAACGATTGGTCAGTGTGGGAAAAAGAAAACTCCGCGCGTCTGGCAAAAGAGGCTCTAAATAAAGATTATCCCAAGCATGTTTTAAACGATTATCCGGGGCCTTTCAGGCGGGAAAACTATATTTCCGGCCGGGCATCAGATCACTACAATCGCTACAATGAAGATTTTGATATTGCCAAGTCTTTGGGCCACAACGCCCACAGATTCTCAATAGAGTGGTCAAGAATTGAGCCGGAGGAAGGGAAATTTAATGAAGCCGAAATAGAGCATTACCGTAAGGTTATAAACGCTTTGAGATCGCGCGGAATTGAACCGTTTATAACGCTTTGGCATTTTACCAACCCTTTGTGGATAAGTAAGATTGGTGGATGGGCAAACAATCAAACTGTTTTTTATTTTACGCGCTATGCCGAAAGAATGGCCAAAGAACTAGGGAAGGATGTTAAATTTTGGATTACTATAAATGAACCGATGGTTTATGCCGGCAACGCTTACCGGCGAGGTATTTGGCCACCCGCCGGCAACGCGAAGTCTTTATTAAAGTATATTATGGTTTTGAGGAACTTTGTTTTAGCGCATAAAAGGGCCTATAAAAAAATCAAAAAAATAAATCCTGGCGCGCAAATTGGCATTGCTAAAAATAACATATATTTTGATGGGTCGGGAATAAACGCGCCTTTAAAATTTTTAGCTGATTGGTGGTGGAATGAGATGTTTTTGAATTTTATTGAAAACGAAATGGATTTCATCGGTTTAAATTACTATTTTCATAATCGGATAAAGGGATTCAGATTTAATCAAAACATTAATAAAGATGTGTCGGATATGGGTTGGGAACTGTGCCCGGAAGGTATTTATAAGATTTTGAGTAATTTAACGAAATATAAAAAGCAAATTTTTATAACTGAAAACGGCTTAGCTGACGCTAAAGATAATAAAAGGGCAGATTTTATTCGTGAACACTTGAAATGGATCAAAAAAGCAATGGGGACTAATGGGAGTAAAGGGAAAGAAAGAGGGAGCAATGGGGCGAATGTGCGGGGATATTTTCACTGGTCGCTTTTAGATAACTTTGAATGGGATAAAGGCTTTTGGCCTAGATTTGGTTTGGTGGAGGTGGATTATAATACGATGCAAAGAAAAATTCGTTCAAGCGCCTATCAGTACAAAAAATCTATCAACGAAAGCCAAAACCTTAATAAAAAATAAAGGTTTGGTAATGTTTATAAATGTTTAGATTCCTCCGTAAAATCGGAGGATTTTTATTAAATTTTTTATCAAAAATTAGTCTAGATGCCAAGCGTTTTAAAATCTGTCAATTAACTTACGATTGTGAGGAAAGCAATAGATTTTTTGTGGAGTTTTTATATAAGTTATGCACACCCAAATTATTTTATTTTGAGTAATTGAAATAAAATTAAATTACGTTAGTTTTTTAGTTTCTGTGGCTAGAAAGTTTATCCCAAAAATTTTGAGAAACGGGAAAGAATATCTGTCGCTGACATACGCGGCCTCTTTTTGCGGTTATAACAAAGAACGGTTGAGGCAATTAATCCAAGAAAATAAATTGGCCGCGGAACGCGTAAAAGGCGTCTGGTTTATTGAACAAAGAGTTTTACAAAATTTTATTGATGAGAAACGACGAAACTCCCAATCCGTTTACAGATTTTTTGAGGAACCGAAATCTTTCAATAATACTCAAAACAAATCTTTTAACGATGTTCAAGACAAACTAGATCCGTGGGATGTTTTGCTTTTAGGAGACATTACTCCAAAAAAACACTCTCGTATCTTTAACCCGCTTTCTGTCCTTAAACTCCTTTTGCCCTATAGTCCCGTTATTCTTAAATCCATCACCATCCTGCTTATTTTCGCAACCGCCGGATTTTTTGTTTTCAAATCAGCCAGCTGGCAGACCGATTCGGCATTTGCTAAATATAATGACTTTAGGAATTACTCAAAAAAGCTGGTTGAAGAAAGTTTAGATAGTATAAAATATCGCGCCTCTGATATTCAAAATGACCTGGCCGTTGTTGTGGATTATGCCTCTTTGGTTTTAGACGGATCATTTGAAAATATTTCGTCCGCGATTTCAAATTTTGAGTTTCTAGATATTAAGATTTCGTGGTTTAAGATTCCGGAGTTTAAAACTCCAAATCTGAATTTTGCGCAGATTTCCTCAATTTCCAATGACGCGCTGTTTGGAGTTTTTCAGAACGTTTTAGAACTGCAACCGCTGGAATTGGGTAAAAAAATCGGCGAAAAGGCCGGCTCCTCGTTGCAAATGCCCGCGTTTGAATTTAAGGTCCCTAACCTCGCTGATTATGAAGATATCCCCCTCAAATTCGGCAAATACACCGGCCATCTCTTTTCTAAAGGAGTTGAAAAATCAAGGAAAAGGATGGTTAATCTATACAATTCCTCCCTTGAGCGTCTGACTCGTCTTCCTGAGACGCCTCAGGACATCAGAGGTCGAACCTCCATCGGAGGTTTGACCTCTGATGAAGAAAGCCGAAGCGTCGGAGTTCAAACTCTCCGCTCCCAAGGCCTTGAACCCTCGGCTCCGACTTCGCCTGTTATTGCCGAAAAGGTGATCGTTGAAAGAGTTGTTGAGCGTCTGATGTCCGGACTTTCTAAAGAACAGCTGGATCTGGCTTTAACCGGAGTCAACGCCAGAATACTTGCCGAGGTTTCGGAGCTTAAAAAATTGATTCAGCAAAAAAGCAACGATAATTTTGCGGCTATTGCTTTGACCAATAGAATAAACACCCTAACCGACGTTATTTTGACCAATCCGACCATAGCGGGAACAATCAGCAATCTTGACGATTCAAATATTCCAAATGATATAACCGTAAACACCACAAAAAATCTTTCAGGAACCTCGGCTTCGTTTTCTTCAACTTTCGGTGTTTCGGGCGTATCAACTTTAGCCACGACCACAATTACAAGCTTAACCATCACCGGAGCTTTCACCGCTTCGTCTTCAGGACTTTCTCTTGATTCAACAGGCACAACCACTGTTGCCGGATATCTTGACGTGGCCAAGGGAGCTGAATTTGGAATAAATAAATCGGTCATATTCCATGAAAACGCTCCGGCCAGTTCAATAGTTCTTGATTCGGCCGGAAAACTCACTTTGAATTTCGCGCCGACTCTTCCGCATATTTTTTCAAGCTGGGCGACCAACGCAGCAAGTTCTTACGCGACTTCGTCTTCTTTCATTATTAATCCTTCTTCGGCCACAGCCGATTCAAACCTTATAGGTGTTTTGGTCAACGACTCGGTCAAGTTCATGATTGACGCCGAAGGAGACATATTTGCTAAGTCTCTTACCACCGAAGGCTCAAATAATATTTCTTCAACCACAGCTTCAACTTTTTTGGTTGAAAACAACGCCACATTCGGCGATGCCATCACCGACAAGGTCATATTCAGAGCCGGAACTTTGCAATTTGATAATCGCGCCACTTCCACAATCCCGAATCTTACAGTTAATGCGTGGTCAATCGCCACTTCAACTTCAATCGTTCCAACATTTACCATTTCAACCGCGTCTTCGCCATTTGGATTCGTTGGCATAGGCACTACGAGTCCTGCCACAACATTCAGCGTCGCGGGAGCCGGATATTTAACCGGCAATTTTACGGCTGACGGAATTTTCAGAAGCAACTCCGCGTCGGCGAGCACTTTTCCTTACGCCTCTTCAACCGCGCTGACTGTTTCTGGAACTGGATATTTTGGAACGGCAAGCACCACCAATTTGACAGTTTCCGTCCTTAACTCAGGCCGTGTCCCTTACATTACAACTGCCGGAGCGTTTACCGACGATGCTGATTTAACATTCAACGGCTCAATTTTGACTGCAACCAACGCTTCCACGACCGCCCTTACAGTTTCAGGAACGGCTTCAACAACGAATCAAGTATTTTCGGCAATGACTTCGGGTTCCGTTCTTTTCGCAGGCGCGGGAGGACTTCTTTCACAGGACAATTCAAATCTGTTTTGGGATGATACGAATAACAGGTTGGGCATCGGGACGACGACGCCAAGAGGAACGCTCGGGATTAACGATTTTGCAGGAGTTGACCCTTTTGTGGTTGGTTCAACCACTGCAAAATTTATAATTAAAGAAAATGGACAAGTTGGCATAGGCATAACCAATCCACTTTCCGGAAGAATTTTACACCTTAAGGCGGCAGATACTTTAGAAACCGCAATCATTCGTGATTCTTATAGCGCAAATTCCGGAAATTCCAACAACATGGTTCGCAGAGCCGAAGGAACTTTTGCTTCCCCGACCGCTATCTTAACGGGCACAATAGTAGAAAGATACGAGATTCAAGGATATGACGGAGCAAGTTTTAAATCTTTTGGAGAAATCAGATTTAATGCCGCGGGAACCATTGGCTCTGACAGGGTGCCGGGCAAAATTATAGTGTATACAGCAGAAGACGCGGCGGGAAGCGCAATGAGAGACAGGCTGAACTTTGGCACAACAGAAACGGTTTTCAACGAAGATAGCATAGATTCAGATTTCCGTATTGAGGGTAATGGTGATGCAAATCTGTTTTTTGTTGACGCCGGAAATGACAGAGTCGG
>JBBTVC010000052.1:377-1370 GCA_038063435.1 Patescibacteria group bacterium | reverse complement strand
CGAACGGCCGGTGGGATCGCCTATCTTGGTCGTAAAATCGCCGATCAAAAAAACAACCTTATGGCCCTCTTCCTGAAACGCGCGCATCAGCCAAAGGTTGACCGCGTGCCCCAGATGCAAAAATGGCGATGTTACATCAACGCCATATTTTATCCGCAGTTTTGAACCGGATTTAAGTCGTTTTTCCAGTTCTTTCTCGGTGATTATCTCTTCCGAAAGCCGGCTGATTTTTTCGTTAAGTTTTTGACTTAGTCCATTTCCCATTTTTAAAGAATAACACGAGGTTGGAAAAATGTTAAAATCGCTGTATCATAAAATCTTAATGTACGGCAAGCGGTTGGTTTTCAAAAGATCAAGAAAATTATTTCTTTACGGAGGTGTTGCAACGATATTTTTAATCGGCGCTCTTTCGGTTTGGACTATGACCTTAGACATTCCTGACTTCGCGGCTTTTGACCAGCGCAAGGTCATACAATCCACCAAAATATACGACCGTACCGGCAACATCCTTCTTTACGACATACATAACGATATACGCCGGACCGTCGTGCCTTTAAACGACATCCCGCCGGCAGTAAGGAACGCGACCGTAGCCATGGAGGATTCCAACTTTTACAACCACTACGGCATAAGTTTCTTCGCGATTATGCGCGCGGCTTTAGTCGATATAATTTACGGCGGAGCTCATCAAGGCGGTTCAACCATAACCCAGCAATTGGTAAAAAAAGCGCTCTTAACCGACGAAAAAACCATAAGCCGAAAACTCAAAGAGCTGGTTTTAGCCCTTAAGGTTGAGAGGGTATACAATAAAAACGAAATTTTGGGTTTTTATTTAAACGAAATCCCCTACGGTTCTTCGGCCTACGGCATAGCGGCTGCGGCTGAAACTTTTTTCGGAAAAAAAATACGGGATATAACTTTAGCCGAATCGGCCTATCTCGCATCGCTCCCGAACGCTCCGACATATTATTCGCCTTACGGCTCGCACAAAAA
>JBBTVC010000052.1:0-367 GCA_038063435.1 Patescibacteria group bacterium | reverse complement strand
GCACAAAAAAGAACTGGACGAAAGAAAGGGTTTGGTTTTGAAAAGAATGCGCGACTTGGGTTTCATAACCGAACAAGAGTTGAATGAAGCTGAAAAAGAAGAGGTTTTATTCGTCGCCCGCGGGAACGAAACGCTTAAAGCCCCGCATTTCATATTTTATGTCAGAGATTATTTGACTGAAAAATACGGCGAGGACGCGGTAGAAAGCGGCGGGCTGAAAGTCACAACCACACTTGACTGGAACCTTCAGCAAAAAGCCGAGGAGCTGACCAAAAAGTTTGTTGAGGAAGAGGAGGTCAAATTCAACGTCTATAACGCGGGGCTCGTCGCTTCCGATCCTACAACCGGCCAAATACTCGTCATGGTC
>JBBTVC010000051.1:0-1046 GCA_038063435.1 Patescibacteria group bacterium | reverse complement strand
AAAAGAAGAATTTAATGATTAATTAATATTAATTAATCATTAAATTCTTCTTTTTATTTATTTCTTTTCAACTAAAGAGAATTTTTTAGTAAGAGCACTCATTTATATTACTATTACAAAAGAATATTTTATAATGATTAAGAAATAAATAAAATAGATTTAGTTTAAAGAAATCTTATTATATAATATTAATCATGGAGAGATTTAAGGACCTTGTTAAAATTGGTGTTACTTTTCCCAAAGATAATGTGAAATTACCTAAAGAATGGAATAAAATTACTTCTTCTATTTATAATAATGAAAAGAATTTTGCAGTTTTAACTGGGAAAATTAATGATATTATTGTTATCGATTTAGATAATAAAGATCCTGAATTTATTGCTTATAAATGGTTAAGAGATAATTTAGGAGATATTTATACATTAAATACTTTAATCACTAACACCATTAATAAAGGTTATCACATCTTCTTTAAATATACTACAAAGATTAAAAATATTAATAATAAGGAATTTAATATTGATATTTTAAGTGATTCTAGATGTTGTTATCAAGGTGATAAATATGATGTTTTATTTAATAATGCAATAAGAGAACTAACTGAAGAAGAGATAGCTAAAATATTAAGTTTAAAAAAATCTATTAATATTAACATAGAAGACTCTGTAAAGCTTGATAAATCTTATAAAAAAGCTAATGAGATGTTAAGATTACCAGTAGATACTAAATGGGATATTACAAAGAGTACTAATGGTCATAAAATTGTTCCAAACTGTTTACAATGTCTCGTAGATCCTAATATATATCATAAACATGATGAACATTCAAGTATTTTTATAAATGATGATAAAAGTGTTGTTAAATCATGTTTCAGTCATGGAACAGAAATAGTATGTAAGAAAGATGCAAATAAATTAATGCAGCATTTTAATATTATATTGCATACACAGGAGAATACAGTATATCAAGAATTAGTAAGTGATCTTATAGATGAAGCAAAAGAATTTAATTACAAAAGAGAAGAAGGATCTGGAATAGTTTATAAA
>JBBTVC010000050.1:0-4294 GCA_038063435.1 Patescibacteria group bacterium | reverse complement strand
GAATACCAAGACGGTGCAAGGTCGGAGCGCGGTTAAGCAGAACATAACGGTCTTTAATAACTTCCTCAAGAACCGCCCAAACTTCGGAAGAAGCCTGGTCAATCAGCCGATTGGCGTTTTTAATATTGTACGCCAAACCGCGCTCTATAAGCTTATTGATGACAAACGGCCGAAAAAGCTCCAAGGCCATTTTTTTAGGCAAACCGCATTCGTTAAGCTTCAGCTCCGGACCGACAACGATAACCGAACGCCCGGAATAATCAACTCTTTTGCCTAAAAGGTTCTGACGGAAACGGCCCTGCTTGCCTTTAAGCATGTCGGCCAAAGAACGGAGCGGCCGGCGCTGGGTTGAAAGCTGTTGAGTGCCGGATTTTGAAGTATTATCAACTAAAGCGTCAACCGCTTCCTGAAGCATTCTTTTTTCATTGGTAACTATTATTTCAGGCGCTTTCAGCTCAATTAATTTTTTCAACCGGTTATTGCGGTTAATAACGCGGCGGTAAAGGTCGTTTAAATCCGAAGTCGCGTAACGACCGCCGTCCAAAGCCACCATTGGCCTTAAATCAGGCGGCAAAACCGGCAAAACAGTCCAAATCATCCACTCGGGCCTGATGCCGGAACTTATCATTGACTTAAAGAACTTAAGCCGTTTTAAGAGCCTCCGTTCCCGTCCGGCGTCTTTAACATTCGGAAGTTCGGCTTCAATTTCTTTAACAACTTTTTTCAAATCCATGTTTTCCATAATCCGGCGCAAAGCTCCGGCTCCGGTATCGGCTTCAAAAACATCCCCAAACCTACGGGAAATATGATGATATTCGGCTTCGCTTAAAACCGAACCGACAGTCAAAGATTCAAGCTCGGCTTTGGCTCTCTCCCAGCCAGTGAATAAATCGTCGTTTTCCTTGTCTTTTTTTGACAGCTTTTTAACTTTTATTTTTTTGCCGGATTTTTCTTTCTGCTTTTCTTTTTCTTCCTTCCGCAAAGCTTTAATGTCTTTTTGCCGCGCTTTAAGCTCTTGAGCCAAAGCGGCCAGAGCTTTTTTCTTATTTTCCTCATTAACAACGGTAACTATATAAGCTATGTAATAAGCGACTTTCTCTATTTTCGGCAAAGGAATATCAAGAGCCAAACTGACCCTTGAAATAACGCTTTTTAAAAACCAGATATGAGTAACCGGCGCGGCCAAACTGATATGACCCATCCGTTCCCGCCTGACAATGGAACGGGTAACCTCAACGCCGCACTTATCGCAGGTAATCCCCTTATAGCGGATTTTTTTATATTTGCCGCAATAACATTCCCAATCCTTGGTGGGGCCAAAAATCCTTTCGGAAAACAAACCGTCTTTTTCCGGACGCTGGGTCCGGTAATTAATTGTTTCCGGTTTAATCACCTCGCCGCGGGACCACGAAAGAATATCGTTCGGAGAAGCGATTTTTAATTTGATTGATTTAAAATTAAGGTTATCCATATGTTTTAAAAAAATCTTAATTGGATTCTTGGGTCAAATTTTCAGAATCATTCAATTCAACATTTAATCCCAAAGCTTTCAATTCGCTGACTAAAACATTGAACGAAGCGGGGATATTGGGTTTTTTAATTTTTTCCCCCCTAATAATTGATTCAAAAGCCGATGAACGGCCAAGCACGTCATCAGATTTTATCGTAAGCATTTCCTGCAAAGTGTGCGCTGAACCGTATCCTTCCAAAGCCCAAACTTCCATTTCTCCAAGGCGCTGGCCGCCAAGCTGGGCCTTGCCCCCTAGAGGCTGCTGGGTAATTAAAGAATACGGGCCCGTAGAACGCATATGAACCTTATCTTCAACAAGATGGTTAAGTTTCATCATATATATGTAACCGACTGTTACGGACCGGTCAAAAGCTTTTCCAGTCTGACCGTCGTAAAGCAAAACCTTGCCGTCTTCGTTTAAGCCGGCGTTTTTAAGCTCTTGTTTTATCTGTTCTTCCGTAGCGCTCGCCAAAGCCGGAGTAACCGCGCGGTATCCCAAATGATGAGCGGCCCAGCCCAAATGAGTTTCAAGTATCTGGCCAAGGTTCATTCTGGAAGCCACGCCCAGCGGATTCAAAATAATGTCAACCGGCCGGCCATCAGCGAGATACGGCATGTCTTCAACCGAACGGACTTGCGAAATAACCCCCTTGTTCCCGTGGCGGCCCGCCAGCTTGTCGCCGGCTCTTATATTGCGGAGTTGAGCCACTTCAATCTGGATTCTTTTGATAATGCCCGGATCTAGCTTGTCCCCGCGGTCGCGGTCAAAAATTTTTATGCCTACAACACGGCCACGCTTTCCGTGAGGCAAAACCAAAGAGCTGTCTTTGACCTCGCGCGCTTTTTCACCGAAAATCGCCCGCAAAAGACGCTCTTCGGAAGTAAGCTCGGACTCGCCTTTTGGCGAAATTTTGCCGACTAAAATATCGCCAGGCTGAACCTCGGCGCCTATTCTGATAATGCCATCCTCGTCAAGATTACGAAGTTTTTCTTCCGAAACATTAGGAATGTCATGAGTGGTGGTTTCCGGACCAAGCTTAGTTTCGCGGACATCGCAATAAAAATCTTCAATGTGAATTGAGGTAAAACGGTCGTCGCGCGCCACTTTTTCCGAAAGAATTATCGCGTCTTCAAAATTAGCCCCCTCCCAAGATAAGAACGCCACCAAAAGATTCTGGCCAAGCGCCAAAACTCCGTTTTCAATTGAAGGGCCGTCAGCCAAAATCTCTCCTTTTTTAACTTTTTTTCCGATCTCAACCAAAGACTGCTGGGAAATGCAGGTTGCTTGGTTGGAACGTTTAAATTTATTCAAAAGATAGTTCTTTTTTTCGCCCGACTTGTTTTTAACAGTTATATGGTTGGCATCGGTTTCAACCACCTCTCCGTCAATATCGGAAATAACCAGCTGGCCGGAATCAAAAGCGGCTTTTGTTTCCATGCCGGTGCCGACAAGCGGAGCTTGCGGCCTTATCAAAGCAACAGCCTGACGCTGCATATTGGAACCCATTAAAGCGCGAGTGGCGTCGTCATGTTCCAAAAAAGGAATTAAAGCGGCCGCCACGCTTATCAGCTGATAAGGAGCTACGTCAATAAAATTTATTTCTTCGCGCGAACAAGTGCCGGGCTCGCCCTTGATGCGGGCTTCAACGATATCGTCAATAATGCGGCCTCGGCCGTCAAACTTAACGCCGGCATGAGCTATATTTTGTTTTTCTTCGTCCAAAGCGTTAAGCCAGACGATTTCTTTGGTGATAACTCCGTTTTTCACTTTCGCGTAAGGCGTTTCCAAAAATCCGAACTCATTAAGCCTGGCAAAGTTAGCCAAATGACTGACTAAACCGATATTGGAACCTTCAGGGGTTTCAATCGGACAAATACGGCCGTAATGAGAGCGATGAACATCGCGAACCTCAAAACCGGCCCGTTCCCTTGTCAGACCGCCTGGACCCATAGCGGAAACCCGGCGCTTGTGTTCAAGCTCGGAAAGAGGATTAATCTGGTCCATAAACTGGGAAAGCTGGGAGGAAGCAAAAAATTCCCTGACTACCGCCATAAGAATTTTAGGGTTGATAAGCTGTATGGGCTGAAGATTTATTTTTTCAAAAGTGGACATCCTGTCCTGGACAACGCGGCGCAAACGAGCCAAACCGACGCGCAAACGATTCTGCACCAATTCTCCGACAGGCCTGACCCTGCGATTGCCAAGATGGTCAATATCATCAGGTTCGGCGGCCAAATTAAGATTAAGCCTGACAATTTCTTTTACAATCCCGACTAAATCTTCCAAACCAAGCAAACGGCTGTTTTTTTGAGACGGCAATTCAAGGCGCTGATTTACCTTAAAACGGCCGACCGGACTTAAATCATACCTGTCAAAACGGGTAAACATCGGCTCAATCAAAGAACGGGCATTGTCAACCGTCGCCAAATCGCCCGGACGGAGCCGCTTATATATTTCTATAAAAGAATGGTCGTCGTCTTCAGCCGCGTCTTTTTTCAAAGTGGCTTCTATATATTTAATCCCTTCTTTGCCAAGGCCATGAAAAATTTTAAGGATTTGCTCGTTGTTTTTAAGCCCGAAAATCCTTAACAAATCAGTTACCGGAGCTTTTCGCTTGCGGTCAATTTTAACGCCGATAAAACCGTCGGCTTCGGTTTCAAATTCCAGCCACGCTCCGCGGTTTGGTATAACTTTGGCGCCGAAAAGCTTGCGTCCTTTAAAAACATCAGCCGTAAAATAAACGCCCGGAGAACGGATAAGCTGGGAAACCACCACCCTTTCAA
>JBBTVC010000049.1:0-3536 GCA_038063435.1 Patescibacteria group bacterium | reverse complement strand
CCCACCGCCTCCTTTACAAGAAGTGAAGAAGGAGGGACCGCTTTCGGCAGAAGACATTCGATATCCGGCATCCGATTTGGGCAATTGCCAAAGCGAGACCGAGTGCCGTTCATATTGCGATGTTGTTGATAACGCTAAGGCGTGTTTTACATTTGCCAAAAAGTACAATTTAATTTCCGAGGAGGAATCCCAAAAAGTGGCTGACGAGTTTTTAAACGTCAAAAACGGTCCCGGCGGCTGTAATTCCGGAAAATCGTGCGAGGATTATTGCAGTACGGTTGACCATTTAGACGAATGTATAGATTTTGCCGAGAAAACCGGATACTATTCGCCCGAAGAACTTGCCGAAGCAAGAAAATTCCAAGAATTGGTAAAATCAGGCGCGCAATTTCCGGGCGGATGTAAAGATAGAAATACCTGTGAAGTTTATTGCAGCGACTCCAATCATATGGAGGAGTGTTTGGATTTTGCGGAAACATCTGGTTTTATGCCTCCGGACGAGATTGCTGAAGCGAGGAAATTTATGGCGTTGATGCAACAAGGCGAAAGTCCGGGAGGTTGCAACTCAAAAGAGCAATGCGAGAATTATTGTTTTGAAGAAAGTCACATTAACGAATGTATTGATTTTGCTGAAAAAGCCGGCGTTATGACGGCGGAAGAGGCCGAAATGGTTAGAAAAATAGGAGGCAAGGGTCCGGGCGGCTGCCGCAGTAAGGCGCAATGCGACACCTATTGTGAAGCAAATTCCGAGGAGTGTTTTAACTTTGCAAAAGAGAACGGGATGATTAGCGAGGACGACCTTGTCAAAATGCGCGAGGGAATGGCACGTTTCCGCGATGAGCTCGATAAAATGCCGCCGGAAGCCGTGGAGTGCATGAAAAACGCGGCGGGAGAAGAAAATTTCAATAAAATGCTCGCTGGCGAGCCGGTTTTTGACCGTAGTTTGGAGGAGAAAATGAAGTCATGCTTTACCCAGGTAACGAATGATTTTGGTCAGCAGTTGAGTAACATTCCTCCAGAGGCGGCTCAATGCATCATTGATGCGATTGGGGAAGACGGGTTACAGAAATTAAAAGACGGGGAGTTGGACGAAGATCTCGATTTTGGATCATTAGAGGCCTGTTTTAAAGATTTACAGGGCTCGTTTGGCGGTGGCGGTGGCGGTAATTTTGGTAATGGAGGGTTTAGCGGCCCGGGTGGCTGTACAAATACCGTGGAATGTACGGCTTTTTGCCAAGAGAATCCGGATGAAAGTCAGGGTTTCGGGCCTCCGGGCGGTGGTTCTTCTAGCGGTGGTGGTGGAGGAGGTGGAACTCCACCGTCTCCAACGTCAAGTTGTGTTCAACCGCCTTCCAGTTTAGTTAGCTGGTGGAGTGCGGACATCGTGTCTGGAGCAATTGTGCCGGATATTAACGCTTCAAATGGAAACAATGGAACTATTGCCGGCGGCGTTACTGCTGTTTCCATGGAAGTTGGAGATGCATTTCAGTTTGATGGGTCGAGTGGATATATCTCGATGGGAAACCCGGCGAGTTTGAATTTCGGAACCGGTCCATTTTCTTTGGAGGCCTGGTTTAATTGGAACGGCGCCCTAGGGACATCTGCAAAAAACATCATTAGAAAGTCCAATTATGGTCCCGGTCTTGGATCGGGCTACTGGCTTAGAATAGGCGCGGGGACACTGGAATTTTCCGTCGGAGCAACTACTCAAGCCGAGGGGCAGACCATCATCACCACGCCTGTTAGCGCTGGAGTCTGGCGTCATGTCGTTGCCGTGAAAGACAGTTCCGGAGACGTAAAATTATATGTAGACGGCGAGTCGACGGGCACTATCCTTCGGCAATCTCCGGATACCAATTCAACCAGCGAGGTCCCATTTCTTATTGGAGCCTGGAGTCACGGAGGGGGCGCGGGCGCTAGTGAATTTTTCAACGGCCAAATCGACGAGATTGCCGTTTATAATCGGGCGTTAAGCGCGTCGGAGGCAAGGGCCCTTTTCGATTCTGGCAGTATAGGCAAATGTGCCACTAGTTATGGACGCACGAATCGTGAACTGCCACAAGATTACCAACAACAATATCAACAACAGCAATCTCAACAGCAACAATCCCAACAACAAATGGTAGTGTGCCCCGAATATGTTTCGGTTACGGAATGCCTCGCTGACCAAGAAAGGTTTCTTAGTCATGATGCTCCGGGATGCCAATTATATAGTTGTCGCCCGAAACAGCAGCAGTCCCAACCATCAAGCACGCAGCTTCCAAGTGGCGGTGGTTCGGGAGGTGGCACCGGAATCCTAATTACCCCGGAAATATGCGCTAATTTTACCAGCGTTCCCGCGTGCTCCTATGTCGGCTCGCCGGATTCCCAGGACTACAAGCTATGCGCGCAGTGTTATCCGGATAAAATTAATTCCCCAACTTCAAAAGCGACTACTTTAGACGCGCTTTTAGCTGTTCCTCTCGCGCCCTTTCTTAAGTTTTTAAATCTTTAAAAGTTTAGTTTAAAACCGCTCCAACTATATCCGGATAGCCGTTGAGAAAATCTTTGGCGTCTTGAGGTTTTTTACCTTCAAGCTGGATTGTTTTGACAAGAATCGTGCCCTCGCCGCATGCTACGGCAAAACCCAAATTATGCTTAAAAATGTTTCCCGGATTTTTATTTTCGGAGCCAACAACTTCTCCTTCAAGAATTTTTATTCTTTTTTGATTCCAGAACGCGAAAGTTCCCGGCCATGGGTTTAGGGCGCGGATTTTTCGTTCAATCGTTTCCGCTGATTCATTCCAATTTATATGCCCGTCTTCTTTTGTAATTTTCTTGGTGTAGGTGGCTTTTGAGCGGTTTTGTTTTTTGGGAGTTATCTCGCCAGCAAGCCATTTCGGAATAATCTCAACCAACATTTTTCCGCCCAATTCCGCAAGTTTTAACTTAAGAACCGAATAGCTCATATTGTATATTGAGTCCGCCAATTCTTGCTGCGCAAGAATTGGCCCATGGTCCATTTTTTCGTCAATCAGCATTATGGTTACGCCGGTTTTTTTATCTCCAGCAAGTATTACCGAACGTATCGGGTCCGCGCCTCGCCAACTCGGAAGAAGTGAAGGGTGAACATTTAAAATTCCTTTCGGAAAAACATCTAAAATAACTTGCGGGATTATTTTTCCATAGGAGGCCACTATTGCTGTCAAAAACTCGGTTTTTGACAAAATAAGACGAAGTTCTGGCGAGTTAAGATTCCCTGGTTGTAAATAAGGGATATTATTTTTTTCTGCCCAAATTTTTACAGGAGATGGTTTTGGTTTTAATCCGCGCCCGCCCGGCTTGTCGGGAGTTGTTATTATCAGTTTGGGCGGCCATCCATGTTTCTCAAGAGCGTCTAAAATTGGAATGGCGAAATCGGATGTGCCGAAAAAAACAAAAGACGTCATATTTTATCCATATTCACGGCTTTATCAACAAAAAGTACCCCGTTTAAATGGTCGGTTTCGTGCTGTATAACCTGCGCTAAAAGCCCCCCCGCGCCCCTTCTGAATTTT
>JBBTVC010000048.1:0-5502 GCA_038063435.1 Patescibacteria group bacterium | reverse complement strand
GACAGCTGGGACATATTGCTGTCCCCGCAGATGACATGCAGTCTTCGAATTACCTGCTCGTCGGCATAAGGATGATTTCGGGTGTTGATTATGGGCCTAAAATCCGTAGTACTGTGATTTATTTCGGTCTCAATGAAATCGGCTCTGGCCGAAACCTGATAGTCTATCGGCTTGCCGCTTTCGCAGCCGACTTTGCCCGCACCCGTAACAATCTGGCGAGCGGCAAGAAAGGTCATAAATGCCCCGGAAAAATCTCCGTAGAAAAACCTGTCTCCGACAATGCGTTCAAAAGTTTTGGGAGATACCGAATAATTTTCATGTCCGGCGTAACTATTGCCCTTGCCGTCGCTATTGGTCCGGTCTATCTGGATTTTCGCCGTCGGATGTTCAAGGTGCTTAGCCGAACGGCTTTTGCCGCTGCGCAAAAGCTCTTCGGCCCTTTTACGACACGCGTCCAAAATCAAATCACCGGCCTTTTGGGCAATAAGCGTGTCGCGCGGATTAGAGGTTTCTGGAATTGAATATTCGGGATGCTCGGTGTCAATATAATATCTTGCGCCGTTTAATGGGATCATCCCGCTAAGACCGTAGCGCTGAACTAGGGCTTTTGGCGCCTTTAGCGAAAGCAGTTCCATTAAACTCCGGCCCAAAATTCTTTCGGCCCATTCATGTTCTTTTTCGTCGTCTATGCCCTCAAGAGTCCGGTTGAAAACCGGGTAAAGATCAACAATGCTTCCGACAACCTCTTCAGCCAATGTGTGGCTTCTGGTGACGAAGCCTAATTTTTCACTATGGAATATTATTCCGTGCTCGGTTTCCGCGCCAATGGCAATCATGCTCGGCTCCAATCCGTTAAGTTATCAAAAAACTGCCTGTAGAGAGTCTACAAGGCAGGATTTATTAAATCAATATTACCTTTCTTCTTCGTCTAAATCGTCGTCGGAGCCGGCCTCATCACCAGCGCCGCCAGAGAGCTTTGATTCCTTTCCGGAAACGACCGTATCGCTTGGCGGCAAAAAACCCTTAATCGGTTTTGGCGCGTGCCCCTCAACCGCAAGCCAGTTGGCTAACTCGCGAGGTGAGCGCGTTATTATAATGGCGCGTATCTTTTCAAAAACAGACTCAACCGCATCGTAGAAAAATTTGGACTGAACTCCGGTGTTAATCGGCAAGCCCTTTTTTTCCTGCTCCACGGCTTCATTAATTGCCATCTGCAGAACTTTCGGCATGATGCCTTCGGCTATCAGCGCCCCGGAAACAAAGTCTCCGTAGCGAAGAACGGTCGGTTTCTTGTCTCCGACGTAGAGAACCCGTAAAAGCTCGTTGCGAAATTCATTTTTATCGCCAAAAAGCCGCTCAAGAACGCTATCCACCAAATATTCAACAACCCGTTCGGAGTCGCAAGCGAACTGAATCCGTTTAATCGCTCCGATGTCGTCTAAAATCGGCTTGCCGTCCCGCGTTGGCTGATAAAGGTCTACATTATATTTGGGATGCAAAATTTTCCAATCCGGCTTCAAGTATTTCAAGAAAATTGCCTTAGCTCCTGATTTATTCGGCCGTGGGATAAAAACGCTGTCGCTTACACGGCCGTGGCGAGTGACTGCCGGATCCATCATTTCGGGACGATTGGTCAAAAACAGAACAAAAACATTTCCGCGCTCTTTGAGGCCCTGCAGCAACGTGCAAATCTGCGTAACGTGGGACTCGTTGACATCCGAGGATATGCCGCTGCCCCTGACTTTAAACATGTTTTCAGCGTCATCAAAAATTATGCCCACGGGACTTGGCGGGCTGGTTTTAAGCGACGCTCTTTCGGCCGCGCTAAAAATATCTCTCATCCATTCTTCGGTATTGCCGACCCATTTGTTAAGCAGTTCGGTTCCGCCGACATAAAAGAAATTGCCTTCAATTTTAACGCCGTGTCTCGAGCTTAATAGCTTAGCTAGTTCGCTGATGAGAGCCCGCGAAATCAGAGTCTTACCGCATCCGGGAGGACCGCTCAAGACATAACCCTTAAACGAGGGCTTGCCGAAACGGGCATAAATTTCGGGATAAATTATTGGCCACAGGATATCCTGTCTGATTTGCTCTGTTACTGCGTCCAAACCGCCGATATCAGCAAAAGTCTCCTTGGGCATCTGCGGGACCAGATACTTTTTGCTCTCTTTGTCAGGTAAAGAGCTTAGAACAAAACCAGCGCTGGCATCAATCAAGACCCTTTTGCCAGGACAGAGCTCTTCGGTAAAACTTGACGCAATATGCGCCGTTCTTACGGCTTCATTCGCGCCGACGCGCACCAAAACGTTCGTGCCTTCGCGATCCTCGCCCAAAACCTGCTCGACAATCGCTTCCTCGCCGACGGTTTCAAATTCTTGAGTGCAGTCAATAACATTGCCGTTGGAAAGAGCGACGAGCCGCTCTCCGCGTTTAAAATCCCCGACCTTGATCTTTTCATTTACAACGAGCACGCGCCTGTAAATTCCGTGATAGTCCGTAACTTCAATTAATGGGAATTTTTTTGTCTTACCGCTGTCGTTAATAACGACATCAATCTCACCAAGAAACCTGACAAAATGGACATAGATGTTGGGCGGCTCTTTCAGCGCATTATATTCAGCTAAAAGCTTTTCAAACATCTCGCTCAGCTCATCATATCTGGCTTTTACGTCTTTAAGAGCGGTGATTGAATTTCTGGCGCTTTCCAAAAGGGTTTTGTGCCGCGCAAGCAATCTTTCTATATATTCAACATTTCTTTTTAAAGCCGCCAGTCGTGCTGGAGCAACTTTTTCGCCTTTTGAAAGACGATCTAACTCATCTTTTAAACTATTTATTGCATTCTCAACGCGGTTCAAATCAACGGATGGGGCTTGAGGAGCCATGAGGCCTCTCCTTTACGAAAAAGAAATTCAAGGTACGGCTTTTATAAAGACTACCACCGCTTTATTTTTCGTCAAGATTGCCATGCCGTTGATTTTACGTCCATATAAATCTATAATTTAAATGGTTTTAATGAAAAAAACGCGCCCGTAGCTCAACGGTTAGAGCACCAAGCTTATACCTTGGGGGTTCTTGGTTCGAATCCAAGCGGGCGCACAAATGAAAAAAATAGTCTTAATTTATATTACTAACCCGTCGCTAAAAACCGCAAAAAGCACAGTGCTTCTATTGCTTAAAAAACGGCTTATTGCTTGCGCCAATATTTTTCCGGTTCAAGGCGTTTATCGCTGGAAAAATAGGATTACAAATGAAAAAGAGTTTGTCTTAATCGCCAAAACCTCCGCAAACAAGTTCGCCGCGGTTAAAAGGGCCGTTGAAAAAACACATCCTTATTCCGTGCCATGCGTGATAAAAATAGACGCCGGAGTGAACGCTAAATATTTTAAATGGCTTTGCGGCGAGATAGAATAAATTGCTTTTTAACCTAATTTAATTAGAATCTGGAAAGAAGCTTGGTTGCGGAGGATGACATAATTGCCGCACGACCATGACATCAAGCGCGCTTCAGGCGACCTGTTTTATTTTCAGCTTAATCTATGTTTTTCAGTATTTATTTTGCTGGTACAGCTGGCCGGCGGAATTTACTCCGGAAGCTGGGCCTTAATTGCCGATACCGGACACGTAGCAATACATGGCGCGACCGAAGTGGTTGTAATTCTGGCTATTTGGACCGGAAGCAAAAAAGCGGATAAATTCGGCTCGTGGCTTATAACCGCTCTGCTTTTTTTTCTTGTAGCCGGACTAATTTGGGGCGCGTACCAGCGCTATCTTGAGCCCAATGGAATAGAAGCTCCCATCATGTTTGCGGCAACTCTTATCGGTCTTTTAGGCAATACCGTTCAGAGATTCGTTGTCCGAAACCGAGGACTTGGCTCTATAAGCGCCTCCAAATACAAATTATGCCTGGACACGGATATATACAGTTCCATCGGCGTGCTTATCGGAGCCGTGGCAATTTATTTCAATCCAACATGGCTCATAGTTGATACCGCGATTGCCTTTGCCATAGCCGGCTGGGTTGTCTGGAAAGTGATAAAAATGTCGCGCACACATTCTTGCGACTAAAAACCTTACGCTAAGCGTAAGGTTTTTATTATGGATGTCCGACTTCAGTACTTCAGCGCTTTCAATAATTAAGTCTGGGGCGTTGCGGTCTTAAGCGGCAAACCAAAGGATTGAACAAGATTGTCAAATTCATTGCGTTCAATCGTTTCTTTTTCAATCAAATGCTTGGTAATGGCTTCTAAAATGTTTTTGTGTTTTTTAATAATCTCCGTCGCCTTTTTAAAGGCGTCTTGCATAAAACGGCTCACCTCGCCGTCAACCGCTGATGCCATTTTTTCCGAGTAGTGGCGCTCGCTTCCCAGCTCCCGCCCCAGAAAAACCATTTCGTTATTGTCGCCGAGATTGATCGGTCCAACCTTCTCCGACATTCCGTATTTGGTAACCATATCGCGGGCGACAGCAGTTGCCTGTTTGAGATCGTTTGAAGCGCCGGTGGTAATTTCGCTGAATATTGTTTTTTCAGCCGCGTATCCGCCCAAAGCCACCGCGAGTTCGGCCAAAAAGTGGGCTTTGGAATAAAGATGACGGTCTTCAATCGGAATCTTTAAGGTGTATCCTGCGGCGCGTCCTCGCGAAATTATTGAAACCTTATGCACCGGGTCGGCTTCGGGCATAACAGCCGCAACCAGAGCATGTCCCGCTTCATGATATGCCGAAATCTTTTTTTCTTTAGGCGATAAAATGTGACTCTTTCTTTCGGGTCCGAGCATGACTTTTTCAATTGAAATCAAAAGGTCGTGTTGAGTTATCTGTTTTTCGTTTTTACGCGCGGCGAGTATCGCGCCTTCATTCATAAGATTTTGTAAATCCGCGCCCGAAAAACCGGGCGTGCGTTCAGCCACTCGGCGCAATTCAACTTCTTTAACCAGGGGCTTCCCTTTGGCATGAATTTTTAAAATAGCTTCGCGCGCTTTTATGTCGGGCAAATCCAAAACAACCCTGCGGTCAAACCTTCCGGGACGCAAAAGCGCCGGGTCTAAAACATCCGGCCGGTTGGTCGCGGCCATTACAATCACCGATTCATGCGGCTCAAACCCGTCAAGCTCCACCAGAATCTGATTTAAAGTCTGCTCTCGCTCATCATGCCCTCCGCCGAGCCCCGCGCCGCGATGTCTACCCACGGCGTCAATTTCATCAATAAAAATTATGGCTGGCGCTGCTTTTTTTGCCATCTTAAATAAATCGCGAACGCGGGACGCGCCAACCCCGACCAACATTTCAACGAATTCGGCTGCCGACATATGAAAAAACGGAACTCCGGCTTCGCCCGCAACGGCTCTGGCCAAAAGAGTTTTGCCCGCGCCCGGCGGTCCCATAAGCAAAACGCCCTTTGGAATTCTTGCGCCGATTGATAAAAATTTTTTCGGCGTTCTTAAAAATTCAACGATTTCGCGCAATTCTTCTT
Source organism: Patescibacteria group bacterium (assembly GCA_038063435.1). Taxonomy (GTDB): domain Bacteria; phylum Patescibacteriota; class Minisyncoccia; order HO2-45-28; family HO2-45-28; genus HO2-45-28. Next base: position 32 of record JBBTVC010000048.1, on the reverse strand, counting down.
TAGCCTCCTCAACTCCGGCGACATCTTGGAAT
>JBBTVC010000047.1:0-18458 GCA_038063435.1 Patescibacteria group bacterium | reverse complement strand
CTATAATAAACAAATCTGAATAGGAAAGTTAGAATAAATCATCAGATAACGGCTCCCGAATTAAGGGTTATTGGTCATGATGGCAAAAATCTGGGCGTTATTAAAACTGGAGAAGCCTTAGCCAAAGCCCGCGAAACCGGGCTGGATTTGATAGAAATATCGCCATCGGCAAACCCGCCCGTAGCCAAAATAATGGACTACGGCAAATACCGCTACGAGGAGGAGCGCAAAACAAAACAGGGCCAAAAAACGCACCAATCCGAAACCAGAGAAATAAAAGTCGGACTTGGCACATCCGAACACGATCTTGAAATAAAAGCCAAAAAAGCGTCTGGCTTTCTTGCAAAAGGCGATCGAATAAAAGTGGGCATGGCGCTGCGGGGACGGGCTAAATATCTTGACCCTAAATTTTTAAACGAGCGCTTGATGCGGGTGTTAAATTACGTTACGGTTGAGCATCAAATTGTTGAGGGACCTAAAAAGGGTCCGCGCGGACCGTATATGATGGTGGAGAGAGTTAAAAAATAAAACAAACATGATAGCCGGAAAAACCAACAAAGCCTTTGCCAAAAGGCTTAAAATAACCAAAAGCGGTAAGGTTTTAAAAAGAAACCCGGGCCAAAATCATTTCCGCTCCAGAAAATCGCGGAGCTTTGAGCTGGACGCCAAACGGTTCGGCAAGTTTAATATATCCAAAAAAGAATTGGGCAAATATATGCCTTTTAAATAATAAACATGACCCGAGTAAAACGAGGAACGACATCATTAAAACGAAGGCGTAAAATACTTAAATATGCCAAGGGCTACAAATGGGGAGGGAAATCAAAAGAGCGCGCCGCGCGCGAAAGGCTTTTACACGCATGGTCCCACGCTTTTAAAGACCGGCGCCGAAAAAAACGGGAATTCAGAAGACTGTGGCAGATAAAAATCAACGCCGCTAGCCGCCAAAACGGAGTCAGTTACTCTAAATTTATGGCCGCGCTGAAGCGAGCGAAAATTGAACTTGACCGCAAAATGCTCGCCGAACTTGCCGAAAAACATCCGGAGGCTTTCAAAAAAGTCATGGAAACCGCTAGCGCTCCAAAATAAATCCGCTTGCCCAGATAATCGCTATACCTAAAAATATCAATAAAAACTGCGCCAAAACCGCGGTTTTTTTACGTCCGTGCTCGGCTTCATGAAGCTCGGGCACAAGGTCAACCGCGGCGATATATAAAAAATTTCCAGCGACAACCGCCAAAGCCGGAGCAATTAAACCCTCAATCGCACCCAAAAAAACATAGGTTAAAATCGCGCCCAAAACGGCGGTAAGCGCTATTAAAAAGTTATAGAACATCGCTCGCGCGCGGCTGAATCCGGCGTGCAGCAAAACCAGAAAGTCACTCATCTCCTGCGGTATTTCGTGAAGCACCACGGCAACGGCCGTCAAAACGCCGATCTTTATATCAACAAAAAAGGCGAGAGCGATAATAACGCCGTCAATAAAGTTATGAACCGCGTCTCCCAAGAGCGACAAGTATCCGAAAACATGAACTGGACATTGGCCTTCGTGGCAATGGTAAACGAGCAAAAGACGCTCAAGAATGAAGAAGAATAGGAATCCTCCGAGAACCCACAAGAGTACGCCGCGCGGATCTTCGGACATCTCCAGAGCTTCCGGCAAGACATCCAGAAAGACAACGCCCAACAAAACTCCGACAGCCAAGCTGATGGCGTACTGGATAAAGCGCCTGAACTTTTCCTCGCCTAAAAATGCTATGGAGCGCCCGGCAAGCGAAACAACGCTTGATAAAATGCTCGCGCCAATTATCCAATATAAAATAGGCATAAAATTATTATATAGCATGCGCGCAAATTCAAAAAACGCCCCGCTCTTGCGTTTGAAATTATTTCGTTATAGTATCTTATCGGATATGGAATAAGGAGGGCGTCATGCCTTACAAGGCGTACCGGCTGGACCAAAATCCGGAAATAGAGAAAAAAGTTAAAGAATTTTTTGAATCCATAGAGTGGGTCGTCCGGAGCTTCATAACCGACAGAATGCCCGATGCCGACTGCCTCAAGTGGTACCACAACCTTCCGCATATTCTGATAGGCCACAGCCTTTTAAGAAAAAATTTCGAGGTGAAAAAACAGATTAATGTTGAAATAGACATTGACGGGCAAAGACTGATCGTCTCGGCATACGCATACCTCGGCTCGGGACCCGGCCGAAAGGGCCACGGTTTCGTGCTTGAACCGATTGCGCTTACTGCCGAAATTGAGGTCGTGGGAGCGAAGCTTGAAGAGGCGTTACAAAAAATATCGGCCGTCTCCGAGAAAGACCTGGTGTTCATGGGCGAAATGGCAGACGAAATAATGCGCCAGAGAATCCTTATAGACGCCGAACCAATTTATTGCTAAAGGGCTTACAGCCCTTTTTCTTTTTTAAGAAAGCGGGGTTTTTGTTTATTCCGTGATTGTAGCCTCCGGTAGAACCATCGGAACAAAAACTATTCCCTTATTCATGCGAATTAGGGTAATAGTTTATTTTTCTGAACGAATTTTTGCAAAACACTATTTAAATCTTTTACTTTTCGGTTTTTTTAATAGTTCCAAAAGTTTTTTAAGCGGAAGGGTGTTTATGATGTCCGATTTTTCGGCCCAGCCGCGGCGAGCTTGGGCGATGCCGTATTCCAAATACGAAAGCTCGGCGACCGAGTGGGCATCTGTATCAATCATAAAGCGGACTCCGAATTTTTTGGCCATGCGTATAAGTTCGTCATGCAGATCCAGCCTCCACGGATGGGCGTCTATTTCCATAATCGTTCCGGTCTCGGCCGCAACTTTAAAAATACGCTCAAAATCCAATTTTATCGGCTCGCGCCTCATCGGAATACGGGTCGTCGGATGAAAAATAATGTCTATGTGCGGATTTTGCATCGCTTTTATTAGGCGCTTGGTCTGCTCCCCTTCCGAAAGATTAAAGTGGGAGTGAATCGCGCATCCTACAAAATCAAGTTTAGCCAAAACCTCGTCCGAAATATCTAAAGAGCCTTCTTTGCCGATATTAACTTCGGCGCCTTTCAAAATTTTTATACCTGAAATTTTTTTATTCAGCTTATCAATTGCCGCCATTTGGCGAAGAAGTTTTTTATCGTCAGCTCCTCCGGTCATAGCCAGTCCTTTAGTGTGGTCGGTTATGCCAATATATTCATGGCCGAGCCGTTTAGCCTCAAGAGCCATCTCTTTAATTGAATTTGCGCCGTCAGACCAATCGGTCTGTGTCTGTAAATCGCCTTTCAAATCGCCGTGGTCGATTAACTTCGGCAATTTGTGTTTTTGGGCAATCTCAATTTCGCCGGAGTTGGTGCGCATTTCGGGCGGCATCCAATCTAAACCGAGTTTTTGGTAAATTTCTTTTTCGTCGTGGCCGGCAATAATTTTTTTTCCGCGAAAAAGTCCGTACTCATTTAATTTATATCCCTTTTTTATCGCGATTTTTCTTAACGCGATATTGTGGTCTTTGGAGCCGGTAAAATATTGCAGAGCCGAACCAAAAGATTCATGCGCTAAAACCCGCAAATCAGCATCGATACCGCCACGCAGACGAACCATTGATTTTGTTTCACCCCGAGCATAAACGCTTTCAACATCTGGCATAGAAACAAATTTGTCCATCACTTCTTTCGGCTTTGAAGAGATGGCCAAAAAATCCAAATCGCCAACCGACTCCTGCCACCTTCTTAACGAACCGGCGGCTTCAACCCGTTCAACTCCCGGTATATTTTTAAGATATTCAATTATTTTTCTTGCAAGCGACATTGCCTCGCCAATGTTCATGCGCCCCGCGGATTTTTTCTGGAACTCAACGCCTTTTAAAATTTTTTGTTCAAGTTTTTCGCCAAACCTCGGCAAATTTCTAAGCTTGCCGGCTTTAGCCGCTTTTTCTAGATCTTTTACGCTCTTTATTTTTAATTTTTTATATAAAGTTTTTATTATTTTCGGCCCGACGCCCTCAATCGCAGTCAGTCCAGACACATCAACCGGCATTTCTTTTTTAAGACGGTCATGATCTTTGATTTGTCCGTGTTTGACATATTCCTCAATCCGTTCGGCAATCCCCTTGCCAACCCCCGGAATTTCTTCAAGCGCCCTAATGCCTCTTTTTTCGTAAATATCTTTAACATCTTCATCCAACGCCTCAACAGAGTGGGCCGCTTTTTCAAAAGCCCGCGGCTTAAATTGCACCCCCTTCATCTCAAGGAGTTCAGCCATCTCAAAAAATATCTTCGCAAGTTCTTGGTTCATTAAACTTATTATATTCTTTTGGGTTAAAAAAATAAAAAATAGAGCCCCACCGCGAGGGTAGGGCCTTGTGCTGTTTGAGATTTATTAAATTGTTCAAAGTCCATTGGCGGTCGCGTAAAAGCGAAGGAGGGGTTTCCACAAATTTTATTTTGTGCTCAAGGAGCGCGAGGTGGCTCCCTCTTTTAGTCTTACGCAACTTTCAAATGCCTATCTGATTTAAGAATAGAATATTTTTTAACAAGCGCAAATAGGGGTGTGGATAACTATCCAAGGCAAAATTGTTCCGACCCTCAGTCTCGGACACCCTCGGTTTCCGACGCTCCCGAGCACTAAATGCGTTTAGTGCTCGGTCGCTGCCTTCCGACACGGAACAATTTTGCGAGAATATTATAATGTTTTTTTGTTATAATACCGCTATCGTGCCCGCCGATAAAGAAAAACGATACGAGGATATGAAAAAAATTCGCGACGAAGTGGTCGCGTTTAAAAAGTCGCCTCTTTATAAATATCGGGTAAGCCAAAAAAATCTGCCTGTAATAGGCGAGGGGTCTCACAGCGCCGAAATTATGTTCGTGGGGGAAGCTCCGGGCAAAAACGAAGCGCTCACAGGCCGTCCTTTTTGCGGGCAGGCGGGACGCGTGCTTGACGAACTTCTGGCCTCAATAAATATAGAACGCGGCGATATCTACATCACAAATATAGTCAAAGACCGCCCGCCCGAAAACCGCGACCCCGAACCCGAAGAAATTGGGGCCTACGCCCCGTTTTTAGACCGTCAAATTGAAATAATACAGCCAAAAGTCATTGTTCCCCTCGGACGATTTTCAATGCGATATATTTTGGACAAGTTCGGGGTGGATAACGGCGAAACGATAAGCAGAGTTCACGGAAAAATGTTTGATGCCGAAACTCCATACGGAAAAATAAAAATAATGCCAATGTACCACCCCGCCGCTTCTTTATACAACCCCAACACCCGCAAACTCCTTGAAGCCGACTTCAAAAAACTAAAGGGGGTTTTATAGATTTTTTTCCCATCCCATCGCAATCAAAACCGCGTCCGAGCCTTTGGCGCGGGAGATTTTAGGTTTTGAGAAATGGTTTTTGAAAGACGCGGCGACTTTTCTCGTAATTTTTTGAGCCAGCTGGTTTTCGGAGGTATAAATTATAATTTCTGTTTTTGAAATTTTCATGTTCAAAATCCTGTCCATCGGATCTCTGCGATAAGCCTCATCCGAAACCCCTTCAGCTGTACGTAAAATGCGGTCCTGTTCTTTGTCCGGCGCGCCGGAAATCCTAATCTCCCCCTCCCATTGGCGGTTTTTTTTCATCTGATGAAAGGGGCAGAGTTTAAAATGAATCGGCTTTGTTTCTTTCAAATAAGGATAGCGGCGCAAATTGTGATGCCACGATTTATAGTAATAAACTTCGTCGCCTTCGGGACAAAAAATTATATCGGTCTTGCCCGGGCCGAATTCTGCTTCGGCGTGCCGCGAAAGCTTAAGCCCCATTTTATACTTGCCCTGAAAATTTCTTTTTCCCATCTTTATATTTTATCAGTTATTGTCATAAAATTCATTTTATATCAACAAATCCGGAAATTCATTTTAGGATACATTTGAATTTCCAGCGAAATTCAAATTCCGTCCTCGGCGTTTTGCCCCGCCCTTTTGTGACCCCAAACTTTCGCCGCAAAAGGGTGGGGCACCATGCAAAACGCCTGCGGAGCTCCTAAAATAAATCTTCCGGATTTGTTCTAGCCGCGGGATGTTTGCTTGTGAAAAGCTTTCGGAGGCGAAAAAGCAGGGTTCAGCCCCTTTCTTATGCGCAGTAAGCGCTGGGGCTGATTTTTCGCCGAGAACGCAGGACGGCCCGCCGCGCCGGAGGCGGGAACGTCCGGTTTGAACAAGCAAACATCCTGCGGCCAAGAAAATAAATTTTATTGAAAATAGACGCGCTCAACTCCAAATCTCCAAAATAACGCCGGCGATAAGGCCGACCACTAAAACCCAGCGAAGCCATTTTTTGGGCCCCAAAAGCCGGTGTTGGTGCTCCGGAAAAACTTGATGGAGCCGGCGCGACATCTCAATTACAAAAATCCCCAATATTCCCAGACCGACCGTGCCGACAAAGCCCAAAATAGGAACCAGATTATTAAAACCGAGAAAAAAAAGCAGGGGCGGAGGCAAAATTGAAAGGAGCCAGCCGGTCCGCGATTTAAAACCATAGTCAAAAGAAAAGATGCTTTTCATATCCGCGGCTAGCGCGATATAAGAAGTGAAAACGGCAATTAGCCCTATGATTGAGCCTAAAATTAAAGCCGGCTGTCCAATGGCGCCCGCCAAACCGCTCAAAGCGTCTTCAGTGGTTTCAGCGCCGGACACTCCGAGAACTGCTACAATAAAAATTAGATAAATAGCGGCAGACGCCGATAAGCTCCAAATTATAACTCTTCTAAAATCGGCGAGGGTGGAACCCTTCATTATGTCGCGGGTCTCGGGCAGACTTGAAAAACCACCCAAAGAAAAAAGCCAGACGCCGTACGGCAAAAACCATGACTTGGCCGAGCCGACTAAAAAGTTTTCTATCCTCATTGACGGCAAAGAGAGCCCGAAAAGATAAAAAATAAAAATAAAAATAGGCACGGTCAGGTAAAAATTAAGAGTGCCTATTTTCTCAAATCTAAAAAGGCAAAAAACGGCGCCGGCGATAAAAAACACCAGCGACATTCCGGAAACCGAAATAGACGGCGCGAAAACCTTTAAAAATATTCCGCCCAGTATCCCGTAAACCAAAAGCGCGCCGTAATAGCCGAAAAGAGTTGAAAAAAGAGCGAGAAGTTCGGCCTTGCGGCCCAAAAATTTACGCACATAACCGGTGAATCTGTGCTGGCCATCGGTAAGATACGCGACCTCGCCATACATCAGATGCAAAACCATCATGAAAAAAAAGGCGATGAAAAAATGAATCAATCCCCAGACAACTCCGGCTTTGGCAAAACTGTAAGGCAAAGCAAAAACGCCCGCGCCAAAAATCATGCCGACCAGCATTCCCAATCCGTCGCGATAGAGCTTGAATTTACTCATCTGAAGCGTCTGACGACTCTCTGTCCTTCTCCGGCGGACGGGGCATCATTTTTTCAATGAACCTGATGCCGGCCAAAATCAAAAGGGTTAGAAAAACGGTGTAGATGGCCACGGAATAAAATCCGACTCCCACAGCCATGCCGATGGCCGAGGAAGCCCAAATACCGGCGGCCGTGGTCAGACCGCGAACGCCTCCATCCCTGAAAAAAATAAGGCCCGCGCCGATGAAGCCGACTCCGACCACCACCTGCGCGGCAACCCGCGAAGGGTCAGTGCCGAAAGACTGGCCAAAACCGTGCACGGAAAGCACGGTAAAAAGCGCCGAGCCCATTGAAACCAAAGCATAAGTCCTGATGCCCGCGGCCTTGCCTTTATACCAGCGCTCAAAGCCGACAATAAGGCCGAGTATCAGAGCCAGAAGAATCTTTATCATTATTTCGCGCGTAAGCGGGTCCATGATTATATTTCAATTACTTTTTCTTTGCGGATAAGCTCAATTACTTTTTCAACCAGTTTTTTCGGGTCGGGGTCATAGATTATTTTTTCGTTAGGGCGATGCGATTTTTCAACAATTTCTTCAATTAAATCCGCGGTACCTCCGGTTCCGGTTAAAACGCCGATGGGTTTATCATCTTCAAAAGCGATCGTAAACTCATTAAGCGTGCCCATTCGCCCGCAGCCGACTATGACTGCGTCAGCTGAACGAGTCAGTAAAAGATTTCTGCCGGAATAATCAAAGCCGGTATAAATAATCATGTCCATATAATCCACCGGAAGATTGTATTTTTCTATATGCTCTTTCTCGGTTGCGGCCGGCGAAAGACCGATGGTAAATCCTCCTTCTTCTTTTGCGCCGATGGCAGCCCAATAAGGAAAACCGGTTGTAGCACCGTTAACCAAAACGCCCTTATGCCGGACTATTTCGCGACCAAGCTCTTTGGCTTTTTCCAAAGCATCCGGCGCGCAATGCCCCGTTTCAGCCGCGCCCGATACGGCGATTTTAAATTTTAGATGAGAGTGCGGAGATGGTTTCATGATATTTATTTTATCATAAATCAAATGAGTCGCCGTATCTAGGCGCCAGGGCGTCAAGGCCCAGATAATCGCGGACGCGCTGGACCAAAAACAACGCCGAAGCCGGTTCTCCCTGAACCACAAAAACTTTTTGCAAAGTATCGGCGGATTCCTTTACGAAATCCAAAAGCATTTCGCGGTCCGGATGCGCCGAATAACCCTGAATGGTTTCAACCCGGCATTTAACCGGAATGTCTTCGCCGAAAATTTTTACTGATTTCGCGCCGTCTTGGATTTGTCGTCCGCGAGAACCCGCGGCTTGGTACCCCACCATCAAAATCGCTGAATTGGGGTCGGGCAAATACCTGCGTTCATGATGTAAAATCCTGCCGCCGGTGGACATTCCGGAACCGGCAATAATTATTTTGGGTGCCGGAACTTCGTTTATCGCTTTAGACTCATCGGTCGTTAAAATAAATTTCAACATCGGGAATTTAAAAACTTTATCACCCGAAGAAATTATGTACTGGGCTTCCTTATTATAATAGCGCTCGTATTTTTTATAGACTTCGGTCGCGCGAATCGCCAAGGGCGAATCTAGATATACCGGAACTTTGGGCACCCGACCCTTTTCCACCAGATCATTAAGCTCAAATAAAAGTTCTTGCGTGCGCTCCAAAGAAAATGCCGGAATCATTAAAACTCCTTTATTTTTTACCGTATTTTCAATTACACGCTCTATTTTCAACCGGCGTTCTTTCCGGTTTTCGTGCGCTCTGTCGCCATAAGTAGATTCAATTAAAAGTATATTGGCATCGGTAATTTTTTCGGGCTCGCGCAAAAGCGGAGTCGGAGGATTTCCGAGATCGCCCGAAAAAATAATCTTTTTACCTTCAGCTATTATTTCAACCATGGACGAGCCCAGAACATGCCCGGCATCAAGCAGACGAACGGCAAAATTTCCGATTTTAATTTCCTGATGATAATCAAGACCCTCCCAAAACCGCATTGTTTTTTCAAGATCTTCGTCGTTAAAAAGCAGTTCGGTCTCGCCGTTGTCTTGGCCTTTCTTTAAAAGCTGGAGATTGTCTTCAAGCATTATTTCAGCCAGGTCTTTTGTCGCTAGCGTTGAATAAACTTTTCCAGAAAAACCCTCCTTAAAAAGCTTGGGGATTCTCCCGATGTGATCAATGTGGGCGTGAGTAACAAGAACGGCTTCAATCTCTGACGGCTTAAAAGGAAACGGCTCGTGGCTCCGAGCTTCGCAAACTTTCGGACACTGAAAAAGGCCGCAATCAACCAAAATTTTTGTCGCACCGGACTCCAATAAATAGCAAGCGCCTGTAACCTCCTGCGCCCCGCCGTAAAAAGTAAGTTTCATCACTATATTATAAACAAAAGAAAAAAGCCGCGCTATGCGCGGCCTTGCATATTTTCAACCAAAACGGCCATGGCTTCGCCTCCGCCATTGCAAGCGCAGGCTATTCCGTAACGTCCGCCGGTCTCGTGTAGCTGGCGCATCAAATTCATGACGATTCTGGCACCCGACGCCCCAAGCGGATGGCCAAGTGCGATGGCTCCTCCCCAGATGTTCAATTTTTCGTGCGGAATGCCGAGCTCGCGCATGGCATAAATCGGAACTACGGCAAACGCTTCATTTATTTCAAAAAGGGAAACGTCCTGAACCCTTAACCGATTTCTTAAAAGAATCTTTTTTATCGCGCCAACAGGAGCGGTTGTAAACCAACGCGGGTCTTGCGAATGGGTCGCGAAATCAATGCTTCGCACCAATTTTGTAAGTCCTCTTTTCCTTGCGGTTCTTGAATCGCCCAAAAGCATAACTGCCGCGCCATCGGCAATTTGCGATGAAGTCGCCGCCGTCACGGTTCCGTTTGCAGAAAAAGCCGGGGAAAGTTTTTGCATTTTGGCCAAATCGGGCTCCCTGATACATTCGTCTTTATAGTCCTCAAGACAACCTATCTGTAAATCGAATTTGCCCAGCCTTTGGGCCTCATATGCCCTTTCAAAACTAGAATAAGCGTAGCTTTCCTGCGCTTCACGCGAAATTTGATATTTTATTGCGCAGGTATCCGCCAGATCGCCCATTGAATAGCGGAGCACGCCCGGATCTACTAATCCGTCAAAAACCATACTATCAATTGCATCCTCACCCCTGCTTACCGCCAAACCCATGACAACGCTGTTTTTTATGCGAAAGGCTTCGTTTTTTACGCGCCTTGTTACCAGATACGGCGCGCGGCTCATGCTTTCCATTCCGCCGGCAATCATCAATCCTGCCTCGCCAACTTGAATTTCACGGCTTGCCATTTTAATCGCGAAAAGCGATGAGGCACAAACTTTATTTACCGTTTCGGCCGGACAAGTCTCTGATAGCCTTGCCAATAATGCCGCCTGCCTAGCTGGCGCCTGTCCAGAGCCGGCTGTTAAGACCTGTCCTAAAATAACGCCGTCTATGCCCTCATATGTGCTGCCGCCGCGACTAAAACCGCAATCTTCCAGCATCTTATTTATTATTAACCCCGCGAGCCATGGAACCGAGATGTCTTTTAACGAACCGAAAAACTTACCGAAAGGAGTGCGTTTCGCGCCCAAAATATACACACCGCGCTTTCTGGACATTCTGGCTCCTCCGTGTAAATCCGCTTAAAGAATAGCGCCTATCAAACAAAAATAAAAGACTCCCAAAAAGGAGTCTTTTTAATGCTGTTTTAAATTTAATTTATGCGGCCGCCAAACGGCATAATATAAACCGGCCAGCGCCCCGCCGGCCAAAACGGAAATCAAATCGGTTAGCGTGTCGGTTAACATGAACGGCAGTAAATCCGGCTTTAAATAAACATAATCCCAATTCTGCCATAATTCGTGCAAAACTCCGCCAAGCGACGCAAAGGCCAGCGCGAAAATAAAGACTAGGTCAAGACGAATATTTTTTGACCTGAATTCATAATAACGAACCGCGGATGCCGCTAAAACAAACCCGCCGCAAAAATTAGCCGTCTTGTCAGAATAAGAAAAAATATGCTGATTGGCCCAGTTGACATAACCGCCGGCATCAGCGCCAAGAAGTAAAATCAAAACGATCCAGCCGATATCTAAATGTTCTTCGGGAACCAGCCGCGCTCTCAACCGCCGCGACTCTGGCATTAGCGCCCCCCTGCTAAACCCCAGACATCCAACTTAATTAATAACGCTTCAGCACCCGGAACTCAAGAGCAAAAAGAAATACAGCCGCTACAAGCGCGCCTAAAAAATCAAAAAGCAAGTCTGACATCGTATCTTGCAAACTCCGCTGAGCGAGAATGGCTCCGTAGGGCCCGGCGAAATAATCCCACGAAAATTCAAAAAACTCCCACAAAACTCCGGCGAACATGGCAAAAGAAATCAGGCCGACGACCAAAAGACTGGCGGGCAAAATTCCAACTTGATAGTTTTTGTGCCGGAATAAATACCAAAAAACAAAAACACCGAGCCATGTGCCGCCCGCAAAATGCAAAACTAAATCCAGCCACCATATCCCATAGCTTAAAAAACCGCCCAAAGCGAGCGCGTGCGTCGCAAGTATTAAAATCAATAAAGCCGTTAAAAAAAGATATATTTTATCGGGCATTCGTCAATTATTGCATACTGCTTGCTCCTTTGCTAAATTTGACTTGGATTTGAAAACTGAAAAGGAGCTCAAAATGGTTGTCGCTTCCGGAAAGACTCGGCCTTTCTTTAAAGATTTTGATTACTTCTGCGACTTGGAAAACCACTTTATTGATGTCGTGGGACCAAATCAAATATACCAGCGGGAATTAACCGATCTTTCAAAATTATTCTGGTCTGAAGGCGGACGCCGAGACGTGAATCTCCTTCTGCGCTCAATGCTGATTACCAGAAGAGCCGAGGAAAAAGTTTTTTTGTTGTGGAAGGCTGGAGAAATTCCGGGCAGTATTTTTTCCGGTCTGGGAAATGAGGCCACCTCTTGCGGCGTTATGGCCGCGATGAAATATGGAGACCCCGCATTTCCCTTACACCGCGATTTAGGATGTGATTTCACGCGCGGCGTTGAAGCATTCGAGCGCGGCGACATCCCGGCGCCCCTAGCCAACCTTTACTTCGCCCAGCACATGTCAAAAGCGTCCTCACAATGCAAGGGAAAAGACGGCAATATTCACTGGGGCATTCCAAAGATGAATCGTTACCCAATGATTAGCCACCTCGGAACAAATATCCCCAATGCCTGCGGAGCGGCTCTGATTGAAAAATTCAGGAATAGCGGCCTTGTCGCTTTTACATTTATAGGCGATGGCGCGACTTCAACTCCTGATTTTCAGGCATTAAACCAAGCGGCCTCAAGAAAGCTGCCGGTAATAGTGATTATCGACAACAATCAGTGGGCTTATCGCACGAAACTCGATGAACAGACCGCGGCTATTCCTCTTTCGCGAAAGGCCGAGGCCTTTGGCATTCGCGGCTTCACCATTGACGGCACTGACGCGCTTTGTGTTTATGCTCTGACGAAGATGGCGCGCGAAATAGCTCTTTCGGGCACGCCGGTGCTCATAGAATCGGTGACTTTCAGAATGGCCGGTCACTCGGCATACGATCCTTACGAAAAATATGTGCCCAAAGAAGACTTGGAGCGTTGGCATAGGCGCGATCCGATTGCCCGACTGACCAACTTTTTGTACGGAAAGCCAAACCTCGCGGAAGAAAAAACTGAAAAATTTGATCAGGAACTCAACGAAATCAGAAGACAGCTTGAAAAAGAACTTGGCATTGAAAAAGAGCTTGATGAGGCGATAGAATGGGCGCGAAACGCCCCCGATCCGCAGACAAATACACTTTGCGATGACGTTTACGCCGATGAGGCGGCCCAGAAATTCGTTGCCAGCCTGCCTGACGAGCGAAGGCGGACAAAATGAAAAAACTCAAATACGCCGAAGCGATTAATGAGGCTCTTCGTGAAGAAATGGGAAGATTTCCAGAACTATTCATTCTCGGCCAAGATGTTCGCAGGCCAGCCGGAGCCGATGGAGCATTTAAAGTAACAGCCGGCCTGCCGCAGATTTTCTCAGAAAGAATCGTAAATACAATCCTTCATGAGTCCACTATTGCCGGACTCGGCATGGGAATCGCTTTACGCGGCGGCCGGGCAGTGGTTGAAATACAGTTTGCCGACTTCGTAACTGACGCCGTAAAAATGATACGCGACTACATGGCCGGACTGCATTACCGCAACCGGATTTCTCTGCCGGTGGTGGTCAGAATGCCGTCGGGCGCGATAGGAAGCGCGGGGCCATTTCACTCAATTTGCCCCGAATCGCTGTTTCTTGATACGCCGGGGCTAATTATTCTTGCGCCAGCCACTCCTTACGACGCCAAAGGATTACTAAAAACAGCCGTGAGATCGGGCTCGCCCGTAATCTTTCTTGAATGGAAAAGGCTTTATCGCCTGAACCCCGAAGATTATCCCAAAGAATTGGGTTTTGAAATTCCGGAAGAAGATTACGTAATTCCCATCGGTAAAGCACGCATAGTAAGAGCCGGAAGCGACCTAACCATTATCAGCTACGGAAACATGTTGTTTGAATCGCTGAAAGCCTGTGACGCGCTTAAAGAAAAAGGGATTGATGCTGAACTGATTGACCTTCGCTCGCTCATGCCGTTTGACCGCGAAATGATTTTTGAATCGGTGAAAAAAACGCATCGGGTAATAATCGCGCACGAGGCCAAAAAAATAGGCGGAATAGGCGCTGTTATCGCGCAGATGATTTCAGAAGAGCTCTTCGACGAACTGGACGCTCCACCGGTAGTTGTCGGCGCGCCTTTTACGCCGATACCGCACCACCCAAACCTTGAAAAAGCATATCTGCCGAACGCAGACGACGTCGTTCGCGCCGCGATGACAAAAATATTCTGCGAAAAGACCGCGGCACAACATATCGTTAGCCCTCTTCGGGAAACAGCGGCGGCTATTCCGCGCGCCGAAAGCGCGGACGCGGACGTAAGAGTTAAAATGGTTCCATTTACGCCGGTTCAAAAAATTGTCGCTCAAAAAATGGCCGAGAACTGGAAGAGACCGCATATCCATGACGATATTGACGCGGACGTTTTAAAAATCTGGGACGAATACAGGGAGAAAAAAGAAGGGTTTGAGCGCGCGTTCGGCACAAAACTGACTTTAACTCATTATTTCGCCTATGCTGTCGTAAAAGTATTGATGCAAAACGAGTTCTGGAAATTCAGGAGTTCCGTTGAGGAAAATCCTTTGACGCATGTCGTAAAAGATTTCGTTAATCTGTCGTTCGCGGTTGACATCCCGACTACGGTTGAAGGACTTTCACACCACGAATTGATGGCGCCTGTAGTCAAAGACGCGCATAAAATGAAATTCGCCGAACTGGCTTTCGCCATAAACAACTTGGCCTGGAAATGCCGCAATAAAAAAATATTGCCCGAAGAACTGCGGGACGGAAACTTCACCATCACCAACGTCGGAATATTTGAAACGCTTAGGGGCAATCCGATACTCTTGGACGGCCAAAGCGCATCGCTGGCAATAGGCCGGATAAGATCGGGTGAGGATTTCGTCGCAAATGTCATTTTGACGCTTGCCTTCGACCATCGGCCGATAAACGGAGCTGAATCCGGACTCTTCAAGCAAGCTCTCAAAGAATATCTTGAAAATTGGAACGTTGATATTTTCAGAGATTAGCAAAATGTGCCACACCTGGTGTGGCACATTTTTATTCCGGTCCGCTTCTTTCTTCCTCGCCGTAAACAAACTCAAAATCTGATTTTTTATACTCAAAAATATCCTCCGGTTTAAAAAACCTTTTTATTTCTACTTCTGCCGACTCCAAAGAATCCGAGGCATGAACAATGTTAGCCTGTCCGCTGATTGAAAGATCGCCTCTAATGCTTCCGGCGTCGGCCTCATAGCCCTTGGTTGGCCCAACAATAAGCCTTACGGCTTTTATAGCGTTAATGCCCGACAAAATCATCACCACAACCGGAGAAGATTTCATAAAGTTTTTCAGCGACTGGAAAAACGGCTTGTCTTTATGCTGTGAATAGTGCTCCATAAGCAGCGCGTCTTCAAGCTGGATCATTTTTATTCCCGTTATTTTTAAACCCTTTTTTTCAAAACGGCCTATAATCTCGCCAAGTAAATTCCTCTGCAAAGCATCGGGTTTAATAATTATCAGCGTTTTTTCTTCTTTAAGCATGTTTTTATTAGACAATAGTTTATTTTTTGACGCAACTGGCAAAGTCTTGTCAAAAATCCATAATTAATTCAGATTACCTGTTCCTGAAAAATTTTCAAGGAGAAAATCGTGCGGCCGAAAATATTCATCTGCTGCAGGATAGGGTCAAAAGACCGCGCGGGGTTTGAAAGAAATCTGGCCAAAGCCAGAATGTATACCAGATGGGCGGTCTTATACGGCTACGATCCCGAATCTACCGGATTTTATTATTGCGCGTTTCTTGATGATTTCAGCCCTGATGAAAGAAAACTTGGACAGGAACTTGGCCGAGAACGCCTCAAGAAATGCGATTATATGCTGCTGATTGAGGACGGGGAGCCTCATTCTTCCGGAATGATCGGGGATATTGAAGTTGCTAAAGCCAATAATGTAATTACGCTCGTCAAAACCCACCAAGAAATAATTGATTGGCTTTGCAAAAACGACTACGCCGCCTCAAGAAGAATGTTTATAACGCTTTTACCATAAAAGCGTTTTTTATTTTACAAAAATATTTTCGCCGTCGCTTTCAATAATAATCGCGCCGTCGGTATCGGTGCGAAAAACTTTTACGGCCGACGCGGTCAGTCTTTCTAAAACAGCCCGGTACGGATGGCCATAGCGATTTTTAACACCGACCTGAATTACGGCGATATCGGGACTGACCGCGTTCAAAAACGCTTCACTTGTTGATGTTTTTGAGCCGTGATGCCCCGCCTTTAAAACCTCGCAATCAATATCGTCATTTAAAATTTTAAATTCATGTTCGCGCTCCGCATCGCCCATCAGCAAAAAACAATTTTCACCATAAGACAATTTGATGACAACCATATTTTTATGGGGGTCGCCGTTTTTTTCAAAAACATCTGGCAATAAAACGTCGAAATGCGCGCCACCTCCCAAATCAACGCGCATGCCGCGTATCACTTTTATCTCTTTTGTGTTTTTCCCGCCAATCAATTTTTTCCATTCAGCGAATTCGGCAATTGACGCGTCATCGCCCGAATCAAAAACAAAATCAACGTCATATCTTTTTAAAACCTCAACCAGTCCGCCGATGTGGTCTTGATGCGGATGGGTAAGAATTATCGCGTCAATCGAGCGATCATAAAAAGGCATAACGGCCGACAACTGCGACAAAACTTCTTTATTCGGCCCGCCGTCAATTAAAACCTGATTTCCCGCGGGCGACTCAATGAAAATAGCGTCCCCCTGCCCCACATCCAAAAAAGCTACAGTCATCCGGCCATTTTCAAAATTAAAAACCGCCGACCAAACAACCAAAGCTACAAGCGCCAAAACGCCTAAAAAAATATATTTCGGCTGGTATTTCTCAAAAAATTTAGGCATCGTTAAATATTAAAAATTAATTGAAAGTGGTAGGCTGGCGAAGAAAGACGCGACCCCCAATTCATAAGACGAAAGAAAGTGCGCGGCCCACGAAAAGGGGTAGGCGGCCCACGGATGAATCCAGACCAAAACGCCGGACAAAAATCCGAAAAGCATCGTGGCCGGAACAAAAATAAGAATCAAAAGATTTGCCGGAAAAGATAAAAAAGAAAATGAATCGGAGTTTTGAAGCAACACCGGCAAAACCGCGACCTGCGCCGAGAGAGTAGCCAGACCATATTCGCGCAACTTGAATTTTTTAGGAAGCCACCTGACGAATTTTTCAAAATGGGGCGAAAGATACAAAAGTCCGAGAGCGGCCAGAAAAGAAAGCTGAAAACCCAAGTCAAAACGCAAAATTTTGGGATTATACAAAAGCATTAAAAATCCCGCGGAAAATAAGGCGATCTTGGCCTCATAAACCCTTCCGACAGAGCCCGCAAGATACAAAATGGCGGCCATTATGGAAGCGCGAACTACGGTGGCCGAAGCGCCGGCAAGAACGGCGAAAAGAAAAATGCCAAGCACTCCGAAACTCGCGGCAAACACCCGCGGCAGAAAACTGCCCAAAACCCCGGCAAACGCCTTGGCCACAATGGTTATGTTGTAACCGGAGAGAACTACTATATGTATGACTCCGACTTTTCTGAATTGCTCCAGAATTTCGGCGGGCATTGATTTTTTGGCGCCTATCGTAAGCCCGCCGACGAAAGAGGCCTGTGGCTCCGGCAAAACTTTGGCGAGGTTTTCAAGATATTTCTTTTTCAACTCCAAAAGCGCCGACTTTATTTTAGAACCTCCGCCCGAGCCAGTTTTTTTGATTTCAGGAAAAACCATTTCAAGAAAAATTTCGTCTTTGGCCAGATAGCTCTTGTAGTCAAAGTCATCCGAGAAATTGTCCGGCTCTTTTAAGGTTCCGCCGATATCAACAATATCGCCGTAAAAATATTCGGGGTAACGATTTACGACTAATAAAATTTTGTCGCCGCTATCAGCTTTAAAAATCAGGCGCGTTGAATTTTCACGCTCGTCCGGTTCCTCAACAACAACTCCCTTTAGCGAAATTTTTTGGCCGATAAATTTTTTAAGCTCGGGCGAAACGGCCGAGCTGTCTTTAATTTCATAGCGCAAAACACCGACGCCTAAGGCAAAAATAAAAATTGAAATAAAAACCAGAGCGCCGTCCGGCCGGAAACCGGAAAGTAAAAAAAGAAACGCGCTCGTTATTATAACGAGCGCGGCTAAAGCAAAGCCGACCTCAAAAAACGACGCCAGAAAAATACCGGCGGCAAAACCAAAAATAATTAAAACCGGGGCTTTATAGAGCACAATATCTTGAATAATAACTAAAAAATGCTACCATTTATAGAGTTTTGGCCCTGTCGTCTAGTCTGGTCTAGGACACAAGCTTTTCAAGCTTGGTACA
>JBBTVC010000046.1:0-1223 GCA_038063435.1 Patescibacteria group bacterium | reverse complement strand
TTAGAAGAATTTAAAAAAGACGAGCCTAGCCCGTCTTTTTTGTTTTTATTTTTTTATCGGCGCCAATAAGAAGATGGGCTATTTAATAAAAAAATTATAGAAATCGAAAAATAGAAGTATAATCCAGCCTATGATGAGGATAGACCAGCCGATGGATTCAAGTATCTTGCCCCTTCTTGCCCACGAGTTGGTGAATCTTTCGGAGGCTACGATATAAACATCCTCCAGCGCCTCCAACTTGTCTTTAATGGTCCTGCGCCAATCTTCAATTTTGAATTTTTTAGCCACCAAATCAAAGAGTCGCGCCGAATACCAGTCACCGATAAGTTTTATTTCTTTTTCAAGCGTCTGAAATTCAGATATGGAAGAAGACCGGATCAGCACCACACTTTTGATTGCCTGGTTTATTTCGCCGGCGCCGAATAAAAATCTGGCGCGATCCGGAGATTCCAGAATCAATTTGGTTATGCGGTGAAGCCTGCTGTCGAGCTCTTTATCCAAAAGCCGGTAGCTTAGAAGCTGGAAATTGGCCAGCTGTAAAAGTTCTATCGTGGATTCGATATCTCCTGATGGGTCAAAAATAATCGCGCCGTCCCAGTCAACTATGACCATGTCGTTTTTGGCATATTTCAAAAAAGACGAAAGGGTGTAGTCAATTTCCAGAGGGTCTAAGGCTATTTTTTCCGATTTCAATAAAGAGGCGATAATGCTTTTTTCGGCCAGAAACTGCTCTGGGTCGCCCTGATAGCCGGAAACGGCGTACACTGAATATTCTTCGCTGAAGCGCTCGATATCCTTCCCGTTTTTCTTTTTTAGTATTTCGTACAGTTTTGCCGCGACCTCCTCTTTGAATTCAATGGTTTTATGCGAAAATAAATTGTCCAGTTCAAATCTGGCTTCAGCCAGCATTATGTCCGGACGGTACATTTTTAAAAACAAAGTGCCGTCGTTTTTTCCGACCGAAATTTTTTCCTGCGAGATTATGGACTGTCGCGGAACCGACGCCTCGAAATAATGCGGGGCATGCTTGGCTGACGGAGCTTTAACTTCCTCGCCAGCGCCCCTTTTCGGGCGCGGAGCTTCGGCCAGGAGAAAACAGATAAGTTTGTAGTTCATAAATTAAATAAGCGCCGTATACCATCATTATACTACGACCTAACCAAATGCCTAAAACCGCCTAAGTAGGCGGTTTTATATTGATTGGTCGCAATTGCTGAATGAAG
>JBBTVC010000045.1:2547-3178 GCA_038063435.1 Patescibacteria group bacterium | reverse complement strand
TTGTACCGCTTGGGACTACAGGAGAATCCGTTACGCTGAATAATGAAGAAAAATGGCAAGAATCGGAAGAAAAATATAAACTGAACGCGATATTCATAAGCTTGCGGGACGGGAGTCCCGCGGTGGGCGGGTTTTTGTGGCGGCGGCTACACGACCCGAAATGGGCGCTGGTTTATTTTGATACCTATGCCGTGATTCTTGTCAGAAACATTACTGAAAACAAGGAAATCATCGGCAAATTCAACGCACCGGAGAATTTGAACCGGACAATGAATCA
This sequence comes from Patescibacteria group bacterium, assembly GCA_038063435.1. Classification (GTDB taxonomy): domain Bacteria; phylum Patescibacteriota; class Minisyncoccia; order HO2-45-28; family HO2-45-28; genus HO2-45-28. The sequence goes on along the minus strand of JBBTVC010000045.1, from coordinate 2,901 downwards.
AATTATTTATTCTGACGGTGTTACCGACAGAATTGTTGCCGGACGGTTTTTATATCTTTTGGGCCGTGACGATTTGTCCACGTCGGTTTTGAAAAAAGTCGTTGCCGAATATCCGAAAAATAGCTGGGTCTGGCTATACATGGGGGCCATAAAAGTTTGGAAAAATAATACGCCGGATTTGATTTCGGCGATCATATTTCTTGAAAACGCGGTTAATATGGGCGAAAAAACATCCGAGGGCTATGCCTGGCTCGGTTTGGCGTATTTCCGGTCGGGCCAGTTTGAAAAAGCCGAAAACGCCTTTCAAAAGGCCTTATGGCTTGAGCCGGGCCGATACGATGCCACAAATTATTT
>JBBTVC010000045.1:0-2537 GCA_038063435.1 Patescibacteria group bacterium | reverse complement strand
AGCTCCAGCCTTATTTGGGTACCGGAGATACTATGATAAAATTATAGTTATGGAGCCGACTCTTTACCAAAGATATTCGCGATATGTTATTTTTGCGATTTTAATTGCTTTTTTGGCTGTTATTTCTATTGCCTTGTATTTATACTGGCAAAACCGCGAACTTAAAAATCCGGAGCTGGTGGCCGAAAAGGAGACGGCGAAAATTGTAGTCCTTGTCGGCCGGCTTATGGTTTTGCCGGAAGGGGAGACGCCGACGGTCGCGACCGTAACCGACCCCGAAAAACTCAAAGATCAGGTGTTTTTTGCCAACGCCAAGAAAGGCGACAAAGTGCTTATTTACACCCAAGCCAAGAAAGCCGTTTTGTACGACCCCGCGCAGGATAAAATCATTGAAATCGCCCCACTGAATATAGATAGCGCCAGCCAATAGACAATCGATTATTCAACCTTCTAAAAACCCAACCTGTCAAAAACTCGGTTTTTGACAGGTTGGGTTTTTGACAGTAATTAAATGTTATCAAAGTCGTCTAATAAGTCTTTTGCCGAGCTTGTTTCTATAAAGTTTTTATACTCGTTTCTGTTTTTGAATTGATCTAAAACAATATCGGTTTTTAGCAATTCAGGCCATCGGTTTTCCCCAACGTAGTCCCCGTAGCTTGACCAGAAGTATTCGTGTTCCTTATTTTTCCAGCCGCTTAGCTCCCGCGGGTTGCGATGAATATACGCCGAAAGATAAAGTAATTGATCGTTATTTTCAACATAGACCGCTTTGTATGGCCCCTGGAAAAGATGGCCGGTGGCTTGATATTTAGTGTTAAAGTATTTTGTATAAGAAAGGAGGGTGCGATGCATATATCGCGCAATGCCGCCTTCTTTTTTTTCTTGGACGATGAGATGAAAATGATTGGGCATTAAAGCAAATCCTACAAGTTCTACGTATCGCGTATTTGTAATTTCGTTAATTAATTTTAACGACATGTCAAAAACCGAGTTTTTGACAAACGAAGATACTAGGCGGCCGATCTGAGGGAAGTTTGCAGGTGATTGCAAGTAGAGAATTAAAAATAAAAAACGCGCCCAATCTCGCTCATCTTTAAAAACAGGTTGTTTATAATTTCCTCGATTTAAAATGTGATAGTATTCACCGACCTCAATGGGTGTTGTCCTCATATATTCTTATTTTGTCAAAAACTCGGTTTCTGACAAGGGGGTGTTATCCACACACGGGCTTGGTCGGCTATTGTTTGCGTTTAGCTTGAGCGTTAATATATACTATTATAGTAAGGTCGTTTTTATCATTTTATTAAATTTTATGAATTGGTTAAAAAGCAAATTTATGTCAAAGGCGGAAGAAAATAATGTGGGAGGGATGGATTCCGTGATGGAATCCGGAGCAAAAAAGTCCAAAAAGCTTTGGACGGCCGTATTGGTGGTCGTAGTCGTTTTGGCGGCCGCTTGGTTAGTGTATGGCTGGTGGACCGGCAAGAGCCCGGCGGTTTTCGGCGCGGACAAATATCAGGCCGTGTTTTTAGACAATAATCAGGTCTATTTCGGAAAGCTGTCCCGCGAGAATTCAGGCTATGCGGTATTGCGCGATATTTATTATTTGCGCTTAGGCCAGACGCTTCAGCCGCCGACCAGCGCCAATCAAATACCGGATGTTAATTTAGTAAAACTCGGAACAGAACTTCACGGCCCGGAAGACGAAATGAGAATTAACAAAGAACATATTATTTTCATTGAAGACCTTAAGGACGATTCGCAAATTGTGCAGGGCATTAAATCTTTTCAGGAATTCCAAAAACAACAGTAGGCGGCGCAATAATAATCTCGTATCATGAAGCATAAGATCTGAAACACCGTGCTTCATGTTTCAAGTTTTATGATTAAAAAAACCGCGGCTACACTTACAATACTCGGCGCGTTGGCGTTCGCGGTTTTTAGTTACGCTACCGAATTCACTTCAACCGATTTTCAGGTGCTAGACCCAGTTTTGGAGCCGGCCGGATATTCAACGTCTAACAGTTATCAACTTTTTGGAACTCTGGCGCAGCTGGCCATCGGCACAAGCACCATAACCAGTTTTAATTTATCCGGCGGGTTTTTCTTTTTTCCAACAACCACTCCTCCGACGGGAATAACGGCTACCGCCGGCGACGGGCAGGTGACTTTATCGTGGACCGCCGGCTCCGCTGTTTTAGGTTGGACTGTTGGCGGATATAATGTAGGAAAATCCACGACCTCGGGCGGGCCGTATACATATACTTCGGTTGGAAATGTTACCACGAAAGCCATGACCGGACTTACCAACGGCACGACATATTATTTTGTGATTAGAAACGAGGACTCTCTTATTCCTGCCAACACAATCGCGACTTCAACCCAGGTTTCAGCGGCTCCTGTGGCGGCTGTAACCACAACAACCACCACTACTACGAATACCGGCAGCGGAGGCGGGGGCGGAGGAGGAGGCGTCGCGCCGTTTATTCCTTTTCAGGGCGGAGCGAATCTTGTGTTTAAGGGGCGGGCGTATCCGG
>JBBTVC010000044.1:0-5624 GCA_038063435.1 Patescibacteria group bacterium | reverse complement strand
ACCGCTGCCACAGAGCGGCGCTTTACCACTAAGCTACGGGCACCATCTTAATGTCCAACATCCGATGTCGGACATTTTTATTCGGGAAAGGCTTCTTTTTGGCCCTCTTTGGTTTCGCCCATAATTTTACGACGGCCGGCGACGAATGCTTTTTCGGCCGCCTTTTTGTCGGCGTAGCGTTTTTTTCTAGCCCCTTGAATTTGCGCGGAAATCTCCGGAGGCGTTTCCGGTTCATTGGGCATTTCTTCCGCGGGCATTTTCGGCCGAGGAAATAAATCCGGTTGTTCTCTGTTCATGGTTTCTCCTTTCGCGAACTAATTATACTCTTTTTTCAGCGATTTTCAAGCCTTAAAGACCAGCGTTCCTTCTTTGGCCGGCTGGTTTACTTTGATTGCCGCTTCTTGTCCTTTCTTGGCCGACTTGATTGCTTCGTGTTCAATCTGTATGGACTCCACGATTTGCGTAAATTCTTCGCCGCCTTTGACGAATTTAATTTCGTCGCCGACCTTAAGCCCGCCATCGAGTTTTATTACGGCCACCATCGCTTTATCAAAATAGTGATTGACTTTGCCTAAAGGTTTTTTATCCATATTAAAAAATATTTAATCCGACCTTTTATAAGCTTTACTATACTATTCTATCATATATAATAGATTTGGTTTTGAAAATTAAAAGAGGAGAGCAAAATGATAAAATTCGGCAAGGGCAATTTGCGCGTTCCCGAACTTTCGCGGCCGGTCTATGTTGTTGCCGGAGGCATGACTGATTTTCGCAAGGCCTATCCCGAAAAGCAATCAACCGAACTTTGTATGGATGCCATGCGGATGGCCGTTTTGGAAAATGACTTGAAAGTTGATTTGGCGGAATTCAAGAGAATGGTTAATTTCTGCGTCTATTCGCAGTTTGCCGACCATTTCGGCGACCAGCTGCTGGCCGCGGCCAAAATGCACGACTATCTTGGTTTTGACCCGGTTGGAAATATTGAGGTTAAAACCGGAGGCGCTACCGGCGGCTCGGCGATTCTTGCGGGGGTCACGGCGGTTGCTTCGGGTTACGCTTCGGTTGTTCCGGTTATCGGCTGGGAAAGAATGGACGAGGTTTCAACGCGTCAAGGAAATGCTTACATTGCATCAGCGGCCGACAAAGATTTTGAATCCGAACTCGGCTGGCTTTACAGCACTAACTACGACTTAATGAATCAAAGATACTATTATACTTACAAGCCATCGAGAGAAACGCTCGCAAAAGTGGCTCAGAAAAACCATCGCCACGCTCTGTCTTCTCCGTTTTCGCATCTGGCCAAGGAGTATACTATTGAAGAAATTCTTGCGTCCAAAGTGGTTTCGGGCTTGCTGACCTTCCCCGAATGTTGCGCTATGAGCGTTGGTTCGGCTTGTATAATTTTAGCTGACGAAGAAAATGCTTTTAAATTAACCGATAATCCAATTTTGGTTAAAGGAATTGGCGCCGGAAGTCACACCTTAAGAACGGCCGATAGGCGAGACATGGAGATACTTTTGCTTCCAAACGAATCGCCGGATTTGTACGAAGGCCGTACCGAAAAATGGCCGGGCTTTACCGGCTTTTTGGCCGCGCGATACGCGGCGCGTATTGCTTATCACACGGCGGGCATTACTAATCCGCTTGAAGAACTGGACATTCTTGAAACCCACGACGCTTTCACCATTTCCGACCTTCAGACTTATGAGGATATCGGTTTGAGGCCTTACGGCCGAGGATCTGAATTTATTGAAAGCGGAGAGGCGTATTATGAGGGAAAATTGCCGACCAATCTCTCGGGCGGGCTTTTAGGCACGATGCACGCCGTCGGCGCGACCGGAATTTTCCAAGTCGCCGAAATTTTATGGCAGCTTCAGGGCAAATGGGCTAAGTTTCATGAGCGCGAAAGAATGTGGACTCGTTTTGGCAAGGAAAAACCCAGAAATTTTAAAAACCTTCAAGTGCCTAACGCCAAAACCGGAATGGCTATAAGCCACGCCGGCACCGGAAGCCATGTTACCTGCGCGATTTTGAGCCGGGAGGTTAAGTGATGAAAATCAGACAGAAAGTTATTATTCCTCCCGAAGCCGAGGGCCGGCTTGTTGCTGAAATTTTCAAGCGCCAAGTTCCGCCGGACGTCTGGGTGATTGAGAATCCCAAAAACATAGTTCATAACCATTCTTACGGCGGCATCACCCCGTTTTTTGAAGGGCTGACGCAAGGAAAACTTCTCGGAACTTTTTGTCCGCATTGCCCCTTTCCGTATTGCGGCGATATCTGGCTTCCTCCGCGCGTTGATTGTCCGGATTGCTGGGAAAAGACGGCGTGGTTTGAAGTTGACCCCGATGGTGCCACGGTTTATTCATTTTCTATCACCAACTATCCGGGCGCGGGATTCAAAGGAACTGTGCCATGTCCTTTAATTTCGCTTGAGATTCCGGGAGTCTGCACCAACATGATGAGCTATCTTTCGGAATTCGGAGAGGGCGAGCCGTATATCGGAATGCCGGTCCGTCCGGTTTTCCGCGTCGAAAAGCCGACTCGCACGATTCTTGATTTAAGCTGGGTTCCGATTGATTGAATTATTTTGGAAATAAAAAAGACCGCCACGCGATTGCACGTGGCGGCTTTTCTTTTGGTGGGCCCGCCTGGATTTGAACCAGGAACCAACCGGTTATGAGCCGGTAGCTCTGCCAATTTGAGCTACGGGCCCACCGAGGATGATGTGACGATGTGCTCTCTGTTCACGGCGCCGACTACCCGCGGACGGAGGCCCTCTTCGTAATCCGCAATGGACCTCACGCATGTCGCGCAGAGCTTGGCTTCGCTGTACGTCTCAGTGCCGTGGCCGATGGCGCAGGCGACCTCCTTTCCAGTCCGCCTGTCGATCTGCGTGTGTTTCGTGGTAACCTTCCGAATGTGTAGCGGAACGCGGGTCATCTTCTCGCCCGGCTTCGTTAATCCGTTACAGCGGTCGCATCTGAACATCGCTGGTCCCTCCTCTCTGACGGGTTTGGGGGTTGTTGCGCGCCACAATTGCTCGGAACTCGGGTGTGTCCTCCGTATACACACGAGGGAGGGTGGTGCCTTGCTGCGCGCCGTAGCGGTAGACCATCATTGCTTCGTCGTACGGAAGTTGGGCAGAGCAGACTTGAACTACTGTTTGGAGAACAAACAAACAGACGATGGCTAACATTTCCACTTGGTTTTTCCTCCTTGTTTGTGGACACAAGACACCAACCCGATTTATAGAGCTTCAAAAAGAGTATAGCATAAAGAGCACAAAAAGTCAACAGTGTGCGGCCGAGAGGATTTGAACCTCCAAGGGATTGCTCCCACTAGCCCCTCAAGCTAGCGCGTCTGCCGGTTTCGCCACGGCCGCATTTAAACCATTCTCAAATTCTCAAGAATATTGGAATAGATTTTATTCTGCTTTATTTTCAACTTTCTCCGGCGCTTTTTCTATTCCCTCGGCTTTACTCGGGACAAGTACAACTTTTTCAACTCTAATGAGCTGTTTCATTTTCTTTCGTATTTCTTTGGCGGCTTTGTCGCGGATGTAATAAAGTTTTGCCCGCCTTACTTTTGAGTGGCTGACTATTTCTATTTTTTCTATGGTCGGCGAATAAAGAGGAAATATGCGCTCAACTCCGATTCCGCCCGAAACTTTGCGCATAGTGAAAGTAGCACCCGGCTCCCGGCCGTGTTTTCTGGCGATAACCAGACCTTCAAAGGCTTGTAAGCGAGATTTGTCGCCCTCTTTGATTCTTTGCCAGACACGGATGGTGTCGCCCGAATTGAAATCAAGCTTGGCCCGCGCGTCTATATCCACCGGCGAAAATTTTATTTTTTGGACCATTGGCATCATAGATATTTATTTATCATAATTTATTTGTTTAGGCAATAAGCCCATTTTTTAAACAAAAAAGAGGGTTGCCTCCCCTCTAATTTATACATAGCAAACCGGGTAATCTTTAATCGCCCCAATAACAGTTTCCAGATATTCTTTAAAATCCGAAGGCAATTTTTCCGGCTGTATTACGGCTGAACCAAAGAACGGCTCCGGTACAAGGGTATAAGTTTGGCCGAATTCGCCGCAGACCTTACATTTAGAAATCATAACGCACTGGCCTTTGATATAAACCGCGACAAATTGCCATTTGCACTTTTCGCATTTAGGCACTTCGTCGTCTGTGCTCCTCAGCACCTTCGGCATCGCGCTCTCCAAAGACCAAGTATTCTATTATAAAGACTACAGCAATTTTTAACGGAAATCAAACCAAGCGGGACAGTCGGGTTAAGTACCCACAATTACAAAGCAGTATAGGGGTTTTTTGGGGTAAGCGGGACAAGAAAAAACCGCCATAAAGACGGCTTGTTCGCGTGCCTTACATTGAGGTAAAGGGGTCATGGAGTACCACCAACCCAGCCTCGGTATCGCTGAGGCCGGCGTAAAGCGTAATTGTGCCATCATCATTCATCATGAAACCTCCGGGGAACACCACATCGACAAGTTCGGGCATTTTTGCGTGACCCGGAGGAAAATTATTCCGTGCCGCGATAATCCGTAAAGGCGACACTTTCGCCGTATGAGGCCACAGCGTAAATGTCATTGCGTAATAGTGTTTGTTTCCTCGCGTATCGCGAGAGGCGATATGCCCCACTATTCCAATCCTGCCATCGGGAAGCTTGTGTGCTTCGTTTACCCCGCCCCACTCTGCCCGCATAAACTGTCTCTTTATCAAGGGCGCGTTCACTAAATCTGCCGAACTAAGCTCATCAAGCGCGTCTAGAATCATAAACCCGATTGTTCCACGTCCGCCGGTACGCCCTTGAGGCCTTGTAAAAACTCCGATCCGACCATGCTCGAGCTCAACAAGCCTTATATCTTTCATGTGATCAGGCCCAACTGCAAATTTCCGCAGACCGCCGATGGTTGTCCCGCGATAAAACACGGTGCGAAAAGACCTTGGCTTTTGGTTTTTTAAAAAAGGAAAGACCTCCACTCCGCCAAAAACGATGTTCTCGCCCAAACGCACAAGAAACGGATCTTCAACGGGAAAAATGGGTAGCCCTTCTGCCGGAACCCACACACTTCCTCGTGCAACAAAAAAGATCGTTGTGGCTTGATATTCTTCCTGCTGCCAACATGTGGCTCTTTCCTCAACCCTTCCCGCAATATATGTGATACCGTCTGTGACAAAGGGCGGGGTAATGTTATACACGTCTTTTCCGCCAACGCCTTCAAAGAAAATCTTTTTGCCAAACGCACCACTATTTTCTCGCTTGAACTCAGCGAACAAAAAACGGCAGGTACGCGGCGAAGATTGTATGAATGTCATATTCTTTTTCCCCCCTTACATACTTCTCCGTGTAAAAGAGCTAATACTATGATAGCAAAAAATCAAATAAGCTATACAGCATATTTCACCAGGCGCTCTACAATGTCAACGACTCGGGTCTGCCGATAAAAAATGTTGTTGTGCCACTGCCGTGGCGGGACGCGTGATTTTCTAAAACTCGTCCCTCGCTAAGAAAATCTACGCGGCCCCGACGGGATTCGAACCCGTGTACCAAGCTTGAAAAGCTTGTGTCCTAGACCAGACTAGACGACAGGGCCAAAA
>JBBTVC010000043.1:0-4924 GCA_038063435.1 Patescibacteria group bacterium | reverse complement strand
CGCGTAAGATTTTTCAACTCCGCCAAAAGCGTTGGCGATTCTTTCAAGGTCTTCAAGGCGTTTCAGGTAATTTTCAACCGTATCGCGCCTTGCTCCGGGGCGCGCGCCGGAAATATTGTCGGCGACCTGAACTATAATAGCCTCAATGCTTTCGTGCGGGTATTCGTCGTGGTGCGACTGCATCGCCTTTATCACTTTTTCATCAACACTGAATTTTTGGAGAATTCTCCGCCCTATTTCCACGTGTGTTCCTTGTATTTCGTGGTCCACCGCTTTGCCGACATCGTGAAACAGTGCGCCCTTTTTGGATATTTGAACGTCTGCGCCAAGTTCGGAGGCAAGCATTCCGGCCAAATGAGACATTTCAATGGAATGCTGTAAAACATTTTGTCCGAAGCTCGTTCTGAAACGCAGACGCCCAAGCAAATTGACCAGTCTGGGGTCAACGTCAAAAACGCCGACTTCATATATCGCGGCTTCGCCGGCTTCTTTCATTATTTTTTCAACTTCGGCTTTGGCTTTTTCAACCATTTCTTCAATTCTGGTCGGCTGTATTCTGCCGTCTAAAATAAGATTTTCAAGAGCCATCTTGGCGATGTGACGGCGCACCGGGTCAAAGCTGGAAATGATTATCGCGCCCGGCGTGTCGTCAACTATAACCTCAACTCCGGCCGCGCGCTCAAGCGCGCGGATATTCCGGCCTTCTTTGCCGATGATTTTTCCCTTAATGTCATCAGACGGTATTGTGACCGCGGTGGTGGTAATTTCCGAAGCGGTTGAAGAAGCCAAACGCTGTATGACCAGGGCCAGAGTTTCACGCGCGCGCTGTTCAAGCTGTTCGCGGCCGAAAGTTTCCAATTTTTGCATGCGGGCCGCGATATCGCCTTCATATTTTTTTTCAACGCTTGTCATCAAGGCGGTTTTCGCCTCCCCCTCGGAAAGGCCTGACAATTTTTCAAGTTCTTTTCTGCGCTCGGTTTCAACGGACTCCAGCGACTCATAGCGATGCTTGAGCTCTTCTTTTTGTCGGGTAATTTCCTTGGTTTCGCGCTCAAAGTCTACGCGCCTTTTTTCTATCGATTCTTCTTTTTGCCCTATTCGTTCTTCCAGTTTGCGCAGAGTTGTTTCGCGTTCTTTTTCCTCGCGTTTTACCGAGTCCAAAAGCGAGTCCGATTTTTGTTTTGCTTCGTCTAAAGTTTTTTGCGCTTCTGATTTTGCGTCAAGCAGTATCTGTTTAATTCTTAACTCTATTGAGTTTCTTCGCTGTTGAGCGATGATTTGGCGTAAGACATATCCGGCCGCCAAGCCGAATATTCCCGTTGCCAGCGCGATAAGCGTTGGTGAAGATAAATCCATAAAAATATTTAATTTGGGGCTTTAAAACCATAATAATAAAGAATAGTTAGAGTATATCAAAATGCTTTGAATTTGTCAAAGCCTTGTTTAAAATATAGTTAATGCCTTATAAACCAGTAGTTTTGGCCGTACTTGACGGCTATGGCGTAAATACTAAAATTTCGGAGTCCACCTGGCGACAAGCCAAGAGGCCCAATTTTGAACGTCTTGAAAAATTTTATCCGTTCACGACCCTGCAGGCCTCCGGCGCTGCGGTCGGTTTGCCGTGGGGAGAGGAAGGAAATTCGGAAGTAGGCCACCTGACCATCGGCTCGGGACGGATAATTTATACCCATTTGCCGAGAATAATAATGTCAATTCGCGACGGAAGTTTTTTTGAAAATCCGGCTTTTTTAAAAGCGGCCAGGCATGTCAAAAAAAATAATTCGCGCTTACATTTATTGGGACTTTTTTCTTCAGGTACGGTTCACGCTTATGTTGACCACATCTACGCCCTTTTGGATTTTGCCGGAAAACAAGGACTTGGCGAATTATACCTCCATCTTTTCACCGACGGCCGCGACGCTCCGCCCCAGGAAGCCGCCAAATTTTTAAAATCTTTTGAAACCAGACTGGCGCAAGATTGTCCTTGGGCTAAAATCGCATCGGTAATCGGCCGCCGCTTCGCGATGGACCGCGATGGCCACTGGGACGCGATTGAAAAAGCTTATAACCTTTTTGTTTCGGGTGTCGGCGAGTCTTATGAAAACGCTTCACTTTACGCTGAAAAAAATTATCAGGCCGGACTTACGGACGAATTTATAGAGCCCGGATTTTTAGCTGAAAACAATAAGCCAGCCGGCCGGATTCAAGATGGAGATGCCGTAATATTTTTTAACTACCGCGAAGACAGCGCCAGAGAACTCACGGGTGCTTTCGTGACCGACGGCTTTGACAAGTTTCCGAGAAAAAAAATTGTTGACTTGCTGTTCGCAACTATGACGCAATACGACCCCAAACTCGCGACCGAAGTCGCTTTTGAGCCATTGGACACAAAGCACCCATTGTCTAAAATCATATCCGATGCCGGATTAAAACAGCTGCATATCGCCGAAACTGAAAAATACGCGCATGTCACTTACTTTTTTAACGGCGGGGAAGAAAAATCTTTTTTGGGCGAGGACCGGATTTTAGTTCCTTCGGTTGAAACGGCTCATTTTGATGAGTTCCCGCAGATGTCGGCTGAAGCCTTAACCGAAAAAATTTTATCCTCTCTTGATAAATACGATTTCATTTTGGCGAACTTCGCCAACGCCGACATGGTTGGGCATACCGGTAATTTTGACGCAACCGTGCGGGCGATTGAAATGATTGACGCTTCAATCGGCAAAATAGTCCCGCGCGTAATTGAATTGGGGGGCGCTGTGATAATAACGGGTGATCACGGCAATGCCGAAGAAAAACAATATAGAATCACCGGCGAGAAAAGCACTAAGCACACCACTAACCCCGTGCCGTTTTTTATCGTCGCTAAAGGTTTTGAGTCCGGTTCGGCGCGCTCCGAAGACGAAGTTATAAAAAAATACGGCGAGGTTAAAGGAACTTTAACCGATGTCGCGCCGACGGTTTTAGAATTGATGGGTCTTGGCAAACCCGCGGAAATGACCGGAATTTCTTTGATTGGGAAATTGGAGTAAGCGAATATTTAACACGTCTTCATAAAAACTCCGGGCATATTGTTTTGAAAATACGCAGTTGATTTCCCCAGCGAGGAAATCACTGCTCGGTTCTCGCCCTCGCTCTTCCACCTTCGGCGGAAACCATGCCCGCTCGGGCTCCGAAACGCTTTTCAAAACAACGCGCCCGCCGTTTTTAGACGCAATCTCTGGGCTGGTTTTAAAAGGCTTGCGTTAAATAAAACCCGCAAGACAGGCCAAAGTAACAGGAAAATCCCCATCGCCAAGGCGATGGGGATTTTTCTATTCGGATTTTATTTCCCGTTTTTAGATTTTACGATTTTGTCCACTATGCCGTACTTTTTGGCTTCTTCGGCGTCCATGAAAAAATCGCGGTCGGTGTCTTTTTCTATTTTTGAAAGGGGCTGTCCGGTTTCTTCGGCTAAAATTCTATTGAGTTTGTCTTTTACTTTAAGTATGTGTTTTGCCGATATTTCAATTTCGGTTGCCTGTCCTTCGGCCACTCCCAGGACCTGGTGGATCATTATTTCTGAATTAGGAAGCGTAAACCTTTTGCCTTTTGCGCCCGAGGCTAAAAGAATTGCCGCACCCGATGCCGCGAGTCCAACGCAGATGGTTGAAACGTCCGGTTTAACGTGCTGCATCGTGTCATAAACGGCTAAAGTCGCCGAAACCGATCCGCCCGGAGAATTTATATAAAGCGAAATATCTTTTTTCGGGTCTTGAGATTCCAAAAATAAAAGTTGCGCTATTACGGTGTTGGCTATGGGGTCGTTAATCGGTCCCGAAACGAAAACAATCCTTTCTTTTAAAAGGCGGGAGTAAATGTCATAAGCCCGTTCGCCGAATTGCGACTTTTCAATTACTGTCGGGATAAGATAGTTGTAATATTCGTCGTCCATTTTATTTTTGAGATTCAAGAAACTGAAAAATTTTCTCGTTTCTCAATATGCCGTAAGCATAGTCTTTGACACGCCCCCTGTCAATTTTTTTACGCTCAGCTTCGGGATATTGGGCAAGTGTTTTCTCGGCAAAACCGCTCAAATCTTCGTCTGACGGCTCAATTTTTTCGGTATTGGCAATTTCCCTCAAAATCAAAGCGTAACGAGCCCTCTTTTCGGCGTCTTTATCCCAGTCTTTTTTAAGTTCCTCGTCGCTTTTTTTGATGTGCTTCAAATAATCCTCCCATTTCATACCCATATTTTCTATTGATGAGCGCAGTTCAGCCGACATTTTTTCTTTTTCGGACTCCACGAGAACCCTCGGGATTTCAATGTCGGCTGAAGTCGAAATTTTATCAAGAGCTTCCATTCTTTTTTTCTCGCGAGATTTTGCTGTTTTTTCGTCGGTTATATTTTGTTTAAGCAAATCGCGCAGAGTCATTAAATCTTTTTGGCCTATTTTTTTGGCGAACTCGTCATTAATTTCGGGCAGTGAGACATTTTCTTCCTTTTTACCCGACTTTTTTATGAATTCCAGAGCTTCGTCAATTTCTTTTTCTTCAACTTTTATTTCTTCTTTTTTGCTCATTATATTTTTAGCTATGTTTTTGTAGTCGGGAAGCGTGATTGGCGGTAAAACCGCGACGGTTATTTTAAAACCAAGCGGATTTTTTCGCGCTATTTTGGTTATGGTTATTTGCGGATGACCAAGTGCTTCAATTTTGTGCTCACGCAAAATCTTGGGATACTCTTCTTGAAGCGCGTGTTCGGCGGCGTGTTCTAAAATCGATTCCCCGCCGATTTTTTCAGTTAAAATGTTTTCCGGTATGTGGCCGGATCTAAAGCCGGGGATTGTTGACTTTTCATTTAATTCTTCCAACGCGTCTTTGTAATGGCGCTCAAAATCGTCGGCGGATATTTCGCCCTCAATTTCAACCATTGATTTTGGAA
>JBBTVC010000042.1:0-27883 GCA_038063435.1 Patescibacteria group bacterium | reverse complement strand
GAGATTCGGTAAAAACAAAACAATACGGCTGATGCGTGCTTCTCAAAACCCGTCCGCGAAGCTGATGAAGCTGGGCAAGGCCGAAGCGCTCCGCGCCCTCAATCATTATTATCGTAGCATTAGGCACATTGACGCCGACTTCAATTACTGATGTCGCCACAAGTATCTGGGTTTTATTTTCGCGAAATTCGTCCATTGTTTTTTCTTTTTCTTTTGGCGTCATTTTGCCGTGGAGCATGGCCACTTTGAACTCGGGAAAAATACTCGCCGAAAGTTTTTTATGCTCAACTTTAACGGATTTCATTTCCAGAGACATTTTTGCCGCCGCTACTGAATTTTCTTCAATCCGAGGGCACACCACATAGGCCTGCCGGCCGTTTTTTATCTCGGCTCTCATTTGTTCGTAGGCGCGTTCACGCTGGCTTGGCGGAACTATGGCCGTTATCACTTTTTTTCTGCCCGGAGGCATTTCGTCCAAAAGCGTCAAATCAAGGTCGCCGTAAATCGTAAGCGCGAGCGTCCTTGGTATTGGCGTTGCGGTCATGCTCAACAAATGAGGAATGGATTTTTGGGCAAGCTTTGCTCTTTGGTTTATGCCGAAGCGATGCTGTTCATCTATTATGACCAGTCCCAGATTTTTAAATTTAATTTTATCCTGCACTAAAGCGTGGGTGCCGATAAGAATTGATATTTCTCCCGACGCAATCCATTTTAAGAGCTGATTTTTTGCAATATGCGTGTCTTTTCCTGGGTATGCTTTTGAGGGAAATTTTCGGAATTCGGCTGATGTGGCAAGGGCTATTTGCAGACGGTAAGGCTTAAATCGTTCTATAAATTCTTTATAGTGCTGACGCGCTAAAACTTCAGTTGGCGCCATATAAGCAGTCTGCCGTCCGTTTAGGGACGCCGCGTACGCGGCTAAGGCCGCGACTATGGTTTTACCCGAACCGACATCGCCTTCTAAAAGCCGGGACATCGGCCTGGTTTTAGCGGTATCGGCCAGCACTTGGTCAATTGCTCTTTTTTGAGCCGAAGTTAAATCAAAGGGCAGACCGGAAATGAAGCTTTGTATTAAATTTTGGTCGGCTAAAATTGAACCGGCATTTAATTTGTCGCGCTCAATTCTTTTTTTCTGCCGGTCCAGCTGTATTAAAAATATTTCTTCAAAGGCGAGGCGTTTGCGCGCCGCGACCGCCATTTTTTCATTCGTGGGCCCATGAATTTCCAAGAGAGCCTTTCTAAGCGAGGGCAGGTGATAGCGTTTTAATATTTCTTTGGGAACTGAATCTATTATTTCGGGCAAGGCTGTTTTTAAGATTTTTTTAATCGCGAATTGAAACCATTTGGAGTGCAGTCCCCGGGATTCGGGGTAAACCGGCATCAGCTTATTTTTATCATCCGTATTTTCGGCAAAAACCAATCCGCCTTCTTTATAATCCGGATTGGTCATACAGAGCCCTTTTTTGTTCTGCCGCACTTTTCCCGAAAAAGAATATGTTTTTTCGGGCATTAAAATATTTGCCATATAAGGCTGGTTGAACCAAACGACGCGCAAAGTACCGGTGCCGTCCGAAACCATTGTCTCCGCTATGGCCATTCTTTTGCGCCAGGTTTTAAGAGTTTTTGACGAGATTACTCGGCCGGAGATTGCGGCCTCGTCGCCTTCAATCAGGTCGGCAACAGCCTTTGGCGCGCTGAATTTTTCGTAGCGTGACGGAAAATACCACAAAAGATCGCGCACGGTTTTAAAACCGGAGCGCTCCAAAACCCCTTTTTGTTTTTCGGTCAGGCGAAGATGTTCCGAAAGCGAATCGGCTAGGTTCATAATTAGAAACTAACACGAGCTTTTAAAAAGAAAAAACGCGCTTTGCGCGTTTTTATTTCCTAAACAGTATAGATGTTAAGTTTGATAGCGACTTGGGCCTTGCGGGGTTTAGCTTTCTGTCCGCGTCAATCATATAGATTGCGCATGGCACGAAAAATATCCACGCTACAGCTACAAAAAATCCGGCCCAAATCCCCCAGCCAAAAGACATAATTGTGTGCGCGGCAAAAAAGAACAATACTGACGGCCTGTATATTCGGAAAAAATGCCGCCATATTTCAATCATGCCGAGAACCGCGATTTTTATCACCGCACTCTCCCCATAAAGTACCGCCACTTTAGAGTATAGAAAACTTAATTATTTATTACAAGTGCCCTCGAGAGGAATCGAACCTCTATCACAAGCTCCGCAAGCTTGCATTCTGTCCGTTGAACTACGAGGGCATAATATTTTAGAATCCCAGCCTTTCGGCGATTATATCGGCAAGCGATTCTTTGGCCTCCTCTTCTTTCAAAGCGCGAATCAATATGGCGCGGATTTCATTCGGGTCGGCATCGTTTAAAGGCAGAATCAAACGCGGCATAAAAATCTTTTTTGAAATTATTTCCAAATCCTTTTTTTGCGGCGGTTCGTATTTTATCCAAAAGGATTTTAGCACCTCATAGGAATATATTTTGTCGTCTATTTGAACGCCTTTTGCTCCAACCGAAAATTTAATCGTCCGCGGCCTTTTTGTGCCGTAAAGCGCTATAGTAAATCCGGCGAGCAGAATAAAACTAGCAAAAAGAAGGTTTTTAAGCAATAAAGCGGCGATGGCGAGAGCTATGGTTAAAATGCCCAAGGTCCAATACCACTCATTGGATTTTGGGGCGTGTTCGTATTCAGACGCGGACCATGAAACTTCCATCTTCTCCATCTTATAAATATAACGCAATCAGCCAAAAGAAAAAGCTCGGTTCAGCGACCGAGCAACTTTTTAATAAGTTCTTTCTCTTTCAATGTTTCATCGATCCGGCGTTTTTGTTCTTCAGTGGCTTCAATGAATTTATTTTTAGGGTAAAAGAGTATTACTCCATTCGGGCACAAAGAACCGTCAACTTCTTGGTCCGCGGAATATCTGACTAGCAAACTATCGCCGCTTAGAGCTATGACCGTGAGCGTTCCGTCTTGTTTGAAATGGCACATGTCGCCGTAGGAAAATTCGCGCGTTTTATTTCTGATAACTTCCAGATTTTTAACTTCGGCTTTGTAAATCGCATCAACATTTATTGAATCACCCTTTTTTATTTTTGGCTCAGCTCCGAAGGCCGTAATAGGCAGTAAAGCTGTCAAAATCACCGCAAAAACAAGCTTTCCCATTGCCTTTATCCTCGGCGGATTTCCATTTCTAGACTATACCTTTGGACTAAAACTTTCAATGTCCCAAAATGGCTTCAAGTAATTCCGGGAACTCGGCTGTTTTCATGTCATTCATTGTGTAATGGCCTCGTCCTTTCAATTCAATTATTTCTCCGCCGAGGGCCTTGTGAAATATTTCAAGACTCTTTTTGCCATCAGCCTCTTCGTTATCGGAAGTGAACATTATTATTTTTTTCACCCTCGATTTTATCGTTTCGTCTACCCGATATCCATAGAATTCTTTTCTGAATTTATCGTCTTTATCCGGAATTTTCCAAGGAGCAACGAGTATCAGTTTAAAAACCATTTTCTTTCTTTCGCTGAGCCACCGGACCAAGAAAGCGGAACCGCAGCTGTGGCCGATTAAAATCGTATTTTCGCCGACATCATATTTTTCAAATTCCTGCTTAAATTTTTCGTAGTCCGGCATCCATGGCTCGGGCATTAAGGGAGTTTCGGTTTTTATTCCTTTCGCAGTCAGTTCTTTTTTAATCCAGGGAATCCAGTGTTTATCGTAAGCTCTCGTTTCCAGACCCATCGCTTTTTCGGCATCCTGGGGGCACCCATGGATTATTATGACATTTAACATTTAATTATAATTATATACTAAATCAGATTTCCCAACTGGCGGTGGGGGAGGGATTCGAACCCCCGATACCCTTTCGGATATAGCAGTTTTCAAGACTGCCCCGTTAAACCACTCTGGCACCCCACCCTCATTATTGCGTCAAAAGGCCCTGAAGCTCTTTTGGCAGATTGCCTTGTGTTCCCTGGACCTGATTCAGAGCCCCGCCGATATTTTTATAGATTTCCAGAATCGGGCCGATATATGGTTGGGCCTGCCAGTAACTTAATACGAGCAAAGAAATAATAATGAACCATTTTGCCATTTTCAAGGCTCTTTGCCAAAAAAGACGGCGCTCAATTCTTTGCGCGATTTCAAGGGTTTTTCTCGCAATCTCGGCATTTTCCAAAAGCAATTTTTTCGTCTCTTCGTCCATCAGTATATTCTAAAACAAAAATAAGCCCCGAAAAAGGGGCTTATCGGTTTATTTTTGGCGTCAGTTGGAAATCAGATATTGGCCGGGGATAGTCAGTATAAAACTCCCGCCTATTTTTTCCAGCAGCATTTCTTCTCCGTGTTCGTCGGTAAATACGGCCTTTGAATCCGGAATAAGCGCCAAGACTTTTAACGCGGTCCAGACGAGATCTTTGCCGTTCGCGCTTTCGGTTTTTGGGTCCCAAGAAGCTTTTTCCATGAGCGCGTAGTCGGCTTTTCGGTGGTCGGGTTTTTCGGGGTCGGGCACCATCTTTTTAATGTATAAACCGGACTCTCCGTATTCAAAGCGTATCCAACCTGTTTCGGTTATGAAGCACAAACTAGATCTTGTGGCTTGGGTATGCAAAAACATTTTTAAGACATCTTGCGGTTTATGTATTCTTGGATCCGGATCCGTGTCCCCGCGCCGCAAAAAAAACTCCCCTCGGATTACTTTGAACGTTTTTTGCATTCAGGTGTCACCTCATGCCGTCATGTTATTTTTAGAGAACCACGCCGCGACTTAATAAATAATATCACAGATATTATTTAGTGTCAAGGATAAAAGCGGGATAAAACCAGGCTCGCCTTATCGCCACCAGTCTTTGAAATTTCTCGGCCAGCCGTAGAGTAAAAGCAATGCCAAGGGTGCGCCCCAGTTGGCCCAGCGTTCCACGAAATCCCAGACGGGCATCCCGACAAGGGGTCGAATGAGAGCAGTCCAAAATCCCCAGAACACCATCCAAAGAATGGCGATTCGGACAGGTTTGATTAGAATAAGAATCGCAAGAGCCACATCCATTGCGCCGATGATAAATAATAATTGGGCGGCTGTGTCGGCGTTTGAAATTCCGAAAACAGAAAACCAGTCGATCCATTGCTGTTTTCCTTGCAGCGCGAATACGCCGTGTCCCAAAAATTCTCCGGCAACGGCAATCCTCAAAACCCACTCAACAATTTTAGAATTCATATTTAGTTTATTTTGTTAATTATTAACTTTTTTATTTTAACACATTAAAAACATCAACGCTCTATATTAAAAAAATGCCCTCCGATGGACATCGGAGGGCCTCTTGTTTGATTTTTGGCGAAAGACGCCCACGGATTATTTTTGGCCGAGGAGGTAATCTACAACCTCACGCGCCGAATAAGGAACATTTTTTTCTATAAGAAATGAGGGAATGATTTTTCCGAAAGTTATGACCGGAAGCTCCGGCCTTTTTTCGCCGTCAAGAGTTCTTATTTGAGGCAGGCCGGCGGTGGCAAGAAGGGCGTTGCAAAGGCACATTCTCTTTTCCGTATCTTCCGGTTCCCCGCCCTTTTTGAGGTAATTAGATACCGGTTCGGACGGACAGCGGAATTTTATTTTCCCTTCCGGATCCTCGTAGGCTTCTCTTAAATATCCGAGATCACAGACTCTGGTCCGTTTATCGTAAAGAGAGGGATCAGATAGAGTTCCCGGCATTTGGGCTATCTGAATTGGATAGCCCGTGGGTGACGCCACGGCGCTTGTTCTGACCTCAAAATTTTCGCGAGAAACCATTTCAAATATTTGTTTTCTGATTTCGGGAGCAAATCCGGAAGAAGCGCAGCCCGCAAATATTGAGCCGGCCTGAATCCCTTCCGCTCCGAGTTCTTTTGCTTCTTTGAGTTTTTCCGGAGTGGCCATGTCTCCGGCGATCCAGAAGGGCTTGTTTAGTTTGCGGATTTTTTCAAAATCAACCTCGTCTTTTGCGCCGTATATCGGCTCATCCAGCTCGTTTAACTTTAGCGGGCCTCTTGGCGAGGCGTTGTGCCCGCCCGCTTTCGGCCCTTCAACTACGAAGCCGTCCGCTTTGCCCCCGGTTTTTTTGAGAATTATTTCTCCGGCCAAAGGCAAAGTTATGATTGGCAAAAAATCAGGTTTTTCAAGCGCGCGAGTTGTGCCTAAAAGAAATCTTTTAGGATCAAACGAAATCACTGCTGGATTTTTACTTGAGCTCGCAATCGAAAGTTTGTAGTAAACTCTTGCCCCCTCCATAATCCCGTCAATAATTTGCGGAAACTGGATGGGCAGGCCCGCGCCCGCGGTGATGATGTCAACTCCGGCAAGTATTGCCCCGAAAATAGCAAAAAGATGAGGCGGTTCTATTTTCGTCAGGAAGTTTACCGAGATTATTCCCTCGTGTTCTTTTTTTGCCAGCCACACCTGCGCAAAGTTGGAAAGTATAGCAAGTTCCGCGACTGACAGCTCATTTTTTCTGGGCCTTTTTTCGGGGGACAGGGTGTACATCGGTATGTTGGCGAATCTTTTGTTCGGCGCCTTCCCGTCTTCTATGAAAAATTGTTTCAAGGCAAGCTCGGCTATTTCAGGAATGGGAAAATGTTCAAACGCTTTTCTAAAATATCCGCCCGGGTCGCCCATCTGGAGCGTTCTTGCCACGATGACCTCTATTGCTGTGCCAGAGACGGTGCCTATTTGACCCTCTATCGCAACCTCTCTTGCCAGTTTCCAATGGGAAATTCCGGCGCCCATTCCGCCCTGAATTATTGGTTTGCGGTTTTTATCCCTCACGGCGATTCCCCCCTCATTTTTATTTCCATATAAATGTGCTGATGTCCTCGGTCATATTATCACAAAGTTATGACTTTCCAACCGGCAGCGAGGTTGTGGTTTTTGGCGGGGGGTTGCCATTTTTATAAAAAAAAGAAGGCCGATAGCACTACTATATATAAAAGTCAAGTAAGCGCAAAGTCGCGGTTTTCTAACCCGCAGTTAAAAGATTTGGGGGTTTAGTCGGCAGGAGGTTTTGTCTTGCTTAATTTTGCTCTGACAAGTTCAACAAACAACGGAATAACGGATAGTATTATGATGGCAATAATCACAACCGAAAAATTTTCTTTTACGCTTGGCAGGTTGCCGAAAAAATATCCCAAAAGCGTAAACCCAAACACCCAGACGAATCCTCCGCCGGCGTTATAGGAAATAAACTTTTTGTAGTCCATCTTTCCTATGCCGGCAACAAAAGGAGCAAATGTTCTGATGATTGGCATAAAACGCGCCAAGAAGATGGTTTTACCGCCGTGTTTATCATAGAATCTCTGGGTCGTATCTATGTGTTTTTGGTTGATTGGAATTCTGGGATTATCAACCATTTTTTGGCCAAAGTAATGCCCTATCCAGTAATTTGCCATATCGCCCAAAAAGGCGGCGGCCCAAAGCAAGAGAAGCAAAACAACAATATTAAGAGAGCCGATTGCCGAAAAAGCTCCGGCCGCGAAAAGAAGCGAATCTCCGGGCAAAAAAGGCGTAAATACAAATCCGGTTTCGGCAAATATGATCGCAAACAAAACCACGTAAGACAACATTCCATAACGGACGATGATCTCGCCCAAATGGGTGTCAATGTTAAAAATGAAATTAAAAATATCTGCCAAAATTTCCATGTCTTAAGGTTATTATTAAACAAAGCAGCAATCAAGTAAAAAAGCGCAGAGAAATCTACGCTTTAGAATCCGGCGGTTGGTCGTCGGATTTGGGGCCACAATATATGCGTTCGATAAAGACTCTTTTTCATAGAGTATCAAAAAATTAGAGATATTGTTATAATAAAGCCATATGGAACATCAAAAAAAGTTATTCACTCTTTGGTTGCCGGCGGTATTCATATTGTCGGTAATAATTTCAATAGTTTATATATTTAATTTTGAGAGTGTGACATATTTAAACGCTTCTCCGCTCGGAAAGGCGGCGTTTTGGGAAACTATCGTCGTTATGTTTTTTTCCGCGCTTCCGGCTTCCGGCGATTTGATCACAATCGTTTTGTTGTGTTCTTTGGCCCATCTTTTGACCGTAGAAGTTTTTTCTATTATCAGATTATTCAAATTGCGAAAAATAGAAGGGAGCGGAAGTTTAAAAATGCTGTTTCGTTTTCTTTCCGCGCAGGCAATCGGAGCGGGGGCGGTCACATTCAGTTTCCTCTTTATATTAGTCGTTTCTTTAGAGGCTTCGTTTGTCTACGGATATGGGGATTTGAAAATGAGCGCGGGAGCGGCTTTGAATGGGACTATCGCTGACGATAAAGAAATTATAAAAAATATTCAGGCGTCTTCTTCGGTTATTGATGTTTATGACGCCTCCGACGAGGCTGGCGCGGTGCTGGCAAAAAGGGATCTCAAAAGGAAAGAAAAATTGACCACATATGAAGGCACAGTACTTCCTTTGCTCGCTAAATTTAAAAGGAAAGATCCGGCAGGCACATCGTTTTTTATTCCAAGTACCAATAGCGTTGTCTATACGAATTTCATCAAAGGCAGGACCGACCCGATTATAATTGAACTGGCTTTTAATCATTTAAAATATCATCCTAATCCCGCCGTAGCGTCGTTATTTGAAAAAAAGCCAAAACCCGCCGCGGTTACCTACCTTAACGATCAAGCTTACGCTCCTTACGTGGAGAAAAAACGTAATGAACTTAATCAAGAAACGTTGAGCTATAATCAAAAAATATTGAGCGACTTCAAAAGTATCATTGCGTCAAATGAAAAAATCGTGTCGGAATGCAAAGTTCAAGATGCCGCTAACGCGAAAGTGGTTGCCGAGCAGGAAAGCGACTATCAGCAAAACTGCGTTCTTAAAGTAAATTATTCCAATTGTGCGGAGTTTAGAAACGACATTAATGAAAATAAAAAAATAAGCCGGGAAGCGGCCGATGTTTGTCAGGAAAATAAAGCGGTGCTCGCTCCCCAGTATAAAGAATTTGAGCAGCTTAAAGCCGATGTTGAAAAAGAGGCATCAACTGCTCTTGAAAAGCAACATAGCGAGCTAACCGCCGGTTTATATTTTTCTGAAACGAAAAACGTATATATGCGCTTAATTCCGGACCAAGACGCGTTTGTGTATCTAAACACCTTATTGCATGAACTGTTCCATCATTATTCTGGCGCCGGTTCGGAATTACCGACATTTATAAATGAGGGCATTACCGACTATTTGACATATAAAAGTTTTAATTTAAGCGACTACGAAATAGCCGGCGCTTCCGGATATTTTAGGGAAGTCCAGGCCGTTATGGCTTTATTGGAAAAAATACCGGAATCGGAATTATTAACCGTTTATTTTACTAATAACGCGGCGGCGCTTGAAGCATCGTTCAAAAAGTATTTTCCGGAAGTTGATTATGAAATATTTTTGAGCAAGGGCAATGATATGTATAAAGAGACGTATGAAGAAATTGGCCCCAAATTTAATCTTGGTTTCTGGGATACCGATATTGACCATCCGGCTGTCCGGGACTTGAGAACTTTCATGGGATTAGAGCCGGGGAAATTCTCTACGTATTAGGCGTTTTGGTGTCTTCCCAATCTATTATCAAGGTTGTCCGTACAACTCAACAATGCCAAATTTTGATATCAGAAGATATCAAAATTTATCATTGCGGAGGCGGTGAGATTCGAACTCACGAAGAGGTTTTAAAGCCCCTTAACTCCTTAGCACGGAGTCGCTTTCAACCACTCAGCCACGCCTCCGCTTTGTGTCCAATGCAATGTGCGCCCGCGAAAAGCAAAATCATTTGCTTTTCGCCCACTCAGCCACGCCTCCTTTTCGTTTGTATTCTATAATCTGCGGAGTCTTTTAGCAACCGCGCGGACTGATTTTTTCCATTTCGCGGGGATGGTCGTATCAATTTCGGCTAAAAATTTTATCGGCAGTTTGCGAAGCGTGTACGAACCGCCATGCGTCTTGCTCCATTTGTAATGCCAAGGATATCGCCGGCAATGTTCGCGAAGGGCGATAGCCGTGCTTTTAAACATTGTTTTATTGCCGTATTTCGCGTTGATTATTCTTTCAAGCATTATATCTCGGTCGCAGACTAGGCGCAGATAAAAAACGCGCGCACCATTTTTACGGGCTAGTTTTTCAAGCGCCCCCTTTTTATTTTTTTCGGCAAAATCAGAATTTAAAATAACGTTTTTTCCGGACGAGACGGCGTTATTTATCAGGGCGTAAAATATTCTATCTGTTTTTTCTGGAGTGAAGCCGTGCCCCTCCTCGCGGAGTTTTATTCGTATCGCGTCTTTTTCAATGATTTTCCAGCCAAGAGTTTTGGCGAGCGCTTTGGCAATCGTGCTTTTTCCGGAGCCGGTTACACCGACCAAAGTCAACAAAATTTTATATTTTTTCATAAACTTATTTTAAATCCAAAATTCACCCTCCGTCAACTGCAATTTGACTTTTATATTAATGAGCGTATTATTGATACAGATTTTAAAATAATTTGTAGGAGGCGCGCATGAGTCCTGTTTACATTCTTCCGGAGACGCCGTGGGAAAAATGGCCAATGAATAAGAAGATTTTCGGCCCCGATGCCTGGAGCGATACAATATCGCGCGAGACATTTTACAGAGCAATTTTTACAGGATATGCCGAAAAAATGATGTACAATTTTGAATGGGTTTTTCGTGCGAAAGATGACGATGAAGCGGCCAGGAGAGTTAAAGAATTTATTGATAAGAAAGCGGCGTGGGATGATTCAGATTGGATCCCGTTTGTAGAAAAAGATCGAGAAGAACTGCGTCTCCGAGATATTTTATGCCTTGAATTACATCGTATTGTCGCGTCGCTTTACGCGCGCCCGAGAGACACTCTGTTGGCTAAAAAGGGAGAGTATTGTCTTTTGCGTAATATAACATCAACCAAGTAGGGTTGTATTAAGCAGCCCTATTTATTTTTTTTGATGCCGGATTTTTACAATTCTATACTCTTTTTTCCGCGGCCGCATAAACGGTTGAGCGATGCTGGATAACAAAAATTTTAACCGTCTGTTTTTCAATTCTGAAAATAGCGCGATAATCACCCACGCGCAGTTTTCTGTAATTTTTAAGCGAGTGACGAAGCGGCTTCCCGTACAAATCCGGATTAACGGTCAATTTTTCTTCAATGGCTTTTTTTATTTTGTTTCTCCATAGCGACGGAAGCTTAGGAATATCATTTTTAACAACCAGATAGTGATATCTGATTATAAATTTCACTTCCATGCTTTTTGATGCGGGACGAATCGCGCGCTCTTTTTGTCTCTTTTACCGGCAATTTCATTCCATACCCCGTCTTCTTCCAATTCAAGCGCCATCTCAATAAGTCGGGCCGCCTTCGTTGCTTCCGGGACGCTATCCCGTTTCGCGATTTTAGAAAGAGCTTGGCGCATTTTGTCCGGCAGGCTCACGTTTATCCTTGTTTTCGTCGTTGGCATAAGCAGTGTCGCTAATTTAATAATATTATAAGTGTATCAAAAGTGTATCAGTAATGTCAAGCCATGCCGCGCACGCCCCATTTTTTACCTGGCAACCGCGGCGCAGATTATTTTTTTGACGCCGGATTTTTTAAGAACACGCGCGGCTTCATTCATTGTCGCGCCGGTGGTGATGATGTCGTCAACCACCACGACGAACTGCGGAACTGAAAAATTTTCGGCGATTTTAAAAACGCCTTTTGTGTTTTCAAGCCGTTCTTCTCGGTCTTTGATTTCGGCCTGCGGTTTTGTTTCGCGTATTTTTTCAAGCATCGGTAGACATTCAAAAGCCAGATTTTTAGCCAAATGCTTGGCCAAAAGTTCAGCCTGATTAAAACCGCGGACCTTTTTTCTTCCGTCGGTCATGGGAATCGCCGTAATTATCGGTACCAAACCGTATTTCAAATAAGGCCCCAAGTCCTTCGCCATTATTTCGGCAAGTTCGTAAGCTACGTCTGAAGCCGAATCGTACTTAAGTTTGCGCAAAGCTTTTTTCATGGCCGGATGGCGGTATGACGAAGATGTTATCGTAAATTCGGCGTTTTTCGGATATTCGATATCAGGCTCCAGAACATCTCGGCGGCAGATAGCACATAGATATTTACCCCTCTTTGAGCATCCGAAACAGAAGCGGGGGAATATGATTTCGGCTAAAAAGGCCCAAGCTTTGTGGATAAGTATAGACATCAAGCAAATTATCCTATGTTATAATAAAGTAGGCAAAGCCCGCATGATGCATGCCAGATTTATCATTTTTCAAGAACTTGTCGCTACCGGTCAGCTTTTGGCCCTGGAAAAAAGGGGGTGAGAGCGTTTTGGGCATTGATTTCGGTTCTTCTACAATAAAATTAATTGAACTGAAAAAGCGCCAGGAGCGAGCGGTGCTCGTAACTTATGGCGAGCTGGCTTTAGGCCCCTATGGCGGAGTTGAAGTCGGGCGCGTTTCAAGAGTCTCAGAGTTAATGGCTAAAGAGGCTCTTCTGGATTTGCTCCGCGAGTCGTCAGCCAAGTCCCGCGAAGCGATTGTCGGAATACCTGCCCGTTCAAGTTTTGTCACTATCGTTGAAATGCCGCTTATGAGCGAAAAAGACATGGCCGAAGCCATAAAGTTTGAGGCCCGCCGGTACATTCCGGTTCCGATTTCAGAGGTGGTGCTTGATTGGTGGATTATACCCAAAACTTTTGACCTTAATTCCGAATCAACCGAGGACGAGGGTTTGGGTAAGAAAAAAAAGATGATGTCGGTGCTGTTGGTCGCGATTCACAACGAGACAATTGAAAAATACCGGTCTTTCATGGTCGCTTCCGGCATTAAGATATCGGGTTTTGAGATAGAAGTATTCAGCGCCTCCAGGGCACTTATCGGCAATGACCTGGCCCCGATTCTTTTGCTGGATATAGGCGCGTCATCGGTCAAAATGACGATAGTGGATTACGGCATAGTGCGGATGGTTTACGTTCACGACCGCGGTTCGCAATCTCTTACCGACGCGTTAGCGGGTGCCCTTGGAGTGGATTTTGCCAGAGCCGAGGAGATGAAGCGGGCCATAGGCCTTTCGTCCAAGCCCGAATATCAGGAGATTAAAAGCGTCATTGAGCCGATTCTTGATAGTTTTTTATCCGAAGCCAGCCGTTTGATGGTTGATTATCGCCGTAAATCAGGCCGGTCGGTAAGCCGGGTTATGCTTTACGGCGGAGGCAGCGCGCTTGGAGGGATTGCCGAAAAAACAGCGGAGCGCCTTGGTTTGGAAACAGCGCTCGGACAGCCTTTCAGCCGTATTGAGTATCCGCTTTTAGTGCAGCCCGCGGTTAAGGAGGTCGGATTGGTTTTTGCCTCCGCTGTCGGACTGGGACTCAGAGGACTTAAATAATTTAAAATATAAAATTTAAAAAATGGCCGAAGAACAAACATTTATTCCAAAAACAACCGCGGCAACTAAATTGCTGTATCAAGGCCGAGGCTTAGGCTGGCTTACCGGCGCGGCTTTGATTTTTTTCGTGGCGTCTCTTCTTTTGTCTTTCGGCCTGTTTTTTTACAAAGATTATCTTGAGGCCGATAAAAAGACGCTGGCCGATGAATTAAAAAAATCAGAAAGCTATTTTGAGCCCTCTTTAATGCTGGAACTGCAAAGAACGGCTAAGTCCATCAGTTCAACCGGCGATTTATTGGACAAGCACACGGCTCTTTCGCGTCTTCTGGATTTTTTGGCGCAAAATACGATGGCTGACGCGCGATTTTCAAATTTTTCTTACGACAAAAACGAAGTTCAGATATTAGGAGTAGTAAAATCATATACGGCTTTAGCTCAGCAGTCGCTTATTTTTGAAAAAAGCCGGCTGATAAAAAACGTTTCATTTTCAAATTTTTCTCTTACATCCGAAGGTTTTGTAAATTTTAGCGTTAAATTCGGGGTCGAACCCGAGCTTATTTCTTATCAGGCTCCGTCAACGGCGGGGCAAGCACCTTCAAACTAACATGCGTTTAATTATTTCGGTTCTTTTATTGGTTGCGGGTGTCGCGGTTCTTTTTTTCTGGGGCCGGACTTTATGGCAGGACATACAAAAACTGCAGGTTGAAAGAAGCGCCTACGAATCGGTTCTCTCAAGACTGAATGAGCTAAAAAAAACCCGCGACACACTGCTGACAAGTTATAATTCCACTTCGGCCGCAGACATTAAAAGAATCAAAAACTTTTTGCCCGATACGCCAAACACCGGTCCCCTTGTGGTGCAGATGGCCAATATCACCAATGAAAGCGGCCTTCTGCTTAAGAACATAAATATCGGCATTTCCACGGAAAAGTCCATGGAGGTTCCGCTTTTGCTCTCCGTCTCCGGAAGCTATCAGAACTTTATCGGTTTTCTGCAGAAGCTCGAAAAAAGTTTACGGCTGATTGACGTTGTTAAGCTTTCTTTTTCTTCAAGCCGAGAAGACTTTTACGATTTTAGTTTAGAAGCGAAAAGTTACATACAAAAATAATCATGTCTGGCAACTTGCGTTCAATCATATCAATAGTTCTGATAGCCGCAGCTCTTTTTGGTTCGGCGTTTATTTGGTACCGTTTTTTTACTTCAGCGCCTCCAGTGCCGGTGGTCGGCTCGGTTTCAGCCAATAATAATATGGAAGTGGGATCTAAGAGCCTGCTTTTGTTTTTGGAATCTTTAGAGGGTCTGAAATTTGATCTGGGCGTTATTGACAGCCCTCTTTATAAAAGTCTGCAGGATTTTACGCCGAATATTTTATTGCCTACAACCAAAGGCCGGGCCAATCCTTTCGCGCCTTTGCCTTAGCCAAAAACATGCCGGACACTTCTTTTATTGACCGCTTAGTTGAAAAAGGCGTTTTTAGTCTAGATGATGCGGCTCGGGTAAAAAATGAGGCGGCATCCCCCGGCGCATCAGTAGAATCGCTTTTGGCTGCAAAAAAAATTCCGGATGAAGAAATTTTAGCGGCCAAAAGCGAAACCTACGGCGTGCCGATACGTGTTTTAGGCGGACGTAAAGTTACCTTTGAAGTTTTGAAACATATACCCGAAGAATCAGCCCGCCACTACAACTTCGTTCCCCTTGACGTTAAAGACGGCGTTTTGGAAGTTGGAATGCTCGACCCGGCAGATATTGAGGGCCGTGAGGCTCTGAAATTTATTGCTTCCAAGACCAATGTGCCCTTTAAGATTTGTGTTATTTCGCCCCGCGATTTAGCGGCGGTTTTTGAAGAATATAAAAGTTTGGGCGGAGAGGTGACAAAAGTTCTTTCGGAGTTTGAGCTGGCTTTACAGGAAGAAAAGCCCTCGGCTACCGCTCAAGCAATGGTTCGCGAAGGAGCTTTTATTGAAGAGGCGCCGGTGACTAAAATGGTGGCGGTGATTATTAAACATGCCACCGAAGGACACGCTTCAGACATTCATATTGAACCGGTGCAGGATAAATTAAGAGTTCGTTTTAGGGTTGACGGCGTCCTTTACACCAGCCTTTTTTTACCGCTTAGCATGCACGAGTCAATTATTTCGCGCTTGAAAATAATGACCAATATGAAGTTGGATGAGAAACGAAAGCCTCAAGACGGGCGTTTTTCGGCTAAAATTGAAGGCCGCGCGATTGATTTTAGAATTTCAACTCTGCCGACGTCTTTTGGCGAGAAAGTCGCCATTCGTATTTTGGATCCCGAAAGCACTATTCTTGATTTAGAAAAACTGGGCCTTGACAGGCGCAATTTTGAAGCGGTGAGTAACGCGTTAAAACAGCCTTACGGCCTGATACTGCTTACGGGTCCCACTGGATCCGGAA
This sequence comes from Patescibacteria group bacterium, assembly GCA_038063435.1. Taxonomy (GTDB): domain Bacteria; phylum Patescibacteriota; class Minisyncoccia; order HO2-45-28; family HO2-45-28; genus HO2-45-28. The sequence goes on along the minus strand of JBBTVC010000042.1, from coordinate 12,065 downwards.
AAACAACAACTCTTTACGCGATGCTTCAGACAATAAACGACGAACGCTACAATATAATCAGTTTGGAGGACCCGATAGAATATAGTGTCGCCGGCGTCAACCAGTCTCAAGTCAGGCCGGAAATAGGCTATGATTTTGCCTCGGGGCTTCGTTCTATTTTGCGCCAAGATCCTGATATAATATTGGTAGGCGAGATACGTGATAAGGAAACAGCAGGGCTGGCAATACATGCGGCGCTCACGGGCCATTTGGTTTTATCCACGCTTCATACCAACAACGCCATCGGCGCTATTCCGAGACTTATTGACATGGGCGTGGACAGGTACTTGATTGCTCCGACTCTGATTGCCGTTTTGGCTCAGCGCTTGACCCAGACTCTATGCCCCGAATCCCGCCGTCCGATAAAGGTTGACGGCGCTTTGAAAGAGAAAATTTCCGCGGCGTTAAAAGATATTCCGGAGCCGACTAAAAGCCGTATAAAACTGCCTAAAGAAATTTATGAAGCGATGCCGTCATCAGCTTGTCCTAAAGGCACCCGGGGTCGAGTGGGGGTTTTTGAAGTACTGACCGCAAGCAAAGATCTGGAAAAAGTTATTTTAACCGACCCCAGCCCCGATGCTCTTGAGCGCGAGGCGAGACGTCAGGGCATGATTACAATTCGAGAAGACGGCATGCTTAAAGTTTTAGATGGCAGAATAGGTCTTGAACAACTGGCTCAATTATAAAATGAATGCGACCATAAAAAACAAAAACAGGCAGGGCTTTACTATAATCGAACTTTTGGTGGTCGTGACCATCGCCGTTTTTATTTTATCTATGGTTTCTATTTCGTTTCGCGACGCCAAAGCCCGCGGACGGGATGCCAGGCGCGAAGAAGACCTTAAACAGATTCAAAACGCCCTGAATATTTATCAGATTAACCGCAGGCAGTTTCCGGTCTGTCCGCTCACGGTGCTTGATGGGTCCAGCGATTGCCTTGCGCAAGCTCTTTTGGGCGATAACGTCACGAATGTTTTATCAATCGACCCATTACATGGTGGAACCGGCACTTGTTCGGCCGGGGGCTCATATGTTTATTGTTATGAATCAGATGGCTCGGATTATATCTTGCGTTATAATTTAGAAACCGACACCATTATCGGCAAATCGGCCGGATGGCATGAGGTTAAATCATAAATATCAAACTCCAAATATTATGGCTGAAGAATTAAAAAAGAAAATATTCATCATTGACGACGACGAATTTTTGCTTGATATGTATGCGGTTAAATTCCGCGAGTCAGGCTTTGACATTGAAGTCGCGCTCTCGGGCACGGGTGCTTTGGAAAAAATAAAAGAAGGTTTTTCTCCGGACGTTATTCTTTTGGATATAGTAATGCCCGGAATGGACGGGTTTGAATTTTTAAAAAGAGTGCGCGCCGAAAACCTTATTCCGCAAACCATGGTAGTCGTTCTAACTAATTTAGGCCAAAAGGAAGATGTTGAGCGCGGTATGGCCTATGGCGTAAAAGATTATGTTGTTAAAGCTCATCACACGCCGTCAGAAGTCGTGGCTAAAGTTAAAGAAATTATCGGCGCATGAGTGAATACAAAAAACAGCTTGATGAACTGATGACGCTGGTGGCCAAAGAAAAGGCTTCAGACCTTCATCTTTCGGTTGGGCGCCATCCGTCTTTAAGGATTTCGGGCGAGCTCATGGTTCTCGTCAAACAGCCGGTTTTAACCGCAAAGGACACCGAGGGCATGGCTTTTTCAATCATAACTCCCGAGGAGAAAGAAAAATTTTTAAAAGAAAAATCTCTTGATCTGTCCTATGGCTATGAAGACAAAGCCAGGTTCAGGGTGAATATTTTTTTTCAGCGCGGGTTTGTCGGCGCGGCTTTTCGTCTGATTCCGGTTGAGATTCAAAGTTTGGCCGAATTGAATTTGCCGCCGATTCTTGCCGAGTTTGCCCGCAAAGAACAAGGTTTTTTTCTGGTAGTCGGTCCGACCGGCCACGGAAAGTCAACGACGCTCGCTTCCCTGATTGAAATCATAAACCATGAGCGGGCCGAGCACGTCGTGACCATTGAAGATCCGATGGAGTATTTATTTACGCAGGATAAGTCCATCATAGACCAGCGCGAGATAGGGCGCGACACCGCCGACTTCGCCTCCGCTATAAGAGCAATGTTTCGCGAAGACGTGAACGTGGCCATGATCGGCGAGATGCGCGATGCCGAAACAATGTCTGCCGCGGTCACCGCCGCCGAAACGGGTCATTTGATATTTTCATCGCTTCACACTAACAGCGCGTCGCAGACGATTGACCGCATCCTGGATTCGTTTGCCGCCGAACAGCAAAGTCAGATACGGACTCAGCTGGCCAGCGCTCTTTTGGGGGTTTTTTCCCAGCGGCTTGTGCCGCGGATATCCGGAGGCCGGATTCCGGCTTACGAATTGCTTATCGCCAACACCCCGGTTCGCAACTTGATACGCGAAAATAAAATTCACGAGATAGATTTATATATTGAAACCAGCTCGGAGGTCGGAATGGTCGGTTTGAATCGGTCGCTGATTGATTTGGTCCGACGAGGCGAGATAACGATGGAAACCGCCCGGGCTTATTCGCTAAACGCCAAAAGCCTTGAACATCTTGTCGGCTAATCTATGTTTTTTTACTATTCAGCCAAAACTCAAGAGGGAGAAGAAAAAACCGGAACGGTAGAGGCGGCAAGCTATGATTTAGCCGTATCGGCGCTTCAAAGGCGGGGCTTTATTATAATTTCTCTGGAATCGGCGGAGGAGCGCGCGCCTTTTTGGAAGAAATTATTTTCGTTTTTTGAAAGAGTCAAGGATAGGGATATAGTGATTTTTTCGAGACAACTGGCGACTCTTTTTTCGGCTAAGGTGCCGGTGATTGACGCGTTGAGGGTGCTAATGACCGAGGCGCCGAGCGAGACTTTGAAAATGAAACTAGGCAATGTCGCTGACGACATTCAGGGGGGTCTTCCGATATCTCAGGCCCTTGCCCGGCATCCGGATGTCTTTTCAAATTTTTATGTCCAGATGGTCCGTTCCGGCGAAGAGTCCGGTAAACTCGATGACATCCTGAATTATCTGGCTGACTATTTGGAGCGCTCATACGATCTCGCTTCAAAAGCGCGAAACGCCTTAATATATCCGGCGTTTGTGCTCGGCGTTTTTTTGGTGGTCGTCGGCATCATGCTGGTCGTGGTCGTGCCCAAACTTTCTTCAATTATTTTGGAACTTCAGCAAGACGTGCCTTTTTACACCAGAGCGGTAATAGGCGCGTCTGATTTTATACGGACATTTGGCGTGTTCTTTTTGGTCTTAGCCGCGCTCGGGGTCATTTTTGTCTGGCGTTATCGTTTGACTCCGGCCGGACGCAGGTCTTTTGCAAGGCTTCAGCTTTCAATCCCCGTGATCAAAGACCTTTATCGCCAGATATATCTCGCCCGTTTTGCCGACAATTTGCAGACTTTGCTTTCGGGCGGCGTGAGTGTTGGCCGCGCCCTTGAGATTTCCGCGGATGTCGTCGGCAACGAAGTTTACGCGGAAATAATCCGCGAAGCCCGCGATTCGGTTGACGCGGGGACTTCGATTTCGGCGGCGCTCGCCCGCTATGAAGACGTTCCGCCGCTTGTCACGCAGATGATGAGAATCGGCGAAGAAACAGGCAAGCTCAATCAGATACTGGCCACACTTGCTCGTTTTTACATTCGTGAGGTTAATAACAGCCTGGAGAGAATGGTTAGCTTGATTGAGCCGGCGCTCATAGTGTTTTTAGGTCTAGGGGTGGGAATTATAGTCGCGGCGATCCTTGTTCCGATATACAGCATTTCGGCCGGCGTTTAGTCTTATCCACATGGGCCATTTGCGTTTAAAATAACGAGTTTTATAATTAAGTTATCGATAGTTTTCAATCAAGGTCGATATTATTCCAGTTTTTAATTCCACATGTTTAAATTTAATAAAAAATCAGGTTTTACGCTCATTGAGCTTTTGGTCGTAATTGCCATAATAGGAGTTTTGGCTTCGGTTGTCTTGGCGTCTTTAAACAGCGCGCGCAAGAAATCGCGAGATGCGCGCCGAGTTGCCGATGTTAAGCAGGTACAGCTGGCACTCGAGCTCTATTTTGACTCAAAGGGCGAATATCCGGACGTGACTTCTAAATTAGCCCCGGATTATATTCCTGTAGTTCCGGCAGATCCGGTTGGCACACCCCTCGTGCCTTATCCTTATGGCGCCTATGTCGCGAGCACTGTTAGTGCGGTAAATGCTTGCGATGAGCTCACCGAAAATTGTCTTTATTACCATCTTGGAGCAGGTCTTGAAGAAGCTTCTAATCCGGCTCTGAAAACCGATAGAGACATTGCGGGCGATGTAATAACGGGCGCCGATACGGCCGATTGCGCGGGTGTCGCCGGAAGATACTGCTACGACGTAACTCCTTAAGCCGATTGAACTGATGTACGGCATAATTTACGTTTCCGTTCTGGGTCTGACCCCGTCAGAAAGTCCCTTTGCTCAACTTTACTTTTAACAGTTTTATTTCTTGGAATACTTATTTGTCTTTCTAACGGGGCTAGTTTTCGGAAGTTTTGCCAACGTCATTATATCGCGCCTAAACACCGGCGAGTCCCTGATTTTCGGGGGCTCGCGGTGTTTTTTTTGTGGCCGCAATTTAAGGTGGTTTGAGCTAATGCCTTTAATTTCTTTTTTAGTGCTTCGCCGCAAGTGCCGGACTTGCAGCGGGCGCATTTCCTGGCGCTATCCTTTGGTGGAACTTTTAAGCGCCACTTTGTTTTTTCTTATCTGGTCAGAGCTTAGCTCTGACCAACTTGGTCAAAACCCGGTTTTGGGTGTTGCGGCTATATTGTTTTTCTGGATTTTATTGGTTATTTCGGTCTACGATCTGCGCCATAAAATAATACCTAATCAGTTGGTTTATCCGGCTATCGCCGTCTCTATTTTGTTTATTATTTTAAAAACACCGAGCTTTGAAAATTTATTGCTCCATTTGCTATCGGGCTTGGCCCTATTCTCTTTTTTTGCTTTGTTGTGGCTGGTATCCCGAGGCAGTTGGATGGGATACGGCGATGCTAAACTTGCCTTAGCTTTGGGCTTTATGCTTGGATGGCCGGCCTCTCTTACGGCCTTTTTTCTGTCTTTTTGGATAGGCGCTGTCTACGGCCTTGGCTGGGCGTTTTTAGAATGGATGAGGGGAAGTAAGGGGATTAAGGGTTTTCAAATTCCGTTTGCCCCCTTTCTTTTCGCGGGCGGATTTTTTGCGTTTTTATGGGGCGATCATATTATCTCCTGGTACGTCTCTTTGATATAATGAATAAATGAACAAGGGGTTTACTTTGGTGGAACTCGTCGTGACTATAAGCATATCGCTCATGATTTCGGCTTTGGTTTTAGCGGACTTCCCGGAGTTTACGAGGCGCCTCGAACTTTCGCGTACCGCCCAAGCCATTGCTCTTTCTTTCCGGCAGGCCGAATCGGCGGCTTTGGCCGTAAGGGAGTTCGGCTTAGGCGTTTTTCCGGCCTACGGTATCCATTTTGAGAATCTGCCGGCTAAATCATACATTTTTTTTGCCGACTTGGATTCCGACCGTATTTATGATAACTCGGGAGAAAAAGTTGATTCGTTGATAATTAATACAGCGCCTACAATTTCCAGAATTTGCGGCGGAGCAAAATCGTCGCCGCCGGGCGACTGCTCAATCGGCTGGCTGGACGCGGTCTATGTCCGCCCCAATCCCGATATATTTTTAACAACCGACCGAGGCTCTTTCAATGACGCCGAAATAGTCGTGCGTCTGCCTTCGGGCGAAGAAAAACAAATAGTAATATGGACGACCGGACAGTTATCCGTAGAATCGCTATGAGCGCTAGAGGATTTACATTATTAGAAACTTTGGTCGCCGTGTCTATATTGTCTTTGGCTCTTGCCGGCATTTTATCGCTTTCAGCAATCGGTATTCATTCGTCTTCTAATTCGGCAAATCAAATAAAGGCCTTTTTTTTGGCAAGCGAAGCTGTTGAATATGTCAGGAATAAGCGCGATAACAATATTCTTGCCGGCTCCGGTTGGCTCTCCGGTCTTAGCGGCTGCGAGGCGGGATGTTCTATTGATGCGTTCAACGACACTATTTCGGTTTGCGCGGGCGTCTGTCCAAAAATTAAGTTTAATTCGGCAACAAATCTTTATGGATATACTTCGGGCACCGACTCTATTTTTACGAGAAAACTAACCATAACCCAAAGCGTCGCCTATGAAATAAAACTTAGTTCCGAGATTTCTTGGCAGCAAGGCGGAATCAGTCGCAATTTCGTTTTAGAAGAGCGTCTTTTTGATTTATCCTTTTAAATTTTATGTTCAAAAAAGGTTTTACAATGCTTGAAATGATTGTGGCCATAGGCGTTTTTTCAATCGCCGTTTTGCTGGCCGTTTCGTCTTTTTTAAGCTTGCAGAGCGCTGAAAAAAAAATTCAGTCATTGGTTAATGTTCAAAATAATCTGCGCTTCGCTATGGAAATTATGGCTAAAGAAATCAGGACCGGAGAATTATATCATTGCGGCGCGGATTCCGGAGTCCAGCCTCTGGATTGCCCGTCCGGAGGGCCTTCGCTTACGTTTAAAAACACCGCGGGACAGACAACAATATACAAAAAGATAAATTCAAGCATTCAAAAATCTTCTAACGGCGGGATTGTTTTCCAGCCGCTTACGTCATCGGATATAACGGTTGACGATTTGAAATTTTATGTTATCGGCGCGCCTTCAAACGAAAATTTACAGCCGAAAGTTTTAATAGCTTTAAAGGCCTCGGGCCGGATCGGCGCGTCGGTTAGCGAATTTAATCTGCAGACCTCGGTCTCGCAAAGAAAACCGGCGCCATGAGAGGTTTTACGCTATTATTCGCGGTTCTTTTTGTTTCAGCCACTTTGGCTTTAAGCCTCGGTTTGTCTAATTTGATTATCGGTCAGATTCGGCTTTCGGGCTCCGGACGCGATTCGCAGTTCGCGTTTTATGCCGCCGATTCCGGAGCCGAATGCGCGACTTATTGGGATAGAAGCGGGAATAAATTTTCAACTTCAAGCGCGTCAAACATCGTTTGCGCGGGGCAAAGCAGGTCTGTTGGCGGAGCGCCGACCAGTTCATTTAATTTGGATTTTACCAACGGCTCCTGCGTGAGCGTTGGCGTGAATAAGTCAAATCCTGCCGAAACCGTTATTACGTCCATAGGCCATAGTCCGTGCAACGGCAGGAGAGTTGAGCGGGGACTGGAGGTCAGGTATTAAACAAATTCCAATTTTCAATATTCAATTCGTGGAAAAACAGGAGGTTAAAAAAAGAATAGAAAAACTTAGAAAAACGATAAATCATCATCGTTATCTTTATCATGTGCGAGATTCGCCGGAAATTTCGGATGCCGCCCTTGATTCGCTTAAGCATGAACTGAAAAAATTGGAGGACGAATTCCCCGGCCTTATAACTCCCGATTCGCCGACCCAAAGGGTCGGCGGCGAACCGCTTAAAGAATTTAAAAAATTGGCGCACGGCATTCCCATGCTTTCTTTGGAAGACGTTTTTTCAAAAGAGGAGGTTGAAGACTGGATTTCAAGAAACGCCAAAATCATTACCGTGTCGGGTACCACAGAGCTTTTTGCCGAGATGAAGTTTGACGGCCTTGCTTTGAGTTTGATTTATAAAAACGGAGAGTTTGAGCGGGCGGCAACGAGAGGCGACGGAAAAATGGGCGAAGATGTAACCCAGAACATAAAAACTATTGAAGCCGTGCCTTTGCGGCTTGAGACACACGTCGTGATTAAAGAAAACTTCCGGGCAAAAGCCGAAAAACTTTTGAAAAACGGGACGATTGAAATAAGGGGCGAGGTTCTGATAACAAAAAAAGACTTTCAAAAGATTAACACCGAACAGAAAAAGGCAGGCAAGCAGATTTTTGCCAATCCCAGAAATTTAGCCGCCGGATCTGTCCGCCAGCTTGACCCTGCCGTAACCCAGTTGCGAAGATTGGATTTTCACGCCTATGACTTGCTGGCCGATTTCGGGCAATCGCGTCATTCCGAGGAGCACGAAATTTTATCGGCTCTGGGATTTAAAACCGACAAAACCGCGAAAGTTATTTCTGATTTAAAATCTCTTTTTTCATACCGCGAGAAAATCGCGCATAAGCGCCCCGATCTTGAATATGAAGCCGACGGAATAGTCGTCAGCGTTAATGACAATAACCTGTTTAGGCGTTTGGGCGTTGTCGGCAAAGCTCCGCGGGGCGCCATTGCCTTTAAATTCGCGGCCAAAGAAGCGACCACCGTTATTGAGGATATATTGGTGCAAGTCGGCCGTACCGGCGCCGTAACCCCGGTGGCAATATTGAAGCCAGTCTCCGTTGGCGGAGTGACGGTCAGCCGCGCGACTCTTCACAACGCCGACGAAATAAAAAGACTGGATGTGCAAATAGGCGATACGGTAATAGTCGGAAGGGCGGGAGACGTTATTCCGGATATTAAAAGATCACTCAAAGATCTAAGACCCAAAGGGGCTAAAGAATTTCGTATGCCGAAATTTTGTCCCGTCTGCGGAAGGGAGTTGAAGCAAGACGGCGTTATTTTAAGATGCATAAATCCTAAATGTTCTGCCCGCCATCGCGAATCGCTTTATCATTTTGTGTCCCGAGTAGCTTTTGACATTGAGGGTCTCGGACCAAAAATAATAGACGCCCTTCTGGATAACGGCCTGATACGCGATGCCGCCGATCTTTTTGAATTGAAAGAGGGCGACATCCGGCCCTTAGAGCGCTTTGGCGAAAAGTCGGCCGAAAATCTTGTTAAAGCGATAAGTTTAAGGCGAGAAATCGGACTCGCCCGTTTTGTGCTCGGACTCGGCATTCTGCATGTCGGAGAAGAAACGGCGCTGGACCTGGCCGAACATTTCGGATCCATGCGCGCTTTGGAAAAGGCGGACAAGGGGGATTTGGAAAAAGTGCCGAATATAGGAACGGTGGTTTCCGAAAGTGTTTATAAGTGGTTTCGCGAAGAAAGAAACAAAGAATTTTTGGAAAGGCTTCTTAAATATGTTAAAATCAAAAATCCGAAGAAAAAAATAAAAGGCAAGTTTAAAGACAAAACTTTTGTTTTAACCGGGTCGCTCGAGTCTATGAGCCGCGATGAAGCCAAAGCGAAAATACGCGAGCTCGGCGGAAATATTTCCGAAACGGTGTCTAAAAATACCGACTTTGTTATCGTAGGCTTTGAGCCCGGTTCTAAACATGAGAAGGCCAAAAAACTGGGCATCAAGATAATAAATGAGAGAGAATTTTTAAAAATATTATGATTTCATCCGATGATGTTAAAAAAATGGCGAAGCTTGCTCGAGTTGAGCTCGACGCCAAGGAAGAGAGGGATTTGGCGCGCGATTTAGAGAGCGTTGTCGGCTATATTGATAAATTAAAAGAAGTAAACATTTCCGGCATAGAGGATGCCAGCCATGTTTTTCACGTTAACGATTTTAGAGAGGATTTGCCGCCAAAAGAAATTTTTGATTTCGCGCCTCTTTTAGACCTGGCACCTGAAAAAGAGCGGGGTTTTATTAAGGTTAAAAAAATTCTTGATAAGTAATCTATGACCCGCATCAATTTAAGCGAATTGACGGTTAAAGGCGCGCGCGAAATGCTTCATAAAGGCGATATTTCGGCGCGGGAGCTGGTTTCGATTTATCAAGAAGAAATCAAGTCTAAAAATAAAACGCTTAACGCTTATCTTGAAGTTTTTGATGACGCGTTTCAAAAGGCCGAAGAGGCCGACGAGCGAATAAAGAGCGGTCAGGAGCCCCGCGTTCTTGAGGGCGTGCCTGTCGCGATTAAAGACAATATTTTAATAAAGGGCAAAATTTGTTCGGCCGGTTCAAGGATGCTTGAGAACTACGCCTCTTCTTACGACGCGCATGTTGTTCAAAAATTAAAAGAAGCCGGCGCGATATTTTTGGGCAGGGCCAATATGGACGAGTTTGCCATGGGTTCTTCAACCGAAAATTCGGCATACGGCGCGACAAAAAATCCTTATGACGAAAGCAGAGTTCCGGGCGGATCTTCCGGAGGGTCGGCCGTTGCTGTTGCGTCTAACATGGCTTTGGCCTCTCTCGGCTCTGATACCGGCGGCTCAATCAGACAGCCGGCAGGATTTTGCGGAGTTGTCGGTTTGAAACCGACCTACGGCGCGGTTTCGCGTTCGGGCTTGATTGCTATGGCATCATCTTTGGATCAAATAGGCCCGATAACCAAAACCGTAGATGATGCCGAACTTATTTTTAATGTTATTAAAGGAAAAGACGCAAAAGATTCTACTTCGGTTGATCCAGCTCACTTGGCGGTCGCACCGCCAAGTGGCGGTCGCGCCGCCAAGTTAAAGATTGGCGTGCCGAAAGAATTTTTTACCGAAGGCGTTGATAAAGATGTTTTGGAGGTTGTGAACAGAGCTATCGAAACTTTTAAAGGCCTTGGTCACGAAGTCAAAGAGGTCTCACTGCCGCATTCGCCTTACGCTCTTGCGGTTTATTACATTATCGTTCCGGCTGAAGTGTCGGCCAATCTGGCCCGATTTGAAGGAATTCGCTACGGACTTCATAAGCACGCAAAAAATTTGCTTTCCGAATACGTTGAAACAAGGGCTGCCGGTTTCGGAAAAGAGGTACGGCGCAGGATAATTTTAGGCACGCACGTTTTATCAAGCGGTTATTATGACGCTTATTACGGACGGGCAAGCAAGGTTCGCGTTTTAATTAAAAAAGATTTTGAAAAAGCGTTTGGCGAAGTTGACTTGATGGTTGCGCCAGTTTCGCCAAAACCCGCTTTTAAAATCGGTGAAAAAGTTGACGACCCGCTTTCAATGTATCTTGAAGACATTTTTTTGGTGCCGATAAATCTTGCCGGTGTGCCGGCGCTATCTTTACCATATGGTCAAGTTCAAAGAGAGGGCAAAAATCTTCCGGTAGGCATTCAGCTTATCGCGCCTTGGTTTGGTGAAAATATTCTTTTTGAGGCCGGCCGGATTTTAGAAGCGCACAGATGAAGGAAAGCAGTCCCGCAATTCCCGCCGCCGCGAATGTTAAAGACAAGAAAATAACGCGGCATAAAGCCGCGCCATTTTCTTGTCAGTAGCGAGGGCGGGAATTGCACCCACTACCTCCAGGTTATGAGCCTGGCGTGCAACTGGTACACTTCCTCGCAATATTCATACTATACTCTAAGCCGTTGATTTTGGCAAATTATGGGTTAAAATAAATTCACCCCATATTTGATAAGCCAGCGTAGTTCAACGGTTAGAACGAGGGACTCATAAGCCTTAAACAGAGGTTCGACTCCTCTCGCTGGCACAAAACAAAATAATCTCGTCCGAGATTATTTTGTTTTGTGTTATTGGAGGAGAACCTGGGAAGGGGGTCGGGGAAACGGCAGTTTCCCCGTGGAGGAAAACAGCCCCGCAGCTGTGGGGCGCTAGAAACCGAGAGGTTTCTAGGGAGTCCCGCCAAAGGCGGGGCGACTGGTTCGACTCTTCTCGCTGGCATAAAGTGATATAATTAAAAAATGCCTTTCGGAGTCAGCCGCGCCATATATATTCTAACCTGGGCCGATATTTTAATTGTCTCGGCTTACAGTTTTATTATGCCGCTTTTTGCGGTTTTTGTGACCGGGCAAATTGTTGGCGCCGGCGTGACCACGGTTGGTTTTTATACCGCAATTTATTGGATTGTAAAATCAATAGTGCAAGTTCCGGTCGCTTGGTTTTTGGACAAAAAAGAAGGCGAGGCTGATGAATTTTACGCGCTGATTATAGGCTATTTTATTGCCGCGCTTGTCGCCTTCGGCTATATTTTCGCAAGTAATGTTTGGCATATCTATCTTCTCGGAGGAATCCTGGGTATGGCTGACGCGCTTGGCGTGCCCTCGTATCTTTCCATTTTTTCCCGGCACCTGGACAAAGCCCGCGAGAATACGGAGTGGACCATGCGAAGCGTTGGCGTTGGATTTACCGCGG
>JBBTVC010000041.1:0-1139 GCA_038063435.1 Patescibacteria group bacterium | reverse complement strand
GCTCAAGCGGGGCTTTCTTTGTTTTTTATCAAGTTTAACGCCGCATCAACTTCTTCCACTATTTTGCGCGCGGCATCGGCCGGATTGCCGATTTCTTTTGGCGAGTTAAGGATCGGCCTGCTGACTATCAGCAAATCCGCTCCGGCCAGGATAGCTTCGCTCGGAGTCATAACCCTTTCTTGGTCATTTTTTTCATACCACAAAGGTCTTATGCCGGGTGTCGCAATTTTCAGCCGATTGAACTTCGAATACCCCCTTAGCATTGCAACCTCAAGCGGAGAACAAATTATTCCGTCTGCTCCAGCATCTAAAAGTATTTCAGCGAACTGCAGAACTTTTTCATTGGCCAAATCGCCAAAAATAGAAACGCATTTTTCGTCATTGATCGAAGTCAGCACCGTAACGCCAAAAACCTTGCTTGCTTTTTTGTTCCGGACCGCCGCCTCAATCGCCTCCTTGCCGGCTGACGCGTGTATACTAAACATCCCCGCGTCTAAGTCGGCAACTTGAAGCGAAGACGCGCCGATCGTGTTGGATATGTCGTGAAATTTAACGTCCCAAAAAACCTTTTGGTGATACGGCCCGGATTTTAAATTGGCAAAAATTCTTCTGACACTTAGCGTGTTCGCTATTGCCATTTCATCGGTCAAGGGCTTGATAACGCTTTTCAGCATTACCAGCGCAAGCTCGTTGCCTATCTTAAAACCCCCAACCTCGTCTTTAAGAAGCCTGACAAAAAATTCGGCGCGGTACAGGGTATCAACATCCAGACCGACTATAATCCGGTCTTTGGCGTTCATTTTGTCTCCAAAATAAAAGAGCGCCTCGGCAATAAAAATAGCACAATGCCGGCGGCAAAACAACTAATTTTCTTTTTGTCCCCTCGGAGGGAATCGAACCCGTCGCTCGTTTCACTCGCTCCCTGACAACCCTTCGGTTTTCAGCGCTCCCCCGCAGCTGCGGGGTCGCTGCTTTCCTCCGCGGGGAAACTCCCGTTTCCCCGACCCCCTTCCCGGGTTCGATTTCCCAACCAAACAGAGCAAACAAAAACACATGAAAAAATCATGTGTTTTTGTTTGCAGTCCCCTCGGAGGGAATCGAACCCCCATATGCGCCTTAGAAGAGCGCCGTTCTGTCCA
>JBBTVC010000040.1:0-3333 GCA_038063435.1 Patescibacteria group bacterium | reverse complement strand
AGCCCCACTCCTCCACGAGAGAATTTTTTTCCATTTTCATCATAAGCTTCAATCGTCACATTGGTTGAGCGCCGGACTTTGCCGAATTTCCCCGCAACCGAAAGGCACCCCTCGGAAAGCAGGCTTTTTTTCTTTGAAGTTTTTATGATTTTCGGATTTATGAATACGGAATAGGTTTCTTTAGCCTTTCTTTTTTTTAGTTCCTCGTCGTTTTCTTTTTGAACGAGCGCCGACGGTTTAAACGCGTATCCCGAAACTATAAACACGGATTTTAAAACTCCGATTTGCGGAGCAGCCAATCCTACGCCCTGCGGTTCTTTGCGCAAGGCCCCGGACATTTTGGCGATCAGTTCTCTGGTTTCAGCGGTGGTTATTTTATTTGCCGAAATACCCTCAGAAATTTTACGCAGAATTTTATTTCCAATTTGGATTATCGTCATATTATCTTCCGGATCTGGAAACAACTATGAATAAAGTTTTAAGCGCGATTGAGATATCGAGGCCCAAGGACCTATTTTTGATGTAATACAAGTCGTATTGGAGCTTTTCCATCGCGTCTTCTACTGATGCTCCGTAAGGGAAGTTTATCTGCGCCCATCCCGAAAGTCCGGGGCGGACCATTAGCCGCATCATATAGTGCGGTATTTGTTTTTTAAGTCCCTCAACGAATTCCGGCCTTTCGGGGCGAGGACCGATTAAAGACATTTCGCCCTTGATTACGTTCCATATCTGCGGAAGTTCATCCAGACGAGTTTTTCTAAGCATTCGCCCGACGGCAGTAATGCGCTTATCGTTTTCTTTAGCCCAGACCGCTTGGCCATTTTCCGCGTTTTTAACCATAGTCCTGAATTTTATCAACTCGAACAAGCGGCCGTTTTTGCCGACTCTTTTTTGGCGGAATAAAATAGATCCAGAGCTTTCCAGTTTTATGGCCGAAGCAACAAACGGCAGGACTAAAGCGGCTATTATGCCTAGAATAAAACCGGCAAAAATATCAAAAGCCCTTTTTGATGTTTCAAAAAACCTTTTTTCGCTTTCGGCCAGATTTTCCAGAAACCACATTTCGGATATCATTGAAACCGGGATTTTGCCGGTAATCCCCTCATAGAATTGAGGAAAATTAAGATAGGTCACGCCCAAAGGCAGAACTTCATAGAGAATTTTTATAAAATCGGCATTCGCGCGAATGTCGCCGGAAGCAACGACGAGGCCGGCGCGCTTTTCGCCTATTAGTTTCGGCAGACCGCGATTGAAAACAAAAATCGGAATATTGCTCGTGGGTTTCGGCGCGTTTTCGTCCGGCAGCACAAGTGCTGCGACTTCATAACCAAGCTGGGGATTGTTTTGCAAAAGATTAACCGTGTCTTCGGCTTCCTGCGACCAGCCGAAGAAAATCACGCGGGTTTTTTCCGAACGCGCAAGAATTAGTCCGTAAAATTTACGCCAGGTTAGTATGAGGATTGTTGAAATGGCGATATCAATTATCAGATTTGTTTTTGGTGTGATGATGAATTGAGGCAGGGTGTAAAAAAGAACGATACTAATGGCGCCCGAAAAAATCATCGCCCGTATTACGCGGTCGCGCACCTGCGGTCTTAGTGAAAACGACAGCGGATCGTAAAGCCCGGCAATGTTAAAGATTATTATCCAAACGGCAAATGATATTGAAAACGGCAGGAGGTGAAGCATCCACCACTTTTCAAAGTCGGCTTCAAATTCGGCGTAGTTATATCTTAAAAGGAGGGTTAAAAATAGCCCGGCATAAAAGAAAAAAAGATCTCCTAAAATCAGGATTAAAGATTTTATGCGGTAGACCTTCATTTGCCTATAAATATAGCACGTTTGAGGCGTGACTTCCAGTTGGGCGGGCTAGTTGTATTATAGATAGCAACTGTTTATGATGTTTTTATTATGGTTCAGCCTAAAATAGGCGTTGTTGGAGTAGGCATGGTCGGCGGAGCGCTGAAAAAATATTTTGAAAAGCGCGGTTTTAAACGCGGCAAAAATCTTTTTTGTTATGACGCGAATCCTAAAAAAGGCTATAATGACGACCCGCATAAGGCCGAAATTATTTTTGTTTGCGTTCCGACTCCATCAAAAAAAGACGGCTCGTGCGATACCGGAATAATAGAATCGGTTGTTAAAAAATACGCTTTAAGCGCTAAAATCATGGTGATAAAATCAACGGTCATCCCAGGCACAACTGAAGCGCTGGCTAAAAAATATAATTGCGCTCTAGCTTTTAGTCCGGAATTTTTAACCGAAGCGCGCGCTTGGGAGAATATGCTGAATCCGGACAGGCAAATTGTGGCGCCAACCGCTGAAGCCAAATCTTTCGCGTCACAAATTTTAAATATTCTGCCGCCAGCGCCCTTCACTTCGCCGAAGCATAAAGACGCTCTTCGGTGGGCCGATATAAATCCAACTGAAGCCGAAATAGGCAAATACGCCGCGAATACTTTCGGCGCGCTTAAAGTCGTTTTCGCGAATTTCTTTTACGATTTTTACCGCAATCTTGAAAAATCCGTGAATAAAAACGGCATTAAGACCAAGATTGATTACAATAATATCAGACATATTTTGGCTCATGACCCGCGAATAGGCGGCGCTTGGCTGGATGTCGAATACGGCGATTATCGCGGATACGGCGGCTATTGTTTTCCTAAAGACACCGAGGCTATTATAGCTTTGGGGCGCGAATTAATCGCCAGCCCGCCCAAAAATAAAGATCGCCGGCTTCTTGAAAAAGGGATTAAAGTTTTTGAGGCTATGCGTAAATATAATGACGCGATTCTGGCATCCCAAGGACTGACCGTTGACAATGTCAGCCGTCATGATAAGGAATTTTTTAAAATAATAAAAAAGAATAAAACAACATGAGAATTTTGGTAACAGGCGGCTTAGGTTTTATAGGCTCGCATATTGTTGATGCGTCAGTATCCAGAGGAGATGAAGTCATATCTATTGATGACATGCATGCCGGAAAAAAAGAGAACGCCAATCCCAAAGCGCCCAATTTTCAAATTGATATTTCGGACGTTATAAAATTAGAAAAAGTTTTTCGTGAAATTAAACCCGAAATCGTTTTCCATTGCGCGGCTCTTGCGCGTATTCAGCCGTCTTTTCAAAACCCCGAAAGATATTTTGAAGTCAACGCTATCGGCACAAAGAATATTTTAAAACTAGCCAAGGCTTTCGGAACAAAGCGGGTGGTTTATTCGGCGTCTTCCTCGGCTTATGGCGACCAGCCGGAGCCGGCTCTGCGTGAAGGTATGAAATTAACAGCCCAATCTCTTCATCCTTACGGTTCAACTAAGAGAATGGGTGAGATGC
>JBBTVC010000039.1:0-26546 GCA_038063435.1 Patescibacteria group bacterium | reverse complement strand
TTAATAATCGCAATAACGTCAAACTGGCTTCGGCCGAATTGAATTTTGAATATCCGGACGGCTCTAGGCCGGTCAATAAAATTTCCGGGTCGGTATTAATTGAAAGAGTCGCTGTTGGCGAAGTGCCGGCGGATGGCATTATCAGCCAGACGTTTGCCGCATATATTTTCGGACCCGAAAATTTTGAGGCCAAAGCTGAAGCTGTTTTGGAATATCGCACCGAGGGATCAAATGCCATTTTTGAAAAAAAAGCCGAGAATCTGGTCAAGATAATACGCTCGCCCATAGGCGTTTCGATATCGGCGCCTCAAGAGATAAATTCCGGACGCGAAATAAGTTTTGAGGCGAGATTAGTTTCAAACGCGTCAGATGCGATTAAGGGTTTGACGCTGGATCTGATTTATCCCGCGGGCTTTACTTTTAAAAACGCAAAACCCCAGCCCGTTGAAGGCCAAAACCGATGGGCTTTGGGCGATTTTGCTCCGGGAGAAACGAGGTCCATAACTGTTTCAGGAATTTTTGAAGGCGAAGACATGGATCAGAAAAATATTACGGCCCAAGTCGGGACGCTTGAGGGCAAGACTTTGTCGGTCTATGGCGCTGCGACTCACTCTTTCACCATTAAAAAAATGTTCATTGACCTTGTAGTAAAAATAAACAGCCAGGACGCCGTGTCGGTGGTTAAAAGTGGCGATCTGGTCAGCGCGGATATTTTATGGAAAAACAACCTTTTGCAGTCGGTCCGTGATGCCACGATTGAAGTTGAGCTTTCGGGCGAAGCCGTAGATGAAAGAACTATTTCGGTTTTTTCAGGTTCATATCGCGGATTTGATAAAAAAGTGGTTTGGTCGCCATCAAGCTCGCAAGACCTTTCTTTGCTTGATCCGGGAGAATCGGGCGCAGCGCGTTTTTCTTTCAGGGTTTTAGACGCCATTGCCTTGTCGCGAAAAAATCTGGTGAATCCGACAATTAAATTAAAAGGCGAGATTAAACCGGCTTCAGGACCGTTGGGTCTGGGTGATGCGGATGTTTCGGGTAAATTCGAATTGGAGCTTAAAATTGAAACATCTTTACAATTATCAAGCCGAGGATTCTATTATTCAGCGGTTTTACCAGGCAAGGGCTTATTGCCGCCCAAAGTCGGTCAGGAAACAATTTACACCGCGGTTTGGACTCTGGCCAATTTGTCTAATAACGCGAGCAATGTTTTGGTTCGCGCGTCTTTGCCGGCCTATGTCCGCTGGAAGGGGGTTTATAGTCCGCCCGGCGAATCCATGGTTTATGACTCGGCAAAATCAGAAATTGTCTGGCGCCCCGGCGTGGTTAAGGCCGGAGTCGGAATAAATCAGCCCGCCAGAGAAATTTCTTTTCAAATCGGCCTGGTTCCATCGGTTGATCAGATAAACAACTCGCCGGTTTTGCTTTTTGATATTACGGCAGAGGGCAGAGACGATTTTACCGGAAATGCTTTGAGCGCCGCGGAATCATCATTAACAACCGACATATCAAGGTCGGACACTAAAGCCAAACAAGCTGATGGCGTCGTGGTTCAGTAGCCGATTGCCAATTGCTCTACTTACATTTAGACTTTTATAATGGCCGAAAATAAACTGGAAAAAATAGTTTCGCTTGCCAAAAGGCGCGGTTTTATTTATCCGGCCTCCGAAATTTATGGGGGGCTAGCTGGTTTTTGGGACTTTGGGCCGTATGGCGCCGAGCTCGCGCATAACATAAAAGATTTGTGGTGGCATCACTTTGTAAAAAGCCACGAAAATATGTATGGAATTGCGACGACCACAATAATGCCCGAAGCGGTCTGGCGCGCCAGCGGCCATCTGGAAGGATTTTCAGACCCGATGGTTGAATGCAATAAATGTAAAAAACGTTTTAAGGCCGACCGACTTGAAGATGAAGCGAAGTGTCCGGAATGCGGTGGAAAATTAGGAGATAAAAAAACATTCAATCTTTTGTTTCCGGTAGAGACCGGCAGTGTGGCCGGCGCAACATCAAAAGCCTATCTTCGAGGAGAAGTTGCCCAAGGCATGTTTGTTAATTTTAAAAATGTTTTAGATACTACGCGCGCAACCATCCCTTTTGGCATAGCTCAAATCGGCAAGGCGTATAGAAACGAGATTGCGCCACGAGATTTTCTTTTCCGCGTGAGGGAGTTTGACTTGATGGAGTTTGAATATTTTTGCCGTGAAAGCGAGTGGGAAGAGCATTTTGAAAAATGGAGAAAGGAAATGTGGTCTTGGGTTGAAAAAGTCGGCATTGATAAAGCGATGGTTAATGAACTTGAGGTGCCCGAAGGCGAGAGAGCTCACTATTCAAAACGGACAATTGATTTTGAATTTGATTATCTTTTTGGAAAAAGAGAGCTTTATGGTTTGGCTTATCGCACAGATTATGATTTGTCGCGGCACATGAAAGAGTCCGGAATTGATTTGAGATACACCGACCCGCAAAACGGAGAAAAATTTATCCCTCACGTTGTTGAGCCGACTTTTGGTTTGGGGCGCACAATTCTTGCGGTTTTGGTTTCGGCTTACACCGAAGACGAGCTTGGCGGAGAGCCGAGGACTTATTTAAAATTGTTGCCGAAAATCGCGCCGGTTAAAGTTGCTGTCTTTCCTTTGGTCAAAAATAAGCCGAATTTAGTTGAAAAAGCCAGAGAAATTTATAAAAACTTGAGGGAACAAATTGACGCGGTTGAATTTGACGATAACGGAAACATCGGCAAACGCTATCGCCGGCAGGACGAAATCGGAACGCCCTGGTGCATCACTATTGATTACCAAACACTTGAAGACGACACCGTAACCGTCCGCGACCGCGATTCGGGCGAGCAGGTGCGCAAAAAAGCAGGAGAGCTTGACAGATGGTTTAAAGATATGCTATCTTAAAGCTGGTTTTAAAATTTCAAGGAGGGAGTCAGATGAGCGATGGACGCAAGGTCAGTCCCACAGATCGAGGGTTTATTATGCGGAAAGAACTTGTTGTTACGATTCTGATGACCATTATCGTCGTCAGCGCTATAGTATTCGTCGGGTTATGGGTTAGATCTTAAGTTGTCTTATGCTCCGCCTTCGGCGGAGCGTTTTTTAAATAAATGCTATTATATAAATATGAAATTTTATAAAAAAATTCTGCCATCGGGACTTAAAGTAATAACCGCGCCGATGGAAGGAACTGAAGCCATGACGCTTCTGGTTTTGGTTGGCACCGGCTCAAAATACGAGACTAAAAATATAAACGGCATTTCGCATTTTTTGGAGCATTTGTTTTTTAAAGGCACCAAACAGCGGCCAAAGCCGGGAGAGGTAAACCGCGCGCTTGATGGGCTTGGTTCCGAACATAATGCTTTCACGTCAAAAGAGGTAACCGGCTACTGGGTCAAGGCCGCCGGCAAGCATTTTGATTCCGCTTTGGACATAGTTTCGGATATTTTGCTTGAGCCTCTTTTTAAAGCCGATGAAATTGAGCGCGAGCG
Organism: Patescibacteria group bacterium; assembly: GCA_038063435.1. Taxonomy (GTDB): domain Bacteria; phylum Patescibacteriota; class Minisyncoccia; order HO2-45-28; family HO2-45-28; genus HO2-45-28. The sequence goes on along the minus strand of JBBTVC010000039.1, from coordinate 23,056 downwards.
CGGAGTGATAATTCAGGAGATCAGCATGTATGAAGACATGCCCCAGCGTAAAATAGGCGATCTCTGGGAAACTTTGCTTTACGGCGATCAGCCGGCCGGCTGGGACATTGCCGGAACCAAAGAAATAATAAATCGCATAAAACGCGCCGAGATTTTGGATTATAAAGAAAAACAATATGTCGCTTCCAACGCTTTGGTAATTGCTGCGGGCAACATTGACGCCAAAAGTACTGAGAAAAAAATCATCAAAGCCTTTTCGTCTTTCAAGCACGGCAAAGCTTTTTCCAAGAAACCGATTAAAGAAATTCAAAAAGGGCCCGGCGTTAACTTTACATTTAAAGAAACCGACCAGACTCATTTGGTTCTGGGTTTTCGCGGGTACGATATGTTTGATGACCGGCGTTACGCCCTCGGGCTTTTAGGCGTGATTTTGGGCGGAAATATGTCCAGCCGATTTTTTATGGAAATCAGGGAAAAACTGGGTTTGGCTTACTATGTCCGCGCTTCAACCCAGAATTACACCGATTCGGGCTATTTGGCGGGCTCGGCCGGAATTCCGCATGGAGAGCTGAAACGGGTGGTTGGGCTGATGATAAAAATTCTCAAAGACGTTAAAACGCGAGGCGTTTCGGAAAAAGAAATAAAATTCGCCAAAGATTATTTAAGGGGTTCGATGGCCCTGTCTTTTGAGTCTTCGGACGAAATCGCGACTTTTTTGGCCGAACAAGCTTTGTTTTATAAAAAAATAGAAACACCCGAAGAGCTTTTTAAAAACATTGAAAAAGTAAAGAGCGGTGATATTATGAAAGCGGTTGGGGAATTGCTTAAACCGGACAAACTTAATTTGGCGGTTATCGGCCCTCATCGCGATTCAAAAGATTATATAAATATTCTCAAACGAATTTAAACATGTCTGGCATAACTAAAATCGAAATTTCAACCGGGACTTTTTTAAGGTTTATATTTGTAATTCTGGGTTTTGCTTTTTTGTATTTAATCAGTGACGTCGTTGCGATAATTCTTTTGTCGGTGGTAATAGCGTCAGCTATTGAGCCCGCGGCTCAGTGGTTTATGCGTTATCGCTTGCCGAGAATTTTGAGCGTCCTCTTGGTTTATATTATCGCTTTTTCATTTTTAATCGCCGCGTTTTCCATCATTATTCCTCCGCTTTTCGCTGAAATCGCGGCGGTGTCCCCGGAATCTTTTATAAAAAGCGCTTCGGGAGCTTTTTTTGAGCTGGTGCCCCAAATTCCGGTTTCGACATCTGAAGCCATTGTCGGTTTGATAAATAACTCCAGAGTTTATCTTGAGAAACTGGCCGGAGGATTTTTCCAGGCGACATCGGTCGTATTCGGCGGAGCGCTCTCTTTCATTTTGGTGGTGGTCATATCTTTTTATCTTGCGGTGCAGGAAAGAGGCATTGAGAATTTTTTAAGAATAGTGACGCCTATTGAATACGAAAGATATATTTTGGATTTGTGGTCAAGAGCCAGGCGCAAAATAGGCGCGTGGCTGCAGGCGCAAATACTTCTGGGGGTTTTGATAGGCGTCATGGTTTACATAGGACTTACTATTTTACAGATAAAATTTGCCTTGTCGCTCGCTGTGATTGCGGCCATTTTTGAGCTCATGCCCGTATTCGGACCGGTGTTGGCCGCGATTCCGGCAGTACTCATCGCTTCCTTACAAAGCCCGGCGCTAGGCTTGGTTGTCATAGTTTTTTATTTCGTAGTCCAGCAGTTTGAAAATCACCTGATAGTGCCCGTGGTTTTTAAAAAGTCAGTCGGCGTTCCGCCGATTTTAGTGGTCATTGCTTTAATTGTCGGCGGAGAACTCGGCGGATTTTTCGGCCTGTTGCTCGCGGTTCCATTAGCCGCGGTTCTTGTTGAATTCATAAACGATATCGCGGCAAGAAAACAGATTACTTGATGGCCGATAAATTTTATATAACTACGTCCATAGCTTATGTTAACGCGCGTCCCCACATCGGGTTCGCTTTGGAGTTGGCGCAGGCTGACGCTATCGCGCGCTGGCAGAGATTAAACGACCGCGAAGTTTTTTTTCTGTCAGGTGCTGATGAACACGGCGCAAAAATTATGCGCGCGGCTGAATCGGCCGGTAAAAGCGTCCAGGAATTCGTTGACCAAAACACGTCTTTTTTCAAGAAATTAATTAAGGACCTCGGCGTTTCAACCGATGATTTCATCCGCACATCCGACCAAAAACGCCACTTTCCTGGTGCAATTGAGCTTTGGGAAAAACTTGAAGCTTCGGGCGACATTTACAAGAAAAATTATATCGGTCTTTATTGCGTCGGACACGAAGCTTTTATCACTCAAAAAGATTTAGCGGACGGCAAATGCGCCGACCACGGAGTAGCGCCCGAAAAAATAGAGGAAGAAAATTATTTTTTCCGCCTGTCTCGTTTCGAGACAGAATTGATCGCACTTATTTCTTCCGGCCGCATGCGCGTCTTTCCGGATTCGCGCAAAAATGAGATGCTAGCCTTTTTAAAAAACGGCTTGGAAGATGTAAGTTTTTCCCGCCCGTCAAAAGATATTTCTTGGGGCATTCCGGTGCCGGGCGACGCAACACAAACAATGTATGTTTGGTGTGACGCGCTTTCAAATTACATAACGGCCCTGGGTTTTGGTTCCGACGATCTAAAAAAATTCAAAGAATTCTGGCCGGCCGACCTGCATAATATCGGAAAAGACATTTTAAGATTTCATGCCATAATTTGGCCGGCGGTTTTATTGTCGGTGGGATTGCCTGTGCCCAAAGGAATTTTTGTGCACGGTTTTATTAATGTCGGAGGCCAAAAAATGTCCAAAAGCATCGGCAATGTCATAGACCCGCTGGATTTTATAAAACGGCACGGCCGCGACGCGCTGCGCTATTATCTTTTGCGCGAAATATCAACGTTTGAAGACGCGGATTTCACTGAAGGAAGATTTGTTGAAGTTTATAACGCCGATTTAGCCAACGGCCTTGGTAATTATATAAGCCGGGTGGCTAAAATGGTTGAGCAATATTTTGACGGGGTTTTGGTTCGGCCTTCAACCGAAGAATTAACCGCGGTTCCAATAAAGAAGCGCTCATCGTTTTTCGCTCCGGGTGACGAGGGGACCAAGATGGAATTAATAAGCCCGCCGTATCTGATAGACCGGATAGTTTGGCCGGCTTATCGGTGCGCTTTTGAAAATTATCAGCTCAAACAGGTTTTAGACATCGTCTGGACGCTTTTGGGCGAACTTGACGCGTATGTTCAAATTTATGAGCCGTTTAAATTGGTTAAAACCGACCCCAAAAAAACAAAAGCAGTCCTGTGGAACTTGAGCTACGGCGTTTTGAGTTTGGGCTGGATGTTAAAACCGTTTCTGCCGGATACGGCTGATAAAATATTAAACGCCTTTGGCGCAGGCTCTAATTCAAAAGAAGAGTGGAAAGAAATTCGGGTGAAGCTGGATGGCCCTCTTTTTACCAGAAAAGAAAATGTTAATTGACGCTCATACCCACCTGCAATTTAAAAATTTTGATGCGGATAGAGACGAAGTTATAAAACGCACGATTGATGGCGGAGTTTTTTGCATTAATGTCGGAACCGACCTCAAAATGTCCGAGGACGCGATTCAGCTTGCCGAAAAATACGACGGTTTTTGGGCCACAGTCGGATTGCATCCGACCGATTTTAACGAGGGCTTTCGCTCCGAAGATTACGAAAAATTAGCCGCGCATCCGAAAGTCGTGGCGATTGGTGAGTGTGGTTTTGACTACTACCGTGTGGACAAAGTCGGACTTTCTTCTGGACAAAGTCCGACTTTGTCCACCTTTAAAAAACAAGAAGATGCGTTTCGCGCGCAGGTTGGGCTTGCAAAAAAGGTTGAAAAGCCGCTAATGCTTCATTGCCGTCCCAGCCAGAATGCCGACAAGACCTATTCCGATGACGCGTATTTGGATATGATCCGTGTTTTGAAAGAAGAGGGTGGCGATAAGGTCGGAGGAAATGTTCACTTTTTTGTCGGTTCTTTAGCGGTCGCTGAAAAATTTTTAGAAATAGGTTTTTCGTTTTCTTTTTCGGGTGTCATTACGATAACCGGAGTTTATGACGATGTTGTTAGGTTTTTGCCTCTTGATAAAATTTTGATTGAAACAGACGCCCCGTTTGCCGCGCCCATTCCGTATCGCGGAAAAAGGAACGAACCGCTTTATGTTCAAGAGGTTGCCAAGCGTCTCGCCGAACTTCGCGGAAAAACATTTGAAGAAATCGCAGAAATCACCGCCCAAAACGCCAAAAGAGTTTTTAATTTGAAAATTCGGTAATAACCTAAATAGTCTCAAATTTCATCATATGGTGAAATTTGAGACTATTTGCGGAAAAAATAAAAAAGCCCCCGACGGACATCGGGGGTGTTTCGTTAATTCGTTTTTGCAGAAAGGCCCTGGGCCATTTTGATTTCGTGTCCGCAATTTACGGTATATGCCGTTTCGTGGCACATGTAGTTTAAGAGCCACGCGGCCGAAGGCATTCCGGTGCCGGAGCGTCTCATTCCGCCGAAAGGCAGATGGACCTCCGCTCCGATTGTCGGAAGATTGACGTATTTCAGTCCGGCTTTACCACGCATCTTAAATTCGCGCATTTTTCGGTAATCCTCGGTGATAAGTGCCATTGAAAGACCGTATTCCGTATCATTTGCGACAAACAGCGCCTCTTCAAAATCTTTGACCGGAACTATGACGACAATTGGGGTGAAAAACTCATTTCGTAGAGCATGAGTATTCGGGCGATGGCGCATGCGAACCACAAAAGGTCTAACAAAGTTAGAATTTGGTAAGCCCGGCGGTGTCGTAACCGCACTGAAACGCAGAATCTCGTCACACTCATTGACGACTAATTCGGCGGTTGTCGCAAACTTGAGCACTGCATCATTGTTAATCAATGGTCCGGCAAAGGAATTTAGGTCAAACGGGTCGCCGAAGCGCACGCGATCAGTCATTTCCAAAAATCGTTTCGTGAATTCCGGCTCAATGCTTTCCTCAACGATTATTAGGTCTGCCGAAACACAGCGCTGGTGGGTGGTTTTATAAGCTGAAAGAATCGCGGCATTTACGGCGAGTTCTAAATTCGCATCTTTTAAAATTATCAAGGAATTTTTCCCGCCCATTTCGCAAACGGCGAATTTATCATGATGGGCCGCCGCGATTTTTTTGATTTCAGCTCCGACTTCGTTTGAGCCGGTAAAGAGCTGACCCACAGTTCCGGGATGGCGCACCAGATAGTCGCCGACTTCGCCCGCGCCATGCACGAGATTTAAGACGCCTGGAGGCACATTATGCTTTTTGGCAACTTCAGCAAAAAGTTCAACCAAAAATTGTCCTGTAAGCGGAGTTTCTTCGGATGGCTTGAAAATTACAGGGTTCCCGGAAACAAGCGCCGGACCGATAAGCCATGTGGGAATAGCGAACGGGAAATTCCACGGCGTGATTACCGAGCATACGCCTCGCGGCGAAAGACAAGTCTCGGCGTCTTTTTCAGGAATTTCTGAAGAAATTTTGTGTCCTATCGGCTGTCGTCCGCGTCCGGCGCAGACCTGAAACATATGAATGCCTTCAATGACATCGGCTCTCATTTCATTTACGATTTTGCCGGATTCCCACGCGCCAAATTTTACGATGTCTTCCTGATGCTCTTTGACCAACTGAACCAGATCGTCAATTACTTCAGCGCGCTTAACCCAAGACCATTCATGTCCCCAAGTTTTCAGCGCTTCGTTTGCGGCATCAACCGCTTTGTCAATTTCTGTTTTAGTAGCAACCGATACAACGCCCACGACCTTATCGGTGTCGGCCGGGTTATACACAAAGAAATCGCCTGCGCCACTATTTACCCACTGGCCGGCAACATAACTTTTGCCTTTCCATGTTTGTTCAAGCATTGCGTTTCCTCCCAAGTTGTAAATCCGTTTTTATGCTAGCGTTTTTTTGGCGATTGTCAATATAAGCCAAAATGGCTTAAAATAATTAAATGCCCGACTACGATTTCAAAAAAATAGAAAAGAAGTGGGCGGAGCGCTGGCTTAAAGATAAAATCTACGAGCCCGATTTAAGCAAGGCCAAAAAACCGTTTTATAACCTGATGATGTTTCCGTATCCTTCGGCGGAAGGTTTGCATGTCGGCAATATGTACGCATTTGTCGGAGCGGATATTTATGGAAGAAAAAAGCGCATGGAAGGGAACGATGTTTTCGAGCCGATCGGCCTTGATGGTTTCGGGATTCATTCCGAAAACTATGCCATCAAAATAAGCAAACATCCGAAAGAGCAGGCGAAGGTTTCAGAAAAAAATTTTTATCGCCAGCTTCAAATGATTGGCGATGGTTTTGCTTGGGACGAAAAATTAGAGACTTACGACCCCGAATACTACAAATGGACTCAATGGATTTTTGTGCAGATGTTTAAAAAAGGACTTGCCGTGCGCAGAAAGGCAAACGTAAATTGGTGTCCAAAATGCTTGACTGTTCTTGCGGATGAGCAGGTTCTAGCCGGTGAATGTGAAAGATGCGGAACAGAAGTTATAAAGAAAGAGCTTGAGCAGTGGTTTTTCAAAATTACGGACTATGCCGAGCGGCTTTTAAACGATTTGGATAAGATTGACTGGTCGGAGCAGGTAAAGACGGCGCAAAAAAATTGGATTGGCCGCTCTGAAGGAGCGTCTATAAAATTTCCAATATTGAAGTCGGACTTCAATATTGAGGTTTTTACGACAAGACCGGATACGCTATACGGGGCGACTTACATGATTTTGTCGCCGGAGCACGAGCTTGTGCAGAAACTAGAAAATAGAACTCAGAATCTAGAAGAAGTGAAGAAATATATCAAAGAAGCAAAAAATAAAACCTTAGAAGAAAGAATTGCCGAGGGCAAGGATAAAACGGGTGTTGAGCTAAAAGGAATAAAGGCAATTAATCTAGCCAACAAAGAAGAAATTCCAATTTGGATTGCCGACTATGTTTTGGCCGGATACGGCACAGGTGCCATTATGGCCGTGCCCGCGCATGACCAGCGCGATTTTGAATTTGCAAAAAAGTGCGGTTTGCCGATAAAAATGGTTGTTTGTCCGCATTATCCCGAAAAGACTTGTCCGGTTTTGGACTCGGCTTATGTTGGCGAAGGCCACCTTGTTGACTCCGGTAAATTTAATGGTTTAAGTTCCGAAGAAGCTAAGAAAAAAATCACAGAATTTGTCGGCGGAGAGACTAAAGTTCAATACCACCTTCGCGATTGGCTGATTAGTCGCCAGCGTTATTGGGGCCCGCCGATTCCTATGATTTATTGTGAAAAATGTAGCTGGCAGCCTGTTTCGGAAGAAGATTTGCCGGTATTGCTCCCGGATACCAAAGACTTTCGCCCGACCGGAACAGATAAATCACCGCTTGCGACTGTTGAAGAATTTGCGAAAACAAAATGCCCGAGATGCGGAGGTGAGGCAAGGCGCGAAACAGACGTTTCCGATACCTTTTTGGATTCGGCCTGGTATTTTTTCCGCTACATAGATCACAAAAACAAGAAAAAACCCTTCGACAAACTTAGGGCAAGAAAATGGCTTCCGGTTGATATGTATACCGGAGGCGCGGAACACGCCGTTTTGCATCTTTTGTACACAAGATTTCTGACCAAGGTTTTTCACGATTGGGGTTTGATCGATTTTGCGGAGCCCTTTAAAAAATTTCGCGCGCACGGGCTTTTGATTAAGGACGGCGCCAAAATGTCCAAGTCCAAAGGCAATGTTGTTAATCCAGATGAATGGATAGAAAGATTGGGCGCGGATGTTTTAAGGATGCATCTGATGTTCATCGGGCCTTACGAACAGGGAGGCGATTGGAGAGATGAATCAATTGCCGGCATTGATAGATTTTTAAATCGCGTCTGGAATCTAGGACAAAAAATTAAGAAAGAAGACGGGGGCAGCGTCTCGGAAACGACCCTGCATCAGTCAATAAAAAAAATAGGCGAGGATATTGAGCGCCTGCATTACAATACCGCGATTTCACAGCTGATGATTCTTCTAAACTCTCTTGAAAAAGGCCCTGGCAAAGAAAGTTTTAAAACATTTTTAAAGCTCCTGGCGCCATTCGCGCCTTTTCTAGCCGAAGAACTTTGGCGTGAAACTGGCGAGAAAGAAAGTGTGCACAAATCAAAATGGCCCGAATACGAAGAATCAAAAACAAAAGAGAGTGTTAAAACGGTCGTCGTGCAGATAAATGGAAAAGTCCGTGATAGGTTTGAGGCGTCGTCGGGGGCGTCAGACGAAGGAATTGAAAAAGAGGCTCTTGGCCTTCAAAAAATTAAGGATGGTCTCGCCGGTAAAAAACCAAAAAAAATAATTGTCGTCCGAGGACGACTCGTAAACATCGTTTTGTAGTTGAGAACTTAACCGGGTCGTGGTATAAATACTGAAGGTCCTTTGAGCGAGGTTTAATATGTCCTACGCCGATTGCGCAAGTTTAGTAAGAATAATTTTTGGTCCGCCGTTTGCGTTTATTTTATATCTTCAGTTGAGCTCTCCCGGCAGATACCCGCATTTGGCAAAAAATTTTTCGCCAGATATAATTTTATTTTTGTTTCTCGTGCTGGTATTGACCGATTGGCTTGATGGCCGTCTGGCAAAAAAGTACGGCGAAACCCGCCTAGGCGCATTTTTGGATCCATTGGCAGACAAAATATTTCTTTGGTCATATTCTGTGGCCCTCGTTTTTACCGTCGCTTGGAATGCCGTCGCCATATTTGCGCTGCTTTTAATTTGCGATGTCATATCAACCGCCGAAAGAATTTTTGGATATCGGCGCTCTGAAAATAAAATGGAAGCCAATTCGGCTGGCAAGATTAAGACGGCGTTTCATTCGGCCGCAATCGCGTTTTTCTTGCTGACACCCGTTTTTTATTCAATTAAGTCCCCGGAGGAATTTTGGTCGGTGGCCACGTCGGTTATCGGCTACATTCTTTTATGGCCGGCGTTTATTTGCTCTCTAATTTCTCTTATAAATAAAGCCGAACAATGGAGAGGGCGGGAGATTAAATAAATTAAAAGCCTTGCGGTAAACCGCAAGGCTTTTATTGTTCAAGAATACTTTGAAGCGATCTCATTTTTTGGCGTGAATCTTCAAGAAGCGCTTGAAGTTGCAACGAGTGGTTGGCAACCAGCGACCCCAACCCTCCGTTCGCGATAAATATCGGGTCAAATTGAGTTCGATCCAAAGTTTCTATGATGGCGTCGACTAATTCCATAGACTTTTTATTTTCCAGCACTTGCCTGAAATCGTGTTTGGTCGCAACCATCAGATGACGCAAAACATATAGTGTTCCGCGGGCGAAGTAAAAGTTATCGTCTATTTCAGACCAGGGAGTCGCGTGAATAATGCGTTTTTCTCCGGTAATAGTGGTGTCGCCAGCTGTTTCCTCGCTTAGACGCGTATCCCGGTCTCTTGGAGCATTAGCCAGTCGATTACTGACTCCGCCCAGAAGCGAAAGGAATTGTTTGAGGAAATCAACCAGATTATCCGATCGCGGATAAAAATGAGATTGGGTTTTTGAGTTTTTTTCCGTTGCGAGGTTTAGTGCATAGTCTCTTAATCCATCTAAGCCGTACTGGTATCTGTTTTCGGCTGAGGGAAAGATCCATTTAAACGGGTCATTCGAAAAACCGACAAAGGCCTTTTCTACATTTTTATCTATACGATCCGTGGTACGCAACCGTGAAAAATTATCCCGCAGCATTCTTATGGCATGGCGCATAGCTTCAAGCTCTCCGAGCTGGAAATTTTGCGGGTTGTCCAAAAGTATAGTCGGCCAGATAAGATCGTTTGGCATCCAGTTGCCGGTCATTTCCTCGGCGATTTTAACTAATGCTCCGGTGTAAGCCGAACCCTCTTTGCCTTTTACTTGTTTAACTTCAAACATTCTCGGGAAAGAATGGTAATAAAAAGCCCCGCCTAAATAGAAAAAAAATACGACCGTGATCGTTGCTGCCGCTATCTTTCCGATAAAAAACGCAGTACTAATTTTTTCGGCAAGTCCGAACCAAAGTCTATGAATCCGCGCGGGTACAATTTTCACCTAAAACCCCCTTTATCAAAAGACGTTCGTATATAGATTAATATTTAAATTATGTTTTGTCAAGACCACGTTCTACTATTATGATTTTTGCGCGCCTGATGCCAAAATTTTTAGCATCTTGGCGCGTGGGCATCCAGACGTCAACGAAGTCGGTTTTTCGGCGGTGCATTCTGTCTTCAACCACCAAAACTTTATCACCGAATACTTCCGGGATTTGTATTTCCGTTCCCAACGGCAAAAAGTTCGCGGCAACTATGCCATGTCGAACTTTGGTGTTTGACGCCGTGATATGCGGCGTGCTGTCGGTCTGGTCCGGGGTGCTGGAGTAGGCGGTCAGCCAGACCTCTATATATTCAGGCTCTTTTTTGGCTTCCAGAGCCTGTTGTTTTTCTATAAATCGCGGGTTTAGTCCTAAAAGTATGTTTAGCGAGAGGGCTAAACCCACGGCTATGCTTGAAATCATGTTAAAAGTCCATTTTCAGGACTGCCGTATAGAATAGTAGGCATTGGGGCGTTTGTCAATATAAAGCAATAAATCTATAAAATAGTCAAATTGGGGCAAAAAAATTACCGCCTTCTTGGGGAAGGCGGGTTTTTTTTGGATTTGCCGGGGTTGCGTACCCGGCCGATGACACGATAGTAGCCCTTTATTTCGGGCCTGACGGTCATCTCACGCCAGCGGAATCCCTGCTGGAATTATTAGGTGGTCTCCCGGCGCAACCATACATCTTTGTCGATGCGCCTCAACGAAGCATGCCCGTTAGCCGACTTCATCTCTGAATCCGGCCCAACCGCATGTTGTTCTTCGCCGCGTATCCCGCATGTCTTTAACCAGGCCCGCGGGACCGACAGGAGATCGAAATGAAAAGAACTATGATTGCGTGCCCAGGGCCACCGAAAAGTCAGTGGCCCTGGGCATTACACGTGAGGCCCAGTGAAAGCCGGCCTCTGAACGGCTTAGGGCGCATATACATTCGCCATAGAGGCGAAGCACAGAGGCGCCACATAAGCCTTATTTCGCCATTATAGCAAATCCACAGAGTTTGTCAAGTGCCTGAATTGACAAAATACTTATCCCCAATTCTTGTAGAAAATTCGTTGACACTTGGGTAGGCAAAAAATACCCTTAAAATATATACTTGAAGTGAGAGATGCCCTGAAATGTATAGGATTAGCTGACAAGGAAATGCAGGTCTATAGCGCTATTTTGCCCCTTGGTTCGGCTTCAATCAGAGCTCTAGCCCAAAAAACCGGAATAAATCGCGGGTCGGTTCATGATGCCCTGAATTCTCTTGAACAAAGGGGGCTGGTCACGGGCGAGCGTAAAGGCGCGCGCAGGCATTTTAGCGTTCGCTCACCCGAAAACATAATTGATACGCTTGAGGCCCAAAAGAAAAAAATTGAAATAAGCGAGGAAAGAGTGCGCCAAGCCCTGCCCGCGCTCCTGTCTTTTTATTCAAAACAAGGCGGAAGGCCTTCGGTTGAGTATTTTGACTCCGACGAGGGAATCCGAAAGATGCTGGAGGATGTTCTAATTACAGTGGATGCTCTTCCCGAAAAAGAATACGCGCTTTACTCTTCAAAATCGGTTCGTTCGTATTTATACAAGCTTTTCCCCGATTTCACCAAAGAAAAAATAAAACGAGGAATAAAAACCAAAGTCATTGCTTTGGGTGAAGGCGGAGACCCGCAAAACCTTAAAATGGCCGAACGAAAATGGGTTGATTCAGACGCGCCGGCCTATATTTTAATTTACGGCCCGAAGGTGGCTCTGATTTCGGCGGCCGAAGACGACACGCCATTCGGAGTTTTGGTAAAAGACGATAAAATCGCAAAAACCCAGAGAATCATTTTTGATAATTTGTGGTCGCTGATAAAAACCGTTTAGAAATTAAATTATTGTGGATTTATGTGCGGAATAGTCGGCTATATTGGCAAAAAAAATGCGATTCAAATAGCGCTTGAAGGACTCAAGCGTCTTGAATACCGCGGTTATGATTCGGCGGGTATCGCGGCGGTTGATTCCGGCGGCGAGGCTTTTATGCAGCGAGAGGTCGGAAAAATTTCGGAGCTTGAAAAAAAAATAAAAAATTTACCTCAAAGCTCTCTGGCCATTGCTCATACCCGCTGGGCTACTCACGGCGAGCCGAGCGTTTCCAACGCCCACCCGCATGCCGACTGTAGCAACCGCATTTTCGTCGTGCATAACGGTATTATTGAAAACCACGATAAAATCCGCGAAGCGCTGATGCGCGAAGGACATGTTTTTCGTTCCGAAACCGATACCGAAGTTCTGACTCATTTAATTGAAAGATGTCTGGCGTTCGGCGCGCCCACACTGCAGACCGCGGTGGCGCAGGCTTTGAGGCATGTTGTCGGAACTTTCGGTATCGCTGTTTTTTCTCTTGATGAGCCGCGAACGCTTATCGGAGCAAGGCGCGGCTCGCCCTTGCTTTTGGGTGTGGGTAAAAATGAATTTATCATAGCTTCGGATGCGGCCGCGGTTTTAAAGCGCACCAGAAAAGTTATTTATCTCAATGACAACGAAATGGCCGTTTTGAGTCCGAAATCAAAAAAAATTTTTAATATTCTGCGGACCAGCTCAAAGAGCGGCAAGCCTCTCAAAAAAGAAGTGAAAATGATTGATTGGTCGCTGGAAGATGCCGAAAAAGGAGAATTTAATCATTTTATGGAAAAAGAAATTCATGAAATACCGCAGGTTATTGAAAACGCTCTTCGCGGCCGGGCGCTGGCTAAAGAAGGACGGGCGAAGCTCGGCGGACTTGATTCAGCACAAGAACGGCTGGGCGGAATTAAAAGAGCGGTTATTGCCGCCTGCGGTACTTCATATTACGCCGGACTTATCGGCAAGTATCTTTTTGAAAAATTAGCCAATTTACCCACCGAAGTTGTATATGGCTCGGAATTTCGTTATCACCCGCCGATAATGGATAAAGAAACGGCGATGTTTGCTATTTCACAGTCGGGAGAGACCGCCGATACTTTGGAAGCGGTTCGCGAAGCTAAAAAAACAGGAGCGCTGACCTTGGGCATAGTCAATGTCGTCGGCTCTTCCATTGCCCGCGAGGTTCATGCCGGAATTTATAATCACGCCGGTCCCGAAATCGCCGTGGCCTCAACCAAAGCTTTTGTTTCGCAAATCGCGGTTTTAATTCTGGCCGCGGTTTACTTCGGCCGTATGCGCAACTTTCTCAATCAGGAGTCAGCCAGCGATCTTCTGAAAGAGTTGCTGGCCTTGCCGTCAAAAGCGCGAAAAATTTTGGCTTCCGACAGAAAAATACGCAAGCTCGCCAAATCTTACTCAAAATACAATAATTTTTTGTATCTCGGACGTAAATATAATTGGCCGGTTTCTCTTGAGGGCGCTTTAAAGCTCAAAGAAATTTCTTATGTTCATGCCGAGGGATACCCGGCCGGCGAGATGAAGCACGGCCCGATAGCTTTAGTGGATTCGGATTTTCCGGCAATGGTTGTAGTGCTTAAGGACAGCGTTTACGAAAAAACCATTTCTAACCTCCAGGAATTAAAGGCGCGCAAAGCCAAAATAATAGCGCTGGCCACGGAAGGAGACGAAGATATTAAAAAATACGCCCACCATGTCATAACTATTCCGCAAACGCGCGAGGAATTGAGTCCGATTCTTTCGGTAATACCGCTTCAGCTTTTTGCTTATCATATGGCGGTTTTAAAAGGGCGCGACGTCGACAAGCCCCGCAACTTAGCTAAAAGCGTTACTGTTGAATAAATATTATGAAATGCGTAATTTTAGCCGCTGGCGAAGGAGTTAGGATGAGGCCACTTACAAATGATAAACCTAAGCCCCTCTTGCTTATCAGCGGTCGGCCGATGATTGAACACATTATCAATGCCCTGCCTAAAGAAATTGATGAGCTGATAGTGGTCATAGGTTATAAGGGCGAGCAGATTAAAGAATTTTTGAGCGAAAAGTTTCAGGGTTTAAAAGTTCAATACGTTTGGCAGAAAGAAAAACTTGGCACTGGGCACGCCCTGAAGCTCTGCCAGCCATATTTAGGCCGCGATAAATTTTTAATGCTTTTTGCCGATGATATCCACGGACGGGAAGGGCTTGAGTGTCTTTTAAAGCACGATTGTGCGATACTTACGGCCGAAGTTGATGACCCGCGGCGCTTCGGAGTTATCAGCGTTGATGAGCTGGGAAGAATAATTAATTTTGAAGAAAAACCCGAAAATCCGAAATCCAACATCGTTTCAACTGGAGCGATGGCGCTCGACGGCCGTATTTTTAAATATGAACCAATCCGCCATGAAAACGGCGAATACTACCTTACGACCATGATTGAACAGATGCTTAAAGAGCACGATGTTTTCGCGGCGAAATCGTCATTATGGATTTCAACCGCGACACCGGACGATTTAAAAAAGGCCGAAGAAATTTTAAGAGCCGAAAAAGTTTTATGATGTCTAAAGAAAAAAGAATCGTTGTTATCGGCGGAGGCACGGGGACATACACCGTTTTATCGGCTTTAAAAAAGAGTTCGGTTTATCTTTCGGCAATTGTTTCAATGGCTGACGATGGCGGTTCAACCGGAATTTTGCGCGAGGAATTCGGTATTTTACCTACAGGCGACGTCCGGCGAGCGCTAATCGCGCTTTCAAAACACCCCGACGAACTTTTAGCCAAGCTTTTTAACTATCGTTTCCGCGAGGGGGGGCTCGACGGCCATAATCTTGGAAACTTAATAATAACCGCGCTTGAAAGAATTTGCGGCGATTTTGAAAAAGCGCTGGTCGAAGCGTCGCGTCTTTTAGCAGTTGAAAATGGCGAGGTTATTCCGGTGACACTTTCAAGCGTAAGACTTCTTGCTGAATTAGAAAACGGGTCGGTGATAAAAGGCGAAACAAACATTGATATTCCCAAACACGATGGCGAGCTTGCGATAAAGCGCGTCTGGCTTGAGCCAGATGCAAGGGCCAATCACAAAGCGCTCAAAGCCATAAAACAAGCCGATTTAATAGTTATCGGGCCCGGAGATCTTTATACGAGCGTCTTACCTAATTTATTGGCGCGCGGAATTTCAGAGGCGATAGAGCAATCCAAGGCCAAAAAAATTTTTATTTGCAACCTTATGACTAAATACGGCGAAACGCATGGGTTTGTGGCTAAGGACTTTGTTTCGGCTCTTGAAAATTATCTCGGTGAAGAAGTTCTGGACGCCGTAATTTTTAACAATCAAAAACCGCCCGAGGCAGTACTTAAGCGCTATCGCCAAGAGCGAGCCTTTTTCGTTGACCCGTTTTTTGACAAGGCCGCGGGTTTAAAAAAGCTGAAAGTGGTAAAAACCGGTCTTATTCGCAAGGGTGAGTTGATTAGGCATGACCACCAAAAATTAGCCGAAGCCATTTTAAAATTAGTATGACCAAAATAGCGCTTTTAGATTTTGACAGCGTTCTTTTTGACACCGACTCT
This sequence comes from Patescibacteria group bacterium, assembly GCA_038063435.1. Taxonomy (GTDB): domain Bacteria; phylum Patescibacteriota; class Minisyncoccia; order HO2-45-28; family HO2-45-28; genus HO2-45-28. The sequence continues at coordinate 7,473 of JBBTVC010000039.1, read as the reverse complement.
TTTTCAAAAGAAATTAAAAAAACTTTTGTTTCATATGGAATCAGCGAAAGCGATTACGATTCCACCCGCTCTCTTTTTAGAAAACATCTCGACAATCTGGGTTTGGCGTATCATCAAGAAAGGCACCTGGATTTTTTTGAAAAAAACCTCGTCGGATTTAATCGCCCGCTTGTCACCGGAGGGCTGAATAATCTAAAAAAGGAAATGCCGCGTTTTGTTTATGCGGACGCCGTGCCGTTTCTTAAAACAATCTCCGAAAAAGGATGGAAAAGCATGATTTTGACCTTAGGCGACAGCGACTGGCAAAAAGAAAAAGTGAGCGCAAGCGGCGTCGGCGCGCTTGTTGACGATGTTGTTGTGACCGACGACGAAACAAAAGTAAGGGCCGCGGGAGAAATTTTAGAAAAACTTAAAAATATAGAATCGATTATTTTTGTGGACGACAATCCTTACAGGGCTTTAAATTCGGTTAAGGAATATTTTCCAATTGTTCGCACGTTTCAATTAATACGCCCCGAATTAGAATCATCGCGCGTCCGCCACGAAGGATGCGACCATGATTGCAGGGGGCTTGATGAAATAAAGAAGCTGTTATGAAAGTTTTAAAAATTTTAACAGAAAACTCCGCTTTAATTTTAGAGGAGGCGGTTGGAATTTTAAAAAACGGCGGCGTTGTTGTGGTGCCGACTGACACTGTTTATTGACTCGAGGCGGATTTTAGAAATGAGAAGGCGGTTCAAAGAGTTTTTGAAATAAAAGGGAGGGCTGAAGACAAAAAACTGCCTGTTTTTGTGTCGTCATACGAGATGCTGGATAAGATCGCGGATATTAAAGACGAAAAAATAAAAGAGTTTTTGAAGCAAGTTTGGCCGGGGAAAATTACTTGCGTTTTGCCTACAAAAGACGGTGGGACTATCGGTGTTCGGATGCCCAATCATGATCTGATTTTAAAAATTATTGAAAAATTCGGCGGACCAATTGCCGGCACCTCGGCAAATGTTTCCGGCGAAAAAGAACATACGAAAATAGGCGAGCTCATTGAAGAATTTAAGAATCTTAAAGTTCAACCAGACTTAATTTTAGACGCGGGCGATTTGACGCTGTCAAAACCATCAACTGTTCTTGATTGCACAACACGGCCCCCAAAAATTTTAAGAGAAGGCGCAGTGAGCGAAGAAGAATTGAAAAAAATGACCGGCTGAAGTATTCTGAATAAATGATTGATTCTCGGATGCAAAAATTGATTAAGGCCGAAGAAAAGAGGCAATCAAGCGTTATTAATTTAATCGCTTCCGAAAACTATGCTTCCCGCGAAGTGCGAGAAGCGACGGGCTCTGTTCTGATGAATAAGTACTCGGAAGGCTACCCGGGGAAGCGTTATTATGCCGGAAATAAAATTATTGATGAGGTTGAAAAACTAACCCAAGAGCGCGCGCTTAAACTTTTTAAATTAAATCCAAATCCGCCAGCTGGCGGATGGGGAGTAAATGTTCAGGCGCTTTCGGGAGTTCCGGCCAATTTTTTTGTTTATTCTGCCTTGGTTTCACCGGGAGAAAAGATGGCGGGGCAAGCGTTGGATCAGGGCGGGCATCTATCGCATGGCTCAAAAGTAAGTCTTACTTCAAAATTCTGGCGCTGGGCTCATTATACTGTTGACAGAAAAACCGAAGTTTTAAACTATTCTCAAATTCTCAAGAATTTGAGAATGGAAAAGCCGAAGCTGATTGTCGCGGGATACTCGGCTTATTCGCGCGAATTAGATTTTAAAAAATTCAGAAAAATTGCCGATTCAATCGGCGCGATTTTAATGGTTGATATGGCGCATTTCGCGGGGCTTGTCGCCGGAGGAGTTTGTCCTCCGCCATTTCCATACGCGGATGTCGTTACAACCACAACTCATAAAACTCTTCGCGGGCCGAGGGGCGCTTTGATATTTTTTAAAAAAGAATACGAGGAAGCGATAAATAAAGCTGTTTTTCCCGGAGGGCAGGGCGGGCCGCACGACCACCAAACCGCGGCCATCGGCGTTGCGCTTAACGAAGCGATGCAGCCGTCTTTTAAAAAGTACGCGCGTCAGATTGTTAAAAACGCAAAAGCTTTGGCCGGCGAATTAAAAAAGCGCGGTTGGCGAATAGTTTCAGGCGGCACGGACAATCACATGTTTTTAATTGATGTCTGGCAAAAAGGAGTAGCAGGAAAAGACGCAGAAAAACTTCTTGAATCCGCCGGGATAGTGGTTAATCGCAATGGTATTCCTTACGATAGCCGGTCGCCATTTAATCCCTCGGGAATCCGCATCGGCACGCCGGCCGTTACCACCAGAGGCATGAAAGAAAAAGAAATGAAGCAGATTGCTTTGTGGATTGACGGCGTTTTAAAAAATAGTTTAAGCCCCGCAAGCGTTAAAAGAGAGGTCGCGCGCCTTGTTAAAAAATTTCCAATACCGCGATGATTATTGACGGAAAAAAATTAGCCGAAGAAATTAAAGAGGAACTTAAAAAAGAAGTCGCGGAACTCGGCAAGAGAATAAAGCTCGCGGTTATTTATATAGGCGAAAATTCGGCATCAGACAGTTTCATCAAAAGAAAAAAGGCGTTTGGCAAAGAAATAGGCGCCGAAGTTGAGATTAAAAAGCCATCCGAAGAAATACGGAAGTCGCGGACAAAATTGCGCGCTTATATTTCAGATATAGTTCACGATAAGAAAAATACCGGAGTTATCGTCCAGCTACCGCTGCCGGAAGAAATAAAACAAAAGACAGAATATTTTTTGGACGCAATTCCAGCAAATAAAGACGCTGATGTTTTGTCTTCGGAATCACTCGGTAAATTCGCAAGCGGACGCTTTGCGATAATGCCTCCGGTCGTGGGCGCCATAAAATATATTTTGGAAAAAAACAGCGCAGAACTTCGCGGAAAAAACATTGCGGTTGTCGGAGCCGGCGGAAAATTGGTCGGCAAGCCGGTTGTTTTATGGCTTTCGTCTTTAAATTTGCCGTTCCGCGCCATTACCGAAAATAGCTCCGAAGATGAAATGAAGCGCGCGGTTGCCGAAGCCGATATACTTATTTCCGGAGTGGGCAAGGCGGGATTGATTGGAGCCGACATGGTCAAAGACGGCGTTGTGGCGCTTGATGCCGGCGTTTCGAGCGATGCCGGAACAATTAGAGGCGATTTTGAACCGGCGGTTGCCAAAAAGGCGTCTTTATTTACGCCCGTGCCCGGAGGCGTGGGTCCTTTGACTGTAGCTATGCTTTTTAAAAATTTAATTACACTTGCCAAAAAGTAAGATGGACACAGCGATTTTTAATTATTTAAATAGTTTTGCCGGCCGATGGCCTCTGTTTGATTTAGGCGTGATTTTCAGAGCCGAGTATTTTGGATGGTGGATGATTTTTGGTTTAGGAATTTTTCTGGCGGCGAGTTTTTATTTTAAACGCGATTTTCACCGAGCCAAAAAAATGGTTTTTTTGGCGCTTGCTTCCGGAGTTTTGTCCCGCTTCATCATCGCTGATGCCATCAGATTTTTTTATGACCGACCCCGGCCTTTTGAGGTTTTAGACGGCGTTTATCAATTAATCGGCCATTCAGGCGGCGGCTCATTTCCTTCCGGTCATGCCACATTCTTTTTTGCGCTGGCTGGCGCGGTCTTCATTTACTACCGCAAATGGGGAATATTATTTTATCTTTTGGCTTTGGCAATGGGTATTAGCCGTGTTATCGCCGGCGTTCATTGGCCGTCTGATATTCTCGGCGGCGCCGTTATCGGTATTTTATCCGCATATTTAGTTTTTTATCTGACAAAAAACTACTACGAAAAATCGCAGTAGTTATTTTTTTAAACTCTCCAAAAATTCTTTGCCATGGCCGCATTCGGTATTTATCGGATCGCCTCTTAGACAAGAGGGGCAGTTAGCGGCAGGCCATGATTGAAGGCGCTGGGCAATGATAGAGCGTATATCCATGCCGTCAAGATAAACAAGATTTCCGCGGTTCCAGATTACTCCGACATAGGCCGGCCGCCCCCCTATTTTTTTTACGGTCTCAATTAAATTTCTTAAAGTGCGTCCGGTTGTCAGAGCATCGTCCACGAAAAGAATGGGTCTGCCGACGACAAATTGTTTGTGGGTTTCAACTATCGTGAATGCCGATCCGCTTTTTTCGCTGTAGGCCACATGAATATTTGAACTTCTGGAGTGCGAGAGCCATCTGGCTGTTTCATGCGCAAGAGTGTTGCCGCCCATAGCCGGACCGATTATAGTTTCGACCGTCGTTGTCTTAAATATATCCGCCAAAATCTGTCCGCATACGGAAACAAGAAATGGATTGGCGTAAATAGTGTCGTGGTCTATGTATTGGTCGCTATGCTCTCCGCCGGACAATACAAAGTGGCCTCTCCGCAAAATTCCTTCTTTTTCCAAGGCCTCCGAAAGACCTTTTGCGTCATTGATCAAGCGACTACCTCCAAGCTAAAAGAACGTATTTGTAGATGTTAAGATGTTTTTACTTCCCAATCAAGATGCATTTTAGGCAGCATCATGTGCGGGCTCCATTCTTTTTTGAGCTTCTTTAGGTCGTCAGCCGCCTGATATTTCCCTTTGTCTTGGGAATAGTCTTTATCAAGTATTGGTTCAACTTCATAGAAAACCATTTGAGCAATGCGCCGTCCGACGACAAGCGGTATTGTGAAGTGCTGGGAGTTGTTGGTCACTTCCATTGTCCAGCGGTTGAAATAGCCGACATCGCCCCATCCGGCATCCTTGCAGACTTCAATGAAATTCCGGCCTAAAGACGAACGGGCGTACATTTTACCGACGCATTTTGTCCGTCCGCCGATATATTCCTGTGTGTGCGCGAGAATCGTTTCGCCCGGATGGAGCATTATTATTTTATCGGACGGCTTTATATTGGCAAAGCGCATGCTCATTTGTTTTGCCAGTTTCTCTGATGCTTGCGCTTGTTGTGGACCTGACCAGATGCGTTTGGTTGAGGCGTCGTCGTATATATTATGTATAGTGTGTCCGCCGTTGGGGTGCGATTCGCGCCAAAAATACTCGCCGAGCGTCACGTCATAGCTTGTGGTTTTAAGTTTTCTCGTATCAAAAGGGTCAATAATTATATTGCCATCTTTCAGGTGTCTTAAAATTGCATTGCGGGATAAAAGCATAAAATGATTGTAGCATAAAAAAGAATAGTGTAGCATCAAAGCGGAGTTTAAAACTCAATAAAGGAGGCTGATTGTGGATTTTAACCTGACCGACGAGCAAAAAGCGCTCCAGGAGATGGCTAAGAACTTTGCCAAGCGTCATTTCGCTCCAATAGTCAATGAATACGAGGAAAAAGAAAAGCACCCGATGCATCTTTTTAAAGAGATGGCTGACGCGGGATTTTTGGGCGCGAATGTTCCCGAAGAACACGGCGGGATGGGGCTGGATTCGGTTTCACAGATGCTTATCACTAAAGAGCTGGCCAAAGTTTGGGCCGCGGGCGATTTGAGTTTGTTTATCGTTCCCAACTCTTTGGTCGTTCATCCGATAGTTAAATATGGCACGCCGAAACAGATTGAAAAATACCTTAAGCCGTCAATAGAAGGTAAAAAGTTTGGGTGTTTTTGTTTGACCGAGCCTGATTTTGGTTCGTATGTCAAAGGAATTAAGACTTCAGCCGACTGGGTTGCAAATTCCGCGGTGGGCTACAACTTCAATATAAAAGGAGACAAGGCATTTATTACCAATGTGACTTTTGCCGACTTCGCCATAGTTTTGGCCCGCTTGAAATCCAGGCCGGTTTGGCCGCCATCAATCCAGGGCGGGGACTTCGCCGCGTTTATTGTTGATTTAAAAGACAATCCAGCCGTAGAGATAATCCAGAAGAAAAAGAGAGGCCTGCACTCCGCTCCTTTTGGCGAGATTCATTTTGAAAATACGCCGGTTTCTATTTATAACGCCTTGGGGCCCGTTGGCAAAGGTTACGAAATTTTTATGGACACTCTGCAGTCCGGCCGTGTTTTTATCGCGGCCCAGGCCTGGGGAGTGGCCGAAGCCGCTTTTGAAGACGCGCTTGCTTACGCCAAAGAAAGGGAAGCGTTTGAAAAGCCGATTATTTCACACCAAGCCATGGGTCACATGCTCGCGGACATGGCGATTGCGCTTAAGGAGGCGGAGTTTTGGACGATGTATGCCGCAACTCTTCGAGATTCCGGTTCGCCGGATTTTCGCAAATGGGCTTCGGCCGCGAAAATCAGAACGACCGAAATCGCGACCGACCTCGCTCATAAAAATATTTTGATTCACGGCGGTTCGGGCTATCTTCGCGAAATCAGGGCCGGACGGCTGTTAAACGATTCCCTGGCCTTTGAAATCTACGAAGGCACAAATCCCATTCAGCGGAACATAATTGCCTCCGAATTGAAAAAATAAAAAAACGACCCCGACGGTAATTCCCGTCGGGGATTTTTGTTTTGGTGCAGTATTCTTGAATTAGTCCGAACGCATTTCGGCAAGGAACCCCCCGCGAATTCGGAGCGGCTTCGCCGCGAGATTTAACAATTTCCAATTTTTCTTTGGCGGCAATCCAATTCAAGAACTCCCGAAGCGTATATCTAAAGAATAAAACATTTTTATGAAAATTTCAATGATTTTAGAAAAAAATAAGGGGTACGCAGAGTTTCCTCATACGTACCCCTTTGGGCGAAGCGAGAGCGATTGGTTACGCCCGACGCTTCCTGACGGCCTCATCCACAGCGGGACCAAGCTTGTCGGCGACATCCGAGAAGCCAAGGTGAAACGTGGCAACGCGGCCACCCTTCTCCACGTGGCTCTCCTCGTTGAGATGCGCCTTCACATCCTCGGCCGCTTCCATCGTGTTCGTGTGATGCGCCGCCTGGATGGTCGAAGAGTTGGCGTCGCCGGTCGAGCGAAGCTCCGCGATGGCACGCTCCGCGGCTCCCTGACCGTTGTCGCGGTCGTAGCCCCACGTGTCGAGCTCGTCGCCTGCGAGGTTCACCTTCATGACCCGGCCCTTGAGGTAGTCGAAGTAGGTGGTCTGCTTGAGCAGGCCCTCCGCCTCCTCCCGCGACATCGGCTTGGGTTCGTAGTGCACGAACCCCATGCCTTGGGGCTTCGAGGCGTTGTAGAGTGCCGCCAGCACGTCCGCCTTGTTCAATCCAGCGAGTGCGATCTTGCTCATCGTTATTCCTCCTGTAAGGTGCGATTTACCGAGAAACCCTCTCGGCAAGGGGATTTCGGACAATTCCGATTCTGTAGAAAGATTAGCATATTTGATGCTAGTTGTCAAGCCCAACAAAAAATCAGCATTTCTGCTGTTTCTTGCCAAAATCCTATGAATTCAATGATTAAAAAATTTTCTTTTCTTCTTTCTCCTAAAACATGGTTCGAGCCGATTGTTTTTCCGGGCTCTTTGGCGGTTTTGGCCTCGCAAAGCGAGGCGACAATTTCAAGTTTTTCTTTGGCGG
>JBBTVC010000038.1:0-3885 GCA_038063435.1 Patescibacteria group bacterium | reverse complement strand
AAAAACAGAAAAAAGAATGGTTGATAAAACCAAACCTAACGCAAAAAATTTTGCGCAAAAAGCGTTTTTTTCTAGAAAAGTTCCGCGACCGCGGTTCATTAGATTCTCTCGGAGCAATACCTGATGCTCCTTACTCTATTATAGAGAATTTATTTATTATCTTCCCTGTGGATATCTTATGCCAAAAAACGGCTTAAATTAGCCGTTTTTTCATTAAACTAGCAATTGGATTTCTTTTTCTAGATAGATACCGTAGTGGTTCTGTGTTTTTTCTTTAGCTACGGCTATAAGAGTTAAAACATCTTCAGCCGAAGCATTGCCTGTATTTATAAAATAATTGGCGTGTTTTAAAGAAATTTGTGCGCCCCCGATTTTATGCCCCTTGAGCCCCAGACGGTCAATTAAAAAACCGGCTGGAATTGATTTTTGATTAGAAAATTGTTTAAGCTCCGGAAACCTTGTCAAAAACTCGGTTTTTGACAAATCTTTGCGCGACCATTCAACGTTTTTAAAAATGCATCCGGCGCATTTAGCTCCGATGTCTTGAGAACTTACGCGCTTTTTTGCGTATTCGGAAATTAATTTTTGGGATTCGGTGGGATTGCCGCTTTTTAATTTCAATGTCGCCGATAAAATTATTAAATTAGAATTTTCTTTAAATAGAGAGTGGCGATAACTAAAATTGCAGTTTATAGTTGGTAGTTTATAGTTTATGGTTTTTTCTGAATCAAAGGCTTCAACGGACTCAACCACATCTTTTATCTCGCTTCCAAAACATCCGGCATTGCCTCTGACCGAACCGCCAATTGTGCCGGGAATTCCTATCGCCCACTCAAAACCCGAAAGTCCGGCTTTAACCGATTCGGCGACAACCTTAGCCATTGACGAACCCGCATCAGCTTTGAGGCGGTTCGACCGCCGCTTGGCGGTCGAACCGCCAAGTAACTCAATTTTATCGGCTCGATTTTTTATAACTAATCCGCCGTATCCCCCATCCGCGACCAAAACATTTGAGCCCGCGCCCAAAATAAAAAACGGCGAGCCGTTTTTTTTCGCCCACAAAATCGCTTCAGCCAATTCATCGGCTGAAGCGATTTCGCAAAAATAACGGGCCGGTCCTCCGATTTTAAAAACCGTGTGATATGCTAGAGAAACATTTTCCTGGATATCCGGCATCAACGGATTATTCAACTACCGTGACCGAGCCGAAATGGGATGAATTTATATGGTCGTGATATTTCCAAGCCCCAACGTGGTCAAAACGAAATTCGTATGTTCCGCCGTTTTCAACGCGCTTACAGGCATCAAAAGCGCTGCCAATACATCCTCCTTTTTGCGGGTAGATGTCATGCGTCGGATGAACGGCTGATGCCGGCCAAACCGCGGAACCGCTTTGGTTAACCCAAACAACACTTCCTCCTTTTTGGACTTTAACCTCGCGGGGTTCAAAGCCCGAATCGGTCACGAGTACTTTAACCGACGATGGCGCGGACGGCCTGATAGCCGAAGTTCCATCGACGGGCACAACCTCAATCGGCTTGATTTCAGCCGGTTTTGCGCTTTCAGCCGGTTTTTGAAATCCTATGCCCGTACTCGTTCTCAATTTCTGCAGAATGGAAGATTTTTCTTCCTTATTTTTCGCTTCATCTTTATCTTCGACCTCAACTTTATTATCATCTTGCGCCTTATTTAGCTCTCGGCGTTTTTGAACCGCTTCCTTTCCCCCCTCTAAAAGCGATTTGGCCCTTTCAATCATTTTTTCCGCGGCTTTAACGTGAGATATGGCCTGCCGGGGATTACTCTGGCTTAATGCCTCTTCGGCTTTAGAAATTTGAAGTTTTGCCTCTTCTAAAACCCTTACTACTGTCACCGGAATGTCGCCGAATTTGGTTTTAAACTCTTCAATGGCCACGGAAAGTCTTTCAATTTTTGTTTTAACTTCTTCTATTTTCTTTACTGCCTCATCATCATTTTCAAAAAGAGAATCTAGCGATTTCGCGGCGGTTTTGGCGTTGCGGTAAGCGGCGTTGGCCTGCCCAAAAGCCTCGCCAAAATTCTTGGCTTTCCAAGCCTCTGTGGCTTTTTCAAGATGCTTTTCGGCATTTCCCAAAAGCTCTTTAATATTCTGGCCGACGATTTTTCCGGCTGATTCAACCGCAGTAATCCTTATTTTTAACATCGCGACCATTCCCGTGGCTTCGGCAATAATCTTAAACGCTTTCTGTTCCGGGTTAAACCGCTCGTTCTCAACGTCCATCAAAAATTCCTCGCTCGTTTCATCGCGAAGCTGATGACGAGAACGAAGTTTAAGAATGGTTGAGGCTGTCTCTTTTAAATTTTCCTTTAATTCCCCCCTAACTTCCTTAAACTCCTTTTTGGACTCAACATTTACTAAACGATCTTCCAGAAGTTTTAATTTTTCCTCAAAAAGAACTTTGACTTCGGGCGGAGTTTCGCCCAACTCTTCGGCTAGAGCAATTAATTTCTCGCTTCTGTGTTCAACTTGTTTTTTAAGCCTCTCGATCGCTTTTTCGGTAATATCTTTGGCCTTTTTTTGGTCAATCAGGCCTTTTTCCACTTGCTTTTGCAAAACCTCCTCGGCCTTAGACAAACCCTTTCTTGAATTTTCTATGGCTCTTGTAATTGCCTTCCTGGCTCGCTCCGGAGCTTTATCTAAAACGTCTTCCAAAACTCCTTGCCGTTTAAACGACAGAGCGTTGACTTTTTCAATAAGAGAAGACGCGTCGAGGCCCTGGCTGTCTAAATTCGTGAGGTCGCTTTGAAGTTCGTCGGCCCGCGTTTGAACCAAATTTTCAGCTTGTTCAACAACGGCCTCCCCTTCGCCCGATTCAACGACCGCTTTAAATTCGGCTAATCTTTCTTCGGCTATTTCAGCCCTTATTTCAGCCTTGCGGATTTGATTGAAAGTTAAAATATTTAAACGCACCCAGTCGCCGAAACGGTCAAAAACGTGCAGAGTACTTGCCGGAGTTACTCCGGCATCGGGCAAAGTTTCTTCTCCCGATGTATCGGTCTGGACAGACTGGGCTGATACGACTAAAGCGAAACTGAAAACAACGCTTAAAATCAATAATTTATAAACTAATTTTGACGGCATATTTTAAAATGATTATTTGATAATTTTTAAAAACCAGCGCTTTAGAGGCTGGAAAAGGGTTTTACTCCACACTATGTTCTTATGTGAGTGCCAGCTCTTCCAGCCACTAAAATTCTGGCTAATGTTAAGTATAAAATCATTTCCCACAAACACAAGACCCCACGTCAAGCGTAGGGTCTTATGCGAACATAGCACGTATCTTCCCGGCAAGCCGGGAAAGACACTCACAAAGGCAGTATAGCAAATCCCGGTTAAAAAGCAAGTAAAAACGACCTGTGGATAAAGCTTAGCCGGATTTCAAAAGATCTATGCCTTCTTTAAAAGAAACTTCCGGCCGCCAACTAAGAAGTTCTCGGGCTTGTGAAATATCAGCAAGAGTCTCGCGGACTTCACCCTGTCTGGGTGGCGCCATGACGCACTTTCCTGATTTAAGCAATTCTTCGGGTGCCGTATTTTCATCCTGGCCCAAAACCAAATTTGCCACCCCCCAAACGGAATGATTCTCGCCCGAACCGATATTTATTATTTCGCCATCGCCAACTTTCGATGATGAAGCCGCAAGCAAGTTGGCGTTTACAACATCTCCAACCCATGTGAAATCGCGTTTCTGCGCGCCATCCGGAACAACGGTGAGCGCTTCGCCCCGCCGAACTTGGTCAAGAAATATTCCGACCACCGTGGCATAAGAGCCATCAGCGGTATTTGTCTGTCTTGGCCCATAAACATTGAAATACCGGAGACAAACCGTTTCGGGGCCTCCGGTGATA
>JBBTVC010000037.1:0-21357 GCA_038063435.1 Patescibacteria group bacterium | reverse complement strand
TAGAAAAATGGTCTGGCACTCAATGACTAATTTTTCAAAAGATTGCATAATTCTTGTTGTCGCAAGTGAGTATCATGACGAATCGGACTACATTCGTAATTATAACGACTTCTTAAAATATATTTCTGAATTCAATATATGATTCCATTTGTGGATTTTAGGCGGGAATATAGAGCCATCAGGAAGGAAATTGATGAAGCGATTAAGAGGGTTCTGAATCGCGGCCGTTTTATTTTAGGACCTGAAGTGGAAAATTTTGAAAAGAACTTCGCGAGGTATTGCGGGGTTAAGTATTGTGTCGGCGTAAATTCCGGGACAGACGCGCTTTATTTGAGCTTACTCGCCGCCGGAATAGGAGGGGGTGATGAAGTTATCGTTCCGGTGAATACCGCGTTGCCAACCGCAATGGCGGTTGCCATGAGCGGAGCCCGTCCTGTTTTTGTGGATTGTGATTCCTCGTCTTTAATTGATATAGCAAAAATCCCAAACAGTATTACTAAAAAAACTAAAGCCATAATCCCGGTTCATTTATATGGGATGGCATGCGATATGACGCGGCTTTGTAAAATATCAAAAGATTACCGACTAGTTCTTATTGAGGACTGCGCTCAGGCCACTGGCGCGCGTTGGCGCGGGAAAAGAGTAGGCGCTTGGGGAGATTTCGGATGTTTTAGTTTTTATCCGACTAAAAATTTAGGCGCCTATGGAGATGGCGGCATGATTGCGACTGGAAATAAGGATTTTTATAAAAAACTGCTCGCCGCTCGTTTTTATGGCCAGCGAGACCGGGCTACTTGTTCCACGCTGGGGGTTAATAGTCGTCTTGATGAATTGCAAGCGGCTATTTTGAACGCAAAATTAAAATATTTGGATAAATGGAATAAAAAGAGGACGGAAATCGCGGATTTATATAGACGATTGATAAAAAATCCAGCCACTATTCTTCCGTTGGCGCAAAGTGCCCACAAGCATGTTTATCATCTTTTCGTTATTCGGACAAAAAGAAGAGGCGCTCTTATAAAAATTCTTGCAGAACGCGGAATTCAAACAATGATACATTATCCTAATTTGTTGCACCGCCAGCCATTTTTTAAAGAAAGCAAGTCTCGTTCTTTTCCAAATGCGCAAATTTTTAATCGAGAAATATTATCTTTGCCGCTCTACCCCTTCTTAAAAAAGAGCGAGGTTGAGAATATCGCGCGGATAATCAATCACACTAAATTATGAGCATATTCACCCTTCTAAAAAATAATTATTTTGTTTTGACGGTCGGAGTGGCCGTCGGTTTAATATACGTTTTACCGAACGTCTTTTTTATTACGACTATGGGCGGTCGTTATCATGGAATTCCTATGATGCAAACTGCCAACGAAGATTTTTATTTGGCGCGAATTCAAGAGATAGTGGACGGACATCCGTCGCTTGGTTCGCCGGCATTTTTTGAATACAAGAATCAGCCGCCTCTTTCGCCGCCCGTAGGCGAGTTTATTTACGCCCTGCCGAGTCTTATTTTTGGCATATCGCCGGTGAATACTTTAATTGTAAGCAGGTTCTTTCTTCCGGCAATTTTATTTTTTTTGGTTTACTATTTAATCCGGCAATTGACTGGTAATGAAAATATTTTAGCCAACAAACTAAATGCTGTAGCCGGCGCCTTATGGGTGACACTAGGCTACGATCTGATAGATTATAGAAGCCTTATAAATTTTTTTACAAGCGACCAATCTTTTTCAAGTGGATTTCTGATCTGGGCCCGCCCCGTAAATCCTATTTTAGGGGCTGTTTTTCTATTTTCTTTCTTATTATTTGTTGTATCGCTTGTCCAGAAAAAAGAGCATAGGATAAGATCCATATTTGGCGCCTCGGCATTTTTGGCTTTGATGATCGGCAGTTATTTTTTCAGCTGGGGCGTTGCCGTATCCATTGTTGGAGTTTTAATTCTAATTTATTTATTTTTAAAAGAATATCGCTCGGCTGGCAATCCTGCTCTTGTTCTTTTGTTTGGCTTTTTATTCGCTTTGCCTTATTGGTATATGACATGGAAGGCAAGTCAAAGCCCCTGGTATGAGAGCTCGGTACTTAGAAGCGGTCTTTTTTATACGCGCTATCCCTTGATGAACAAGCTTTTGCTGGCGGTGTTGATATTGTTCGTTGTTTTCTTAGTTTTTGAGTTTTTCCGGCATAGAAAAATAGGCATTACTTACCATTTGCGGCACTGGCATTGGTTTTGTCTTGCTTTTATTCTGGGCGGTTTGTGGGCGTATAATCAGCAAATTATCACCGGCAGAACCGTGTGGCCGTATCATTTTGTGCAGTACACCATACCTCTCGCGATTGTTGTCGTGATGACGCTCGCTTTTTACGCACGGCGCGGCATTTCATACGGCTGGCACGCATTTATTGTTCTCGTTATTTTTTCTTCTTTGGCGTTTGGCGCACACTCCCAAGTAAGCACGTATCGCCAATTTTATTCTGATTATGAGAAACTTCAGTCCCGGGCAACGCTTTTTGATTGGCTGAACCGCAAAGACAAAGATTGCGTTGTTTTGGTCGCGAACCAGCCAGTCAATAGTCATGATTTAAACGGCCTCATTTCAGCCTTTACGCATTGCAACACCTATAATTATAATTGGATATTTTCTCTTATGCCCGACGATCGCATCTATCATAATTATTTGGTTCGTCTATTTTTTAATGGCGCAACATCCGAGACGATTCAAGATTATTTGGGGAGCCATAAACGCGAGGCGCAGAATTATTTGTTTTCTAACTGGAAAGGATTATACGGCGTTAGGCAATTCCCGGATTTTTCGGACGACATATTGCCGGAGCGTTTAAAAAAAATTCCGGATGATTATCGGCGATTTTTAGTCAGAGACGTCAGCGCGGAATTAAAGAAATACCGCTTGGATTTTATTTTATCTACCGGCCCATTGGCCGAACCAGTTAAAAAGCAATTACCAACCATCAAATTAATTGAAGAAATCAACGATTATTTTATTTACCAACTTTAAAATTATGTGGGGGAGGATTAAAAAAGAATTAAGACGCATTTTGTCCCGCAACAAATCTTTATATTCATGGATTGAGGGAGTCGTTTTATATATATCATTAAGAAGAGCGAAAGACGCCGTTGAAAGTAGCGAAAATAGACATCTGCGAGCCCGCATTTTACGGCACGGAATTAGTAAACTAAAAGAGGCGATGCGGAGCATCAATTATAAACAGGGAATTTTAGTTGCCGATGGCGAGGCTTACGCGCTTTCAAACGGCATTTTTCTTAATCTTTCGGGCACGAACCGTTATCTTAAAGTGGCAGGCGATACAGCCGGAAACGAAGGCCAAAAAATGCTTGACTTTCTTAAATCAAAAGGCATTGAAGTAAAAACCATGATTGATTTGGGGGCCAATTTTGGCGAGATAAGCCTCTATTTTGGCAAAGAAAACCCATCCGCTAAAATTCTGGCCATTGAAGCCTCGCCGGATAACTTTAAAATTCTTGAATCAAATTGTCACTTTCAAAACTTTTCAACTAAAAACATCATTTTACTTAATGAAGCGGTCGGCAATACAAAGGGTTTTGTTGAAATAACCAAGGGCGTTAGTGCGGAAAATATTGTCATATCCTCGGAGAATAAAAACGCTGTCAGGAAAGAGGTTAAAACGGAAAAAGTGGCTTCCGACACCTTCGCGTCTTTCATGCGGCGTTTCGGCTTTGGCGAATTGGATTTTTTAAAAGTTGATATTGAGGGTTCCGAACCCCTGTTGTATGACTCGCTTAGGCAACATATTGGCGACATTAAATCCATTCTTCTTGAGGTTGGCGATAAAACCGACCACAAAAATTATTTTCCGCTAATTGAATTATTGTGGAATTCCGGCATGGAGTGTTATGAACGCCGCAGCGAAAATAAATTTACATCGCTAGCCCAAGTTAAACAAGAGATCTCGCCGTCTTTCGCGTCGGATTTGTGGTTTATCAGAAAATTATGATATATTGCTGTGTATGAAAATATTTTTTATCACACCAAAATTAAATTTTGTTTCATCGGGTGGATCGCCGGATGAGTACGATTTAACTTACCGAACTCTGCAAGAAATAGGCCACGAGATTTTCGTTTATACCACCAATCCGGAAGCAAATGACATGCCCTATAAACTGCCGTACCCTGTTTTTGAGGAAGACGTTCATTCCCACGGACAGTTTGGCATACAAAAAGGTGTATTTAAAATTCTGCGCAAATACTCCGATAAGGCCGATTGTTTTTTTGTTGACGGCCAAGTTTTTTTGTACGGCGCCGGATTATACAGAAAGTTTGGCGGTAAAGTCCCGGTGGTTGCCTATTTTAACCGCGAGCTTCCGGCTTGGTCTGAAAATGTTTCACAGTTTCTTCCAAAAGAGAAAGACGGATTTCTAAAGAAGATTAAAAAACAAGCGCGTTTTTACATTGAACGATATATTTTTATGCCGTTTGTAAACTATATTGATGTAATTTGTTTTGCCAATCCGCTTTTGGAAAAGCCCTACAATGAGTTTGGTTTGAAAACCAGCGGCAAAAGTTTTATTTTCGGCGATCCGTTTAATTACCGGGGTTTAATGAAAGAGCACGGCATTAAAGAGGATACTTACCGCAAGCGGAACAAAACATCGGGCCCATTCACTATTTTTTATTCCAGTAGAATGGCTCCGAGCAAGGGCTTTGATCTATTATTGGTCGCTTTTTCAAAACTTAAAAATAAAGATAATTTTCATCTGGTTTTGGGCGGAACTGGTCCAGAAGAGCAGGCAATTAAGAAGCTGGTTTCCGATCTGCGCCTTGAGTCTTATGTGGAAATGCCCGGATGGATGACTAAAACCGAGCTTTATGATCGTTTTAAAAAAACTGATATATATGTTCAGGCGCAGTGGCGTAAAGAAGTTACAGCCATGTCTTTAATGACTGCCGTGATGTTTGGTTTGCCGTCAATAGTGCCCGGAGATACCGCCTTGGAATGGGTGGCCCAAAAAGGCGCGCTTTGTTTTAACGACGGAGACGCCGATGATTTAGCGCAAAAAATTGAGCAATTAAGCAACGACCATGAATTACGAGCTGAACTTTCTAGGCAGTGCTATATCAGAATGGATGCGCCGGAGCTCAATCATGAGAATAGAATCAAGTTGTTGAGCGACAAAATGATCGAGGCTGTAAATAAAAATAAGCAATTGACGTTTTAGCGCTTTTTTCATATTGTAATCATTATGAGTAAAAAAGCGCTTATTACCGGTATTACTGGACAGGATGGATCATATCTTGCGGAGTTGTTGTTGGAAAAAGGATATGAGGTATATGGTTTGCAGCGGCGAGGCAGTATGCCGAATACCGCCCGCATTGACCACCTTGTTAATAAACACGGCCACTCGCTTGTTAAAACGGTTTACGCGGACTTGTCGGACGCTTCTAATTTGACTCGCGTCATTAGCGCCATTGAACCAAATGAGATTTATAATCTTGCCGCGCAAAGCCATGTTTTAGTTAGTTACGATGTTCCGGAATACACCGCAAACGTTAACGCTCTTGGTCCGCTGCGCATTCTTGAAACTATCCGTAATTTAAAACTCCCTGTCCGATTTTATCAGGCGAGTTCATCGGAGATGTTTGGAAAGGTGCTTGCCACGCCGCAAAATGAGCAGACTCCATTTAATCCGCAGTCGCCTTATGGTCTTTCAAAGGTGTTTGCGTTTCATATAACCAAAGTCTATCGGACTGGTTACAATATTTTCGCTTCAAACGGCATTCTATTTAATCATGAATCGCCGCGTCGCGGATTAAATTTTGTGACTCGTAAAATCACTCTCGGCTTGGCGCGCATTAAGCTCGGGTTCCAAGAAATATTACTCCTCGGAAATCTTGAGGCAAAGCGCGACTGGAGCTACGCAAAAGATTATGTAGAAGCAATCTGGATGATTTTACAGCATCATGAGCCGGACGATTTTGTTATTGCTACCGGCGAAACACACACGGTGCGTGAGTTTGTTGAAACGGTTGCCCGCCATCTTGATCTTGACCTTATTTGGGAGGGGGCCGGCATGAACGAGCGGGGCATTGACCGCAAAACCGGAAAGACGATTATTGAGATTGACCCGAAATATTTTCGTCCTAATGAAGTGGACATTCTTATCGGCGACGCAAAGAAAGCAAGAGACGTGTTGGGCTGGAAGCCGAAAACAAACTTTCATCAACTCGCGGAGCTTATGGCCAGGGAGGATTTTGCGTACGTAAAGCGCGAACAAGGCCACGGTTTGCCGTTAGACACATCAGCGCGTAAATTTTTAATTCAGTAGATTTGTGGATAAATTTTACGACGGATCAACGCTTATTGCGATTCGTATTCGGACATTTGGGCGCGGAATCAATCCCATCACAGAATCCATTGAACCCTTGCAGGTTCTTGGCGCGCGCTATCCTAAAGAAGCCGAAGTTCTGGCTCACCGATATGCGCCGCGCCGCCGTATTACGAATCAGCTACAAAAATGTCTTGTTGTGCGCAATGGCCATGTGCAGGCGAAGCTTTACGGTATGAAGGATAATCCACTTAAGACGACCACGCTGAAGACAGGCGACGTTTTTATATTATTGCGCGGCGGCTATCAATTAAAATTTTTAGAGGACACGGATATGATTGAGATTAAAAACGGGCCGCATTACGACGATAAAATTTTTCTGTAATATGAAGGCGAGAACATTTATTTTGATTGTGGCGGCGCTGATTGCGGTGCGGATTTTTTCTTTGGTCGGGGCTTACTACCTGCCACATATGGAGATTTATCGGTATCAAGAGCCGTTTCTTGCGGTGAATGAAGGAGACGATATTCCATACTATCTGATAGCGGAGAGTTTCTATAGGCTTGAGCCCCAAGCGCACACGAAGACCATCGGTTTTGCCCTATTGCTTGTGCCATTCATAGCTATTTTTGGAACCGGTTTTTTTACTATTTTTTTTCCGGTCGTTTTATTTAATGGCCTTGTTCTTTTTTCGGCGGCAATTGTTTTAATTGTCGGAGCGTCGTCATTGATTTTTAAAAAAATTGTCCCCGCGGTTTTATCAGGACTATTCTTTGTATTTTTTCCATTTGTTTTTTATATTTTTAGGGGTTTCGGCCCCAATTTCGGAAATCATACGTGGAATGACAATAATTTTATAAACACATTATGGCAAAGCGCCATGCCCGACCCCATGGCCATGTTTTTGTCGCTTCTTTTACTTTTTTTGTTTATCCGGAAGCTTAAAAAAGAGACATTGCCCATAGATTACGCGCTTTTTGGGATTTTGACTGGTTTTTCAATGATGGTCAGGATGTCTAACATTACGGTCGCGGCGATAATTTTTTTGGCAATACTTTTGTATGAATGGGATAAAAGATATAAAAAATTATTTTATTATTGTCTCTCGGTTTTCATCGGGTTCATTCCGCAGTTTTTGTTCAATTTTTATTTTTACGGATCCCCCTTTTTATTTGGCTATCAAGAAGAATATTATACCGATTGGGTGGCGGCAGGAACAGTTAGAGGACATCCGATGTGGGGAATAGAAAACCTTTTTCACCTTTTTGCAAGAGCGGCGGAGTATTCTTGGTTTTCAATTCCCGCTTTTATTTTCATGGCGTTTTTAGTTTTATTTGGATATCTTTATATTAAGAAAATAGATAAGCGCTTTGCTTTTATAATAAGCCTTTGGTTTCTTTTGCCCGCCATTTTTTATATGAGTTTTGTAACCGGGCAGACCGCGATGCGGTATTACATGCCGGCCATTCCCGCGTTTATTATTTTGTCGGTTGGAGCCCTTTACTTATTGGCCGAACGGCTTAAGATTAAGCTTTGAATTGTGCCGCATTTTAGTTTATATATAATATGTCCAACATGAAGCCGCCAGTCTATGAATCGTGTATTATCGGGGGAGCAGGACACGTCGGCCTTCCATTAGGAGTGGTGCTTGCGTTAAAGGGAGTTAAGACGGTCTTATTTGATATTAATAGAGAGAGCCTTAAAAAGATTGAATCGGGAGCCTTTCCTTTTAAAGAAAAAGACGGCGCGAAGAACTTAAAGCAAGCTCTAAACAAAAAGATGCTTTTTGTTTCCCCAACTCCTAAAGTAATAACGCAAAGCCGTTTTATTTTTCTCGTTGTCGGAACGCCGATTGACGAATATCTTAATCCGCACATTAACGGAATTTTCAAAGTTTTAGACGATTATTTTGATTATTTCCGCGACGGGCAGGTTGTGATTTTGCGAAGCACCGTATATCCAAACACATCCGAGAGAATCCAGCGGTATTTTGAGGAAAGAAAAAAGAAAATACGAGTCGCTTTTTGTCCGGAAAGAATCGTGGAGGGCAACGCTTTGCATGAACTCCAGAATTTACCGCAGATCGTTTCCGCTTTTGATTCGGAAACGCTTGACGCCGTAAAAAATCTTTTTGAGAAAATAACTAAAAGAAAGATAATTCCCGTTAAGCCGATAGAGGCGGAATTAGCCAAGTTGTTTTGCAATGCCTGGCGATACATACATTTTTCAATCGCCAATCAATTTTTTATGATGGCCTCCGATCACGGGCTGGATTATTCCAGAATTCATAACGCAATGGTGGAAGACTACGAAAGAAATAAAGATATGCCTCGGCCCGGATTTGCGGCGGGGCCCTGTCTTTTAAAAGACACCATGCAGCTTGCCGCGTTCAGTAACAATAATTTTTTCTTGGGTCATACCGCCATGCTTGTCAATGAAGGCTTGCCAAACCATATTATGCACAAATTATCTCAAGAATTTCCCGATATTAAAACAAAGACTATCGGCATACTGGGTATGGCTTTCAAGGCGGATAGCGATGACCATCGGGACAGCCTCTCGTTTAAACTTAAAAAAATCGCGGAAACTAAGTGCAAGAGAGTCTTATGTCATGATTTTCACATTAAAAATCCGTCTTTTCACTCACTTCCTAAATTATTAAAACAATCCGATATTATCGTGCTCGCCGCTCCCCATAAGCAATATAAAAACATTAATGTAAACAAGTATAAGGATAAAAAAATTGTGGATATTTGGAATTTTTGGAAATTGCAATAAACGGCCGACACTTAGTGTCGGCCGTTTTGGTTTATGGGCTATTTTGGCGGAATAAATGGCAAGAGGCCGGCTTCTTCCCAGCACTCTTTTACTCTTTCAATGTAATCAAGCAGATAATCCGCGAATTTTTTGGCGCAAATCCGGGCCTTAGGCAGACGAACTCCGTATTTTGGATCATCAAAATTTCCCCACTCAGCGCAGGAAGCCAGACCCTTTATCACTGATCTCGGCTCTCGGTAAGTAGCCTCCGGATCAGATAGCCAGTGAACCGGATCTACCACCGGAAAATCAGAGAAAAAATGCGCTGTGCGCATAATTGTATCCGGCTCCAAATTTATTAAACGATCCGCGTCTTTTAGAGTTATCAATACTTGACTATCATCGGGATTATTTGGCAGACTATGTTTAAGCACCGCATCAAGAACTAACGATCGTTCTTTTTCAGATAAATCCGTAACATCAAACCATTCGTTTACTAACGTTATCACCAGTTCTTCCGGCGTATCTTCTCTGCCCAAGCCTAGATCGTATTGGAGTATTCGGTCGGCATTGTGGCAAAGTCCGGCGATTCCGGCAAGTCTGGCAACAGTTTCATTTTCTGCAATTGTTAAAGCGTATTGTCCAACTCTTGCCGTATGAAAAGGATCGTGGCAACCGCTCACAATTTGAGACTTAACATGGCGTTCATAAACTTTTTTCCAAAGTTCGGGGAAAATTTCAATGATTTTCTGGCGGGGGGCTTCTGTGTCAGAATTCACTTTTTACCCTCAATAGTTAGGAAATATCCATAAGCATTATAATGCATTAAAAATTTTTGTCAATTTTAAGAATATGAATTCGCAAAAAACCAAAAAAGTTCTTATTACGGGCGGGGCCGGTTTTATCGGCTACCATTTGGCGCTGCATCTTTTAAAAGAATACGGCCGTAATGCCGAAGTGACTTTGGTTGATAATTTTCATCGCGGAAAGTCCGATAATGACCTAAAAAAACTTTTGGAAAATCCCCGGATGCATTTTTTGGAGCTGGATTTAACCAATCTTGTGTCCTATGAAAAATTAGGGTCCGGGTATGACCATGTGTATCACTTGGCCGCGATTAACGGCACTAAAAATTTTTATGAAATGCCGCACGAAACGTTAAGAATTAACACCTTGTCTTTGGTGTATATGCTAGAATGGTTCAAAGAGAAAAATCGCGATGGCAAGTTTTGTTTTACATCGTCCAATGAGGCCTATGCCGGAGCGCTTAGCGCTTTTGGGAAATTGCCGATTCCAACGCCCGAAAATGTGCCGCTTGTCGTGGAAGATCCATATAATCCAAGGTGGTCTTATGCCGCGACTAAGCTGACCGGCGAGCTTTTTGTAATTCATTATGCCGCAAAACATAATTTTCGCGCTTTAATTGTAAGACCGCATAATTTTTATGGGCCAAGAGCTGGCTATGATCATGTAATCCCTGAATTTTCGGCGCGCATTGCCAAACGCACGGATCCATTCCAGATTTATGGCGCCGATGACACCAGAACTTTTTGCTATATTGACGACGCGGTTCGCGCGATGCGGATGCTTATGGATTCTCATAAAACCGATGGTCAGCCGATTGAAACGGTGCACATTGGAGATGTTTATGAAATTACGATAGGTGAATTGGCGGAGCGGATGTTTGGGATTGTGAGTTGGAGGCCCCAAAAAACAGATATTAATTTTTCACCCGCCGGAAGCGTTAAAAGGCGATTAGCCGATATTTCCAAGCTGCAAAATTTAACCGGCTGGAAGCCGGAAGTTTCTTTAGACGAAGGTTTAAAGCATACCCACGACTGGTATTTAGCCAATCCGAAAAAAGAATAATATTTTTTTTTAAATTTCTTTTATGATTTTAGGCACCGGAAGGGGCATAATAAACTTTCCTTTGTATCCGTTTTTACGCAGTATCGGCATAAGCTCCTTGCCGATATGCCATGAAAGGATAAGGGCATAATCCGGCTGTTTTTCAAACAACCTTTTTTCGTCCACAACTGGTATGTGGGTTCCAGGAGTAAAAAGGCCTATTTTTGGAGACCCGCTTTTTTCGCAGGCATAGTCTAAGAGATGTGTATTTATTTTAGTGAATCCCAAAAGTGTATTGGCTCTTGCCGGACTCCCGATGCCCGCAATGGTTGCGCCGCTCCTTTTTAATTTGAGTAGTAAAGCCACCAAATCATTTTTTGCGTTAATTATTTTTTTGGTGAATTTTTTTAAAACCTCAACATCATAAATTCCTGCCGTTTCTTCGGCCGCCATCAGATTTTTTACTTGTCGGCTTGCTTTACGCCGGCCTTGTTGAGCATATGCCCTTATGGAACCGCCGGCAGCAGTTATTCTTTCGGCATCCGTCAGGCTCATTCCGGATAAAGAAAAAAGTTTGGCCAAGGGTTTTAAAGAATAAATTCGCAAGTGTTCGTGATAAATCGTGTCAAATTCCGTCTTTTCAATAATATCCATTAAATACTGTGATTCGGAGACAAAGACACCGTCGGGTCTTAGAATTTTTTTTATATTTTTAGTTAGTTCTGGCGGGTTGGGTATGTGAGCAAAAACATTTGTTGCGGCGACAATTTTTGCTTCACCGTATTTATTTAATATTTTTTTCGCGGTTTTGTCGGTGAAAAATTCTTGCAGAGTTTCAATGCCATTTTTATTTGCGACTCTGGCGGCGTTGGTCGGCTCAATTCCCAGCACTCTCATGCCTTTTTCTTTAAAACCCTGGAGCAATGTTCCGTCGTTTGACCCTATATCGATTATTAAATCGTTTTTTTTAAGATGATATTTTTTTTCTAGCGTTACGACAAGCTCGCGGAAGTTTCGGACCAACATATTAGTAAGTCCGGTGCGATAAGGATAACTTTTAGGAAAGACAAATTTAGGATTGATAACGTGGTCAATCTGTAAAAGGCCGCATTTTGGGCAGCGGCATAAATTTAAGGGATAGGTGATTTCCGGCTCACTCAGTTGATTTTCGGTGAGATAGGCCTGCACTATCGGTTGGTGGCCAAGCGGCAGAATGATCCGGAGTTCTGGATTAGAGCAAATTTGACACTTTTTGACGGCCCCTAAGTCTTTTTGCTGCTTCATAATTTGTATGGTACGTTTTTCGTTTATTGGTGTCAAATAATATGAGAAAATTCACCACTATGATATAATTTTTTATGATGTATTTAGTGCAAAAAATATGGCGCGTAAAAAAATAAATTGGGCGATTATTGGGTTAGGAGCGCAAGCGGAAAAAATCGCGAAGGCCATTCGCGATTCGCGAAATGGCGTTTTGACGGTGGTGGCAGACAAAAATATAAAACGCGCCGCAGAGTTTGCTAAAAATTTTAATGCCAAAGCCTTTCTCAATGATTTGGGCAAATTATTAAGGCATCCCCAGGTGGATGCGGTTTTTATTGCTTCGCCGAATCATATGCACGCCTCACAAAGCATTTCGGCTCTTAATGCCAAAAAACATGTTTTATGCGAGAAACCGATGGCCTTATCATTAAGAGAGGCATTGGCAGTTAAAAAGTCCGCGAGTAAAAGTAAGATTATGTTTGGCGTTGGTTTTCATCTTCGCTTCCACCCTCTTTTTAAAGAAGTGAAAAGGATTATTCGGTCAGAAAAATTGGGCAAGATCGTTTTTATAGACATGCATTGGTCTGCCGGTACGGCCGGAGAAATAAAAATGCCAATTTTACCAAAACACATGCTTTGGCGTGAAAATATAAGGCAATCGGGCGGCGGAGCTTTAATGGCGCGCGGAATCCATCTTTTTGATTTGATTGGGTTTATTTTCGGTCGGGATGCGGATGAAGTGCGAGCATTAAGCGATAATTATTCCAAGAACAAAGTTGATCAGTTGACTGCGGGCGTTGTGCGAATTGATGATATCCTGGCAATACTTGTAACCAGCCGTAAAATACCTTTCGCGTTAAACCACATAACCATTTACGGAAATCGCGGCAGATTATTTATGCCCGAACCGTTCAGCGCCGAAGGAGCCGGTGTTTTAGAGACAACAATAATGGGAAAAAAGACTGTTGAAAAATTCACTAAGAAACACAATCTCTATAAAGAAGAAATTGAGGATTTCGCCGACGCTATTTTAAGAAACAAAAAATGGTCCGGCGCGGATATTAATGACGGCCTAAAATCAGTTGCCGCAACTGAAGCATGGCGGAGTTCATTGAGTGGGGTTAAGACCAAGTTTTTTCGCTATAATATCAACTAGGGGCGCTAATTCTTTTTCTTTCTTTTCCATTCTACTTCCGCCATCAATATTCCAAAGTTGCGCCATGTTTACATCAACGCTTTCCTTGTAAATAGCCGTTATAAAATCAATAAGTATTTTTTCGTCGTGTGAAAAATTTTGCAGCTGACTTTCAACAAGAGCGGGCAAATCCTCTATCGCTCGGCATTTTTTAACCATGGGCAATATATTATAAAATGCGCCGCCGAAAGTTATTACCGGTTTTTTCATTAGTATGGCTTCCCATCCGGCAGTACCGGTGGTTATTATGACGATTTTTGCCGCTTGAGTTATTCCAAAGCTCATCTCGGACGGTTTTATCAATTTGACATTCGGGATTTTTTTTAATTCTTTATAGAAAGCCCTGGCGCGATAACTGAACATAGACGGGTGTTCTTTGATATAGAGCTTAAAATGCACGGGCAAAGAGCGCGCGGCTAGCCTG
Source organism: Patescibacteria group bacterium (assembly GCA_038063435.1). Lineage (GTDB taxonomy): Bacteria > Patescibacteriota > Minisyncoccia > HO2-45-28 > HO2-45-28 > HO2-45-28. Next base: position 7,547 of record JBBTVC010000037.1, on the reverse strand, counting down.
GCTAGCCAAAGCTGGTCCCGATAAAACGGAGCGAATAATGAACTTGCCATTTCCGGCTCGAACTGTAATGGAAAAAAAGCAAAACTTTCCCCCGGCTTTATCGGGTCGTAAAGATCGTCATATCCGACAAGAACTCTTATTTTTCTTTTGAACCGGTCCCAAATGAAATGCCACGGTTTTATCGTATCGTAGTCATCTTTGTGGGGGTCCGTGAAATAATCAATGAATATCTTCGCATTCCATCTTAACGAATTTATTATTTTGCCGGGCAATAAAAAGCTGAATTGCTTAGCTCTGCTGATTGCCCTTGATTTTGGCGAGTCTAAGAAAGAGTGAGGGACCGGGTTTTTGCGAAAATCTTCTAAAAATGCTTTTGCCTGGTCGGCTTGTTCTGGATAAGACGCTTTCCCGCCCCGTATTTGATTAAATGTCTCTTCTATATAGCTTAATTTCTCGTAGGTTTCAGTAATGGAATACAGCATTTTTACCCGGCCGGGATGCATAAATAAGGTTTTAATGTTTTTCTTTTTGGCGATATTGTAGAGCAAAAGCGTGCTCATGTCGTTTATGACCGAAAAAAGAATTAGATCCGGCCTCTGTCTTTCCAGAAAGTCGATTATCGCGCGCGCCTTAACTTGAAGTATCCTCATCATTTCTTCGTGGGAATATTTTGGAGAATCGTACGGGTATTCTCTTAAAAGTTGGCTGTGTCTGATAATGCGGTCAATTTCAATATAGGGCCAAAGATTGGGCGTGCCGTATTCTTTTTCGAGCAGGCGCAAATAATTGGGGTTGAGCGGTTCATTTTCATATCGTTTAAAAATATCCTCTTCAAGCAAAAGTTCGGTATAGTTTATTTCTTTTTGGGATTTAAGAAACTCTAAACTAGATCTTAAATATACATATCCGCAAAAGTCTCTAACCCCGTATTTTTTTTGGAGGATTAAGGCAATGGCATGGCCGACATAGGCAAATCTTCTCTGCAGTAAAAGGCAGGCTTTCATTGAATGAGTGAGTTTAAAGAAATAAGGCCCTGTTCCCAGAGTTTTGGATAGTTAAACTCAACCGTATTTTCACCCGGCGGCACCAAAACCGCCTGATATAAATAATTAGCCGTATATATGGGCGAATTTATTCCGCTGATTGTTGCTTGCCAGAAATCAGGAAACCGGCTTTCACTGAAAACAAGGAATCGGTAATTTTTTGTTTTTGTTTTTATTATCAATTTTCCGGCAGTGTAGAGCTGTAATTCCAGCTCATCTTGAAAGTCGGTTTTAGAGGTTATGGCCGGATCATTTAAAGTTTGTTTTTCAAGCAGAGTCGTTTTTTTAAAATCATCGATGGTCTGTAAATCCGAGAAAGCTTTTTCATCATCCGGTTCAGTCCAGATTATTTTATCGGCAAAATACCAGCGGGGCATGAAATAAGGGTTTTCATAAACATAAACCGGAACCTTGCCGTCAATCACCCGGGCCGTAAAAATCGGCTCCAAGCCATTGGTCAGCTTAAAGGGAGTTAAGATGTATTGGATATTTTGACCGCCAAGAAAACGCATATTTTTATCATCGGAAAATGCTTTTATATATTCTTCAAACGGAGTTTTGTCTTGGTATGATTCTTTGGTAAATGCTTCCTGGCGTCTTGCCAGGTTGTACGCGTAGTTTTCCATTCGCCGAAGCTGTAGAGGCTGAATGGCGTGAAATATATCAAAATTGAACATTAAAGCGTTATGATTACCCATCATCTCTCTTTGAAACGGGCTTTGTTTTTCGCTCTCGGTCATATCCACTCCGTATTTTTCCGAAAGCTCGGCGACAAATTGGTCGGGAAGGTAAAGAAAAATCCTATAAGGCGTAAACAAGGACGATGTTTCTGTCGTGATTGGCAGTTTATTGCTTTGATACGGATTGATTGAATGGATGTATTTAGCGGTTTCGGATTCGGTTGCAAGATATGATACCGGCGGTCCCTTTGGAAGGCCGGTCCAGGGCAGAGTGCTTCCGAGAAGGGTTATTAATACGGCCATAATTTTCCATTTTTCAGAAGAGCGCAATCCATATTTTCTTGTCGTGAGGTAGGCCAGGGCCATAGTCCACAAGACAATCATTAATAAAACCCGCTTATTTTTTAAAGAAAAATTATCCACGAGAGTATCAGCCATCTTTCTGATGTTGTTTTGATAGTAATTTTCGGGCCGGTTGAAGGCGCGATCGGGCGTATTTTTATAACGCGCTATTCCGTAATCGGAAATAGTTGTTTTTATTTTTTGGTCAAAAATGGCAATTGCGCCGCTGGCTAATAGAATAAAAATCATAATTCCCCATAAGAATATAACAATTTTTTTGCTGAAACGATTCGCGAAGAAATCCGCGATATTATCAAAGCCGTAGCCGGCAAGAATTGCCATAGAAAAAACAGCGATAAAATCCCATTTCCAGTATCCCCGAAGCCAGTTTAACACCGGAATTTGGTGAAAGAGCCAGAATAGGGGCGAATTATTGACGGTCATTAGGATTGAACCCATAGCGAGCGCCAGAAAGAAAACAAGATGCCCTTTTTCTTTTTTGGCTTTTATAAAAAAACTCGTAAAGACCAATATTAACGGCAGGGTGCCGATATATAAAAGGTAGCGCCAGCTTTCAAGGGGAAGCGGCAAAAAATTTCCGTAAAAAAAGGAAAGTCCGGGGTAAAACATATTTATAAAGTCGGATAAGGATGTGGCTGCGTGCCCCGCGCTTTCAACGCTAAACCCCCCGCTTCTATTTGAGAACTGGATAAAATATAAGACGGATAGAAACCATGGCGAAAGAATTATAACGCTTAAAATAACGCAGCCGAAAAACAGAAGCGGATAGCGATAACTGAAATTTTCCGACTTTCTATTTTTTACGGTCAAATATATGGCGAAGAAAAACATTGCTACCAAGGAATAAATGATGAATTCGGCATAACCGCCGATCCATGAGTAAATAAGCAAGGGCAGCCAAAGCCAAAGCCAATTTGTTTTACCTTGCAGTATTTTTAAACAGCATAGAAAAGACAGCGGCAGAAACGGCATTATGGCCACGATAACGGTTATGGCCATATGTCCTAGCATCACCCCGCTGAACATATAAGAAATGGCGGCAATCAGACTTCCCGTCCGGCTTATCATTAAGGCGCGGGCGAGGGCGTAAAAGACGAGGCTGTTAATGGCAAAGAAGAGGAAAATCATTATATTATTGGCCAGGATCGGCGGCAGGAATTTTAGGGTTATGATGAATATCGGATTCATAACCCCGTCCAGTGTTAAGTTGATGGGATATCCTGAATTGTAAGCTGGCGACCAATTCGGCAGCATTTTTAAAGTATTGATAAAAAATCCCATTGAAGAAAATGATTTATAATAGTAGAGGTTGGTGAATTCGTTTACGCGCGTAAATGAAAAAAGAAATCCGCCCGAAATTATTGGCCAGAAAAGATACAGCGCGCCGGCGCCAATAGTTAAAATAACTACGCCGAGATAAAAGAATTCGGAGTCCAGAAATCTACGCATGCCGTGTAATGTAGCACGAAATTTATTGCGATAAAAGTTTGGATTGCAGGTATAATTTGGCCGAAATAAGGCCCTGTTCCCAGAGTTTTGGATAGTTAAACTCAACCGTATTTTCACCCGGCGGCACCAAAACCGCCTGATATAAATAATTAGCCGTATATATGGGCGAATTTATTCCGCTGATTGTTGCTTGCCAGAAATCAGGAAACCGGCTTTCACTGAAAACAAGGAATCGGTAATTTTTTGTTTTTGTTTTTATTATCAATTTTCCGGCAGTGTAGAGCTGTAATTCCAGCTCATCTTGAAAGTCGGTTTTAGAGGTTATGGCCGGATCATTTAAAGTTTGTTTTTCAAGCAGAGTCGTTTTTTTAAAATCATCGATGGTCTGTAAATCCGAGAAAGCTTTTTCATCATCCGGTTCAGTCCAGATTATTTTATCGGCAAAATACCAGCGGGGCATGAAATAAGGGTTTTCATAAACATAAACCGGAACCTTGCCGTCAATCACCCGGGCCGTAAAAATCGGCTCCAAGCCATTGGTCAGCTTAAAGGGAGTTAAGATGTATTGGATATTTTGACCGCCAAGAAAACGCATATTTTTATCATCGGAAAATGCTTTTATATATTCTTCAAACGGAGTTTTGTCTTGGTATGATTCTTTGGTAAATGCTTCCTGGCGTCTTGCCAGGTTGTACGCATCTATTAATCGTTTAACGGCCAGAGTTTGATGATTTTGGAAAGCGTCGAAATTGAAGGCTATATGCATATTGCTATCCATCATTTCCCGGTTAAACAGACCGCGTTTTTTGTCGTCGGCCATATCCACCCCGTATTTTTCCGAAAGCTCGGCGACAAATTGGTCGGGAAGATAAAGAAAAATCCTATAAGGCGTAAGCGACGGCGATGTTTTTGCGGTAAGCGGTAGCTCGTCGCTTTGGTAGGGATTGATTGAATGAAGATATTGGGCGGTTTCGGGTTCGGTCTTTAGGTATGATACCGGGGGTCCATCGTAAAAATCTGTCCAGGCAAAAACGCTTCCCATAAAAGTTATTAAGACTGCCAGCATCCTCCATTTTTGCTGAGGAATAAGTTCGTATTTTCCAAGAGTTACATGGATTAAAGCGATAAGCCACAGGATAATCGTTAACACCACAAACTCGTTTTTAAAAGAAAAGGCGCCGATAAGACTTTGCGACATTTTCTTTATAATGTCTCGATAGTAATCGTCGGTCCTTAAAAATTCTCTGTCAGAAACACTGCCGTAGCGGGCCGCGCCGTAAGAGGAAACGGCCGATTGAATTTTTTTATCAAAAATAGTTACAGCGCTTATTCCGATCAATGCCGCAAGCGCTAATGTCCACAAGGCGGCGACGGCGTATTTGCTGAAGCGGTTTTTGAAGAAGTCTTTGATGTTATCCATTCCGTAGCCCGCGAGAATCGCCAGAGAAAAAACAATCACAAAGGACCACTTCCAATAACCCCCGAACCATTTTAGCACTGGAATCTGATGAAATAGCCAGAATAGAGGCGAATTATTGACGGTCATTAGGATTGAACCCATAGCGAGTGCTATAAAGAAAACAAGATGTCCTTTTTCTTTTTTTGCTTTTATAAAAAAACTGGCGAAGACCAATATTAACGGCAGGGTGCCGATATATAGCAGATAATCATCAGCTAGCGGCAAGAAAGGCAGTAGTTCTCCATAAAAAACAGAAAGACGCGGATAAAACATATGCGCAAAATGAGAAAGGGTTGTGGGCATATATCCGGCCGATTCCGCAAGAGTGCCCCCGCTTCTATTTGACCCGGTAATAAAATACAGCATTGAAAGGAACCAGGGCAGAAGAATGATAACGCTTAGAATTATAGCGCCAAAAAATAAAATAAGGTGTTTATAGCTAAAGTTTCCGGATTTTTTTTCTTTGCTAGCGATATAAACGGCAAAAAATCCCACCGCGACCAAGGCATAGACCATGATTTCGGACCAGCCGCCGATCCAGGAATAAAGCAGAAGCGCCAACCACGGCCAAACCCATTTTGTTTTGCCTTGAAGTATTTTTAAGCAGCACAAAAAGGACAATGGCAAAAAGGGCATTACTGCGACAATGCCGGTTGTGGGCGTAAATTGCATCACCACTCCGCTGAAAGCGTAAGAAATGGCCGCAATCAGGCTGCTTATTCGGCTTAATTGCAAGGCTCTTGCCAGCGCGTATAAGCCCAATCCGTTTATTACGAAGAAAACAAAAACCATGAGGTTGTTTGCCAAAAAAGGAGACAGATATTTCAGAACGATAATAAAAACAGGATTAAGAAAAGCATCCAGCGTTAAATTGATGGGGTAGCCTGAATCGTAGGCCGGCCACCAGTTGGGTAGCGTGCCCAGATCGTAGACGAAGCGCTGCATTTGCGCGAAATACATATAGTGATAAAGCCCGATGTTTGACGGCGGGAAAAGAGATCTGCCTGAAAGCATCGGCCAAAAAAGATAGAGGGCGCCGGAAGCTAGGACCAGGATGGGAATCCCGGCATAAAAATATTTGGAGTACAAAAGTTTGATTTTTTCTAAAAACACAGGGTTCATATTGTTATTTAAATAAACTACAACTTTTTGACACGGCTTGCAATTTTAGACACAGGTGTATTATTATATTAGGAACATACATAATTATGATTAAATTACCTGATTTCTCAAAGGCTTTTGAGTATGAAAATAATTTTTACTTGAGTTGCGATAACGCGCGATTCGGTAAAATTCTAGCTCATTATGAGTTATTTAAAATGACCAAAGATTTGCCCGGCGCCATAGTGGAGTGCGGTATTTATAAGGGCGCCAGCTTTGTGAGGTTTGCCGGTTTCAGAAATTTATTCGGGAATCCATTTTCTCATAAATTAATTGGATTTGATACGTTTGGTAAATTTCCCGAAACCAAATACAAAGACGATAAAAAATACAGAAAGAAGTTCGTTGAAGGCGCCGGCATTGAGTCAATTTCCAAAGAGCAGCTACTTGAGGTTTTTAAAAATAAAGGCATTGATAAAAACATTGAACTGGTTGAAGGGAATGTCGTTAAAACCGTTCCGGAATATTTCAAAAAAAATCCTCATCTGAAGATAGCATTGCTTAACTTAGATGTTGATATTTATGAGCCGTCGGTTGCTATATTGAAATATTTTTGGCCGAGAATTGTCAAAGGAGGCGTTTTAATTTTGGATGATTACGGCGTTTTTCCGGGAGAAACAAAAGCCGCCGACGAATACTTCAAGGATAAAAATGTAAAAATAATGAAGTTCCCTTTTGCCATGACCCCTTGTTATATAATTAAGGACGAAGTGTAAGAGACTAAGTCTTTTTATATGGAAAAAGAGGGGATAAAAAAAATTGTTTTTTTAACTGGAACCAGGGCTGATTTTGGAAAAATCAAGTCAATTCTCTCTATTTTACAAACAGCCAAAGAATTCGAAACCCATATTTTCGTAACCGGCATGCATCTCAATCCGAAATACGGCGAAACCGTTCACGAAATTGAAAAATGCGGCCTGCCCAATATTTATAAATTTGTTAATCATAAAGATAATTCGGGCCCGGATATCATTTTGTCTGAAACTATTCGCGGTTTTAGCGACTTTATCAAATCTCTGCGGCCGGATTTGATTTTCGTCCACGGCGATCGAGTGGAGGCTTTGAGCGGCGCTTTAGTTGGCGCTTTTAATAATACTTTAGTGGCTCATATTGAGGGAGGCGAGATATCGGGTTCTATCGATGAACACATCAGACACGCTATTAGCAAAGTTTCCCATCTACATTTTGTTGCTAATCAAGAGGCAAAACGGCGTTTGTTACAAATGGGTGAGCGCGAAGAAACGATTTTTGTCACCGGTTCGCCGGATATTGATATCATGAATTCATCAAATTTACCAAGTTGGCCGGAGGTTAAAAAGCATTATAACGTGCCTTTTAATGATTTTGCGTTGTTTGTTTTTCATCCGGTAACAACAGAGTTGGATAATTTTC
>JBBTVC010000036.1:0-2345 GCA_038063435.1 Patescibacteria group bacterium | reverse complement strand
CCCTGCCCGCGCGTGAACGCAGATTCATTCTGCTCCACGAACTGCACGAGAGATTTTTAATGGGCGGGGGCAAAAGCTACCCCCGCGCCCATATGGGGGCGACAATCGTTGAAGACCACTATCGCAACCGCTCCCAAAAGCTTGAAATGCGGATTTCTGAAGAAATTGAAAGGCAGTAAAACAGGCTGTTTGTCGAATGCCCGGTATTAACCATTTCGTTCCAAAATCCGTTTTCAAGCCCCGACCTTACGAGCTCAACACAATCCCGCCAATTTTTATTCGGGGATTTTGAGTTCGTAATGCCCCTCGGTATTTTTATTTACAACCTCAACGCCCAAGTTTTTAAGCTCCTCGTTCGTAATTTTTCCCGCGCCCATCAGATAGCTGAGATAGAAATTCATGTTAATTCCAAAATCCTATAACAAAATTTAGCCTTTTTCAAATGACTGAAACAAAAAGAGCCTCCCCGGAGGCTCAAATAGAGGATTATTTTATGCCGACAATCAAAACGTTCTTTTTTCTATGTTTGCCCGCGCGGATTTCGTAGTCGGGAACGATAAATGTTTTTCTAAAACCTGCTTTCTTCAGTTCCTGCGCCCACTCGTGCGGTCTTTTGATGTGCGTTATACAAAGAATGTTTTTGTATGCCTTTCCGTTTACTACCGCCCTTCCTTCGCGAACTCTGAAGTGGTCGGTAAAACGGTCGTGGATGTACTGCTCGATAACCACTCCGTCCACCTCGGTTTTGCCTTTTATGTGTTCTTCGCAAGACTCCGGAATGTGCTCCCATGCGTTGTTGTCGATTATGAAGATTCCGCCTTTTCTCAAAGATGCGCGCACGTTTCGTATTACTTTTTCATAAACCATCGGCTCTTCTCCGATGGTCGTCCACATGCAGATGGCCGCGTCAAATTTTTCAGCGAAAGAAAAGCGATTCGCGTTTCTTATAAGGAATCTCGGGGCAACCTTTTCTTTTTTGGCATATTTTCGCGCCTCTCGGATTTGCCATTTGGAATAGTCGAGTCCGGTCATTTGATAGCCAAGCTTCGCCAGACGAACGCTGTGTCTTCCGGCTCCACAGGCCACGTCAAGAACTTTCTGGACCCCGTGTTTTTTAAAAATTTTATTTAGCCACGCCACCTCTTTATCCGTGTCTGTCAGAAATTGGGTCATTTTCAAAAAATGCGGAGCCAGCTCTTTATATAAGGCGAGCATGGTGAATATCACACTCCTGTCTTCGTGTTCGGACCACCGCGATTCTAGCGCCAGTATATTATTTAAAAACCGCGCCGTCAATCCCTGTGGATTTTGATTTTTTAATTTTAACGAGACTTAGTTTTTTGTCTCTTTTCCATCCTTTAATTTCGGCTTCGCGTTTTCTCGCTTGGGCAAGCGTGCTGAACTTTTCAAAATATTTTAGCGTGACCGGGCGGCGGATTTTAGTATAGTGCGCGCCCCATTTTGATTCGTTGTGCTGTTTTAATCGTTTTTCTAAATTATTCGTACAGCCGACGTACAATGACTTGTCGGAACACTCAACGATATAAATAAAATAAGACATCGTCTTCGTAAGATATTGTCATAACTTATTCTGCCTTTTCATATTACCGGCCCCTGAATCGCGCGAGTGCGGTAATACATTCGGTGCAAAAAGTAAAATCCGAAAACCAAAAAGAATATGCTGGTTGTCTGCAAAACGAAAAATGTTTTATTGGACGTCATGGCCAAATACCAAAACGACGGAGGGTAAGAAAGAACCATTTTTATAACCATTATGTTTCTTAAGATACCGAGCAGGGATTCCACAACAACTCCCAAAGAGCCAAGCACGGCAAAAATTTTTGTTTTCGGCTCCAACGGCAAGGCCGTTGCGTAAAACCACCAAATAAAAGTTGCGATAATGAGAAGGCGAAGAGGCATATAAAACACTAGATTTCCGATGAGTGGCATCGAATACGTTTCAATCACTCCTTTGTGTAAAACAAAGGTGTAGCCGAAAAACAGCGCGGCTGACGCAAACCAGACAAAAAGGGCTATTTTGGCCGTCCTTTTGATTTTAATATCAAGGGCGTCAACTATTCCCAGATAAAAAAGGATTAGCGCCAAAAAGGTTATCGGAAGCGTTAAAGCAAAAAACAAATTAAAGCGGGAAATCGTAACCGATTTTCCCAGGGCCGCCAGAATGCCCGGTACCTGAAACCAATACGTTAAAAAAAGTCCACCAGCCCACAAAAGCAAAAGACGTGGACGGCTTTTGTGCATGAACCAGTCTCTAAGAAAATAAATGCTTGTCGCAATGCCAAGCGCTAAAGCCATGGCCGGCAAAAGAAACGACAGATTCATAT
>JBBTVC010000035.1:0-1890 GCA_038063435.1 Patescibacteria group bacterium | reverse complement strand
GATGCCCTAACTTATGCCAGGAAATATCGGCCGAGGCTTATTGTAGATGTCGCGACTTTAACCGGCGCGGCTTTAGCCGCTTTAGGTCAGAGGGCATCGGCAATTTTCAGTAAAGACGATAATTTGCTAAAACTTTTTCAGGAGCTTGGCGAGGAGTCGGGCGATTATGTCTGGCCTCTCCCGCTTTAGGATGAATACGAAGATGATGGAATCAAGGGAACCTTTGCCGATATCGCTAACGCCCATAAAACCAAATACGGCGGCGCGATTTTGGGCGCCATGTTTTTGTATCAATTTGTAAAAGACACTAAGGCAAAATCAGGACAAGTTTTCCCGTGGGTTCACATAGACATGGCTCCCCGCATGACTTCAATTGAAGGCGATAACCTCGCCAAAGGTGCTGCCGGCGAACCGGTCCGCCTCTTAGTCAAACTTTTAGAGAGGTTTTAAACCGCAGGAAAGAAGTATAAGAAGTGTCGTGAGTCATGAGAATAAAAAAACCAGTTGTTAGTAAAACAACTGGCAAAACTATAATGCGGAATGCTGTTAGTCTATATCGTGCCGCTCCAACCACCACCAAAAAATTTATCCATCCACCTTCCGGCGTTATCAACCAAAGCAGTAAGAGCAAAAAGAAGTACAATTATTCCCAATCCGATCAATATTCCACAAATGATATTTATGGCCACACCCCTTTTAGTTAAGGGAACTAATAACATTCTATATTATAGCGACGAAGATGTCAAATTTAAATTCCCACGACATTTTCTATAATCTGGCCAGTTCGAGAGACGACAAATGGGAAAACGGCTTAAAATCTTAAAATAAGGACTTATGGCTCGCGTGATATTTCGTAAATTTCAAGAAGCAACAAAAGCGCCAGGGTTCATGAGGATAAAAATCAGTCCTAATCTATTCTCAAATTCTTGAGAATATTGGAATAGAATGTTAGGGTAAATTTATGAACGAAAATAATCGCAAACAATATAGGGCGTGGGAGAGGATTGTGAAGGGATTCGCCAACCATAGGCGGATTGAGATTTTGGCGCTTCTGAAAAAAGAGCCGGAGTTGTCAGTTGCCGATGTTTCGGAGAAACTTAATATTAATTTTAAAACAATTTCAGAACACATCCGCCGTTTGGCCGCGGCCGACTTGGTTTTAAAGAGATACGAGGGCAATAATGTCCGCCACAAAATTACAAACCGCGCCCAATCTATTCTCAAATTCTTGAGAATATTGGAATAGATTTTGGGTTATGCTGGTTGTTATACTTCACAACATCCGCAGTTCGCATAATGTCGGGTCAATTTTTAGGACGGCTGATGCGGCGGGGGTTGAGAAAATTTATTTATGCGGAATTACGCCCGGACCGAAAGATAAATACGGAAGAGTAAATCAAAAATTGGCCAAAGTGGCTTTGAGAGCCGAAAAAAATATAGCCTACGAACATCGCAAGTCGGCTAAGGCTTTAATAAGTCAACTAAAAAAACAAGGTCATAAAATTTTGGCGCTTGAACAGCATAAAAAATCGGTTAATCTATTTGGGTTTAAAAAAATTAAAAATCAAAAATACGCGCTGGTTTTGGGGGAAGAAACGAAGGGGTTACCTATCGGAATTTTAAAAAAAGCCGATAAAATTTTAGAAATTCCACAAAAAGGAAAAAAGGAATCACTGAATGTTTCTGTTGCGTTTGGGGTTGCGGCATTTTGCCTTAATCGCTAGACTAAGGCATATATGGTTCATCTTTCGGATAAAAAATGTGTAGCCTGCGAGGGAGGAACGCCGCCTCTCACATCCGAAAAAGTTAAAGAATATGTGGCCGAACTCGGCGGGGGCTGGGAGATTTTGGATGAAAAAAAGATAAAGAAAGATTTTAAATTTAAAGATT
>JBBTVC010000034.1:0-7116 GCA_038063435.1 Patescibacteria group bacterium | reverse complement strand
CAGAGCATTTTGGGACAAGCATGGCTCTTGTTCGTAAGGTCCGTCATGGAGAAACGACTCGCGTTGCGGAAGTTATAGGCGACGTGAAAGGCAAGCGCGTAATAATTTACGACGACATGCTGAGAAGCGGCGGAAGCTTGATCAATGCCGCCAAGGCCTATGCAAACCATGGCGCGTTCGATATTTATGTCGTTATCAGCCACTGCGCGTTGGACGATCAAGATGTCGTAAAGAAAATTTGCGTCACGCCTTGCATATCCAGGATACTTACAACCAATTCGCACCCAATGAGCCAGTGCGAGGCGGTTAAAAACTCAGGACGGTTCATTGTTGCCGATGTTTCGGGCGTTTTTGCCGAAGCGATTAAAAAAATAATCGTGTAGAAAGGGTATATTATGGCCAAAAATCAGAAAAACAAAATTAAAAAATTTCTTTCGGTCAGAAATCACGGATTTTTTAGAGCGGCGGTTGTTGTGCCGAGAGTCTTTCTTTCCGATACGAAAAAAAATGCCGAAGAACATTTGCGGGAACTGAAGAATGTCTATGACCAAGGCGCGGCCTATGCGGTTTGTCCCGAGCTGGGTTTGACCGGCTACTCCAACAGCGATTTGTTTTTTTCTGACACCCTGCTTGAAGGAGCCAGAGACTCTTTAAAATATATGGCCAGAAAAACGGCCTCGTGGAACATGCTCATAACTGTCGGCTTGCCGATGGTTTCCGGAGGAAAGCTTTTTAACGTTGCCGCGACTTTTTTTCACGGAAAAGTTTTGGCAATTGTGCCGAAAAATTATCCGCCGGAATACCGGGAGTTTTACGAACTGCGCCACTTCAGGCCTGGCAGGGAAATGACCGAGCATGCAATAGATTTTTTCGGCCAAGAAGTTCCGTGCGGAGACGATATTCTTATTAAATCCAAAAAATTTCCGGATTTTATTTTGCACACAGAAATTTGCGAAGACCTTTGGGCTCCGATTCCGCCGTCCGCGGTCGGCGCTCTTGCCGGAGCAACGGTTCTCGCCAATCTTTCGGCTTCAAATATCACCGTTGGCAAATCGGAATACCGCGAGAATCTGGTTGTGGGATCGTCCGCAAAAAACCTTGCGGTTCAACTTTACACGGCCGCTGGTTACGGAGAATCAACTACCGATCTTGCGTGGGATGGCGACGGTTATATAGCCGAACGCGGGCAACTGCTCAAACGCACCGAGCGGTTTAACAGAAAATCAAGCCATATTATCGCAGACGTTGATTTGAATTCACTTGTCGCGGATCGAATGCGACAAAACTCTTTCAGCCAGAACGCTTATGACCATCGTCGTGATTTCCGAGCCGTTGTTTTTAAGGGCGATATCGGAAGCGATGAAAAAAGTTCGCGCCTTGAAAGGGCAATTGATCCGCATCCGTTCGTTCCGAAGAATCCCAAGAAAATTGACGAGAGATGTCGCGAGATATTCATGATTCAGGCCACGAGTTTGGTTCGGCGCCTTGAGGCCTTGCCCGAGGGCCGGAGAAAAGTGGTAATCGGAGTTTCGGGCGGACAAGACTCAACGATTGCGTTGTTTGTTGCCGCGCACGCCATGGATTTGATGGGCGTCTCAAGAAAAAATATTATTGCGATTACCATGCCCGGTTTCGGCACCGACAAAAGCGGTTACGATAACGCTTGCGAGCTGATTAAAGCGATTGGCGCCACTTTTGTGGAAACTTCTATAAAAGACTTGTCTGCTCTGTTGTTTGAAAAAATAGGTCACGATCCGAATGTTCATGACGTGACATTTCAGAACGTTCAGGCGTGGGCTCGCAAATTCATTGAATTGGCCGCGGCGTCCGAAAAAGGCGGAATGGATCTGGGAACGGGAGATCTGTCGGAATCAATGCTCGGCTGGTCCACGATGTTTGCCGATCACGCCAGCCACTACAATGTTAATGCCAGCGTGCCTAAAACTCTTGTTTCATTTCTGATTAAGTGGGCGGCTAAAGTTATTTTTAGCGAGGACGAAAGACTGAAAAGAGCGTTGAATAAAATCTTAAGAGAAATTATTTCGCCGGGATTGCTGCCGTTAAAGAAGGGAAAGGTCGCGCAAAAGACAGAAGAAATAATCGGACCATACGAGCTTCATGATTTTACCGGCTACTACTTTATTCGTTTCGGTTTCAGTCCTTCTAAAATCGCGCGAATGGCCTTGCATGCGTTTGGCGGCAAATACGCGGTTGGCGAAATCAAAAAGTGGCTCAAAGTTTTTCTAATCAGGTTTTTCGACAACCAGTACAAGCGCTCCTGCATGCCCGACGGCCCGAAAGTCGGTTCGGTCAGCGTTTCGCCGAGAGGCGATTGGCGCATGCCGTCCGATGCCTCGCCGCGGATTTGGCTGGATGATCTAGCTGAAGTTCCTGAAAAAATTTAGTCAATTTATTGTCGCCCCGCAGTCGCGGGGCGTTTTTTTATCGCTTTGAGCAGTGTTATATTAGTGTTAATGCTTGAAAGGCTTAAAAAAATAGATTGGGTTCTGGTGCTGTCCATTCTGCCGCTTTTGGTCGCGGGATTGATTTCAATGAAATCTTTTGATGGTACTGGCGATTATTTTTTCTGGCGCCAGTTTATCTGGATAATATTGGGTTTAGCCGTATTTTTCGGCATCAGTTTTTTGGATTTAAGATGGCTGCGCCACAGCTTGCCTTTGGTATTAATTTATTTTTCCGTGAACGCCTTGCTTTTAATGTTGATATTTTTCGGCGAGGCAACCAAGGGAGCCGCGAGTTGGATAAGGTTCGGAGTTTTTTCGCTTGAGCCTTCGGAGCCGGCCAAAATCGCCCTTATCTTGATTTTAGCCAAGTATTTTTCGCGAAGGCACATTGAGATTGCCAATATCAAACATATTATAGTTTCCGGATTCTACGCGCTGTTGCCGGTGGGTATGGTTTTTTTACAGCCGGACCTGGGATCGGCAATGGTTATTAGCGCTTTGTGGTTCGGGATGGTTATGGCTTCGGGCATTTCCAAGAAGCATTTTTTTATTTTAGCCGCGGCAGTTGTTTCGGTCTCGGCGATTTTGTGGCTCTTTTTCTTAGCGCCTTACCAAAAGGCGCGAATTTATTCTTTTTTAAATCCTTACCTTGATCCGAGCGGCGCCGGATACCACACCATCCAGACAAAAATCGCGGTGGGCTCGGGCGGGCTATACGGGCGTGGCATAGGTTTTGGAAGTCAATCGCGCCTGGAGTTTTTGCCGGAGCATCAGACCGATTTTATTTTTGCCGCCTACGCCGAAGAATGGGGGTTTCTTGGTTCGGTATTTTTAATAGTTTTTTTCGCGCTAACTGTCTGGCGCGTGGCCAGAATCGGTTCGTCTTTAAACGATAATTTTGGCCGGCTCTATGCCGTGGGTTTGGGCATATTGCTCACCACCCAGTTTTTTGTGCATGTCGGAATGAACGTCGGACTGTTGCCGATAACCGGCCTGCCTTTGCCATATGTTAGCTACGGCGGCTCGTCTTTGCTGACTTTTTTCGCGGCCGCGGGTATTTTGATGTCTTTGAAAATAAAATCATAGTTTTAGCCGGATAAGGTTATTCACAGGCGCTGGTATGAGGCATTTGACAAAAAAAGACAGGGGAGTATAATGAATTCTTAGGTGCTGAATTGCCCTAGTAATTAATTAAATAAGCGCGTAAAAACCCTCTAAAACAAGGGAAGAAGGGGTTATTTTAGTCTATTTTATTAAATTATTTTTTATGGAGATTTATGGAGAAAAAACACTTTTCTGCCTATAAGCCGTCGTTAGTTGATTTGCCTCCCTTGGCGTCTCCCCAGCTGGATTCATTTAAAGGGTTTTTGGCCCACGGGCTCAAAGAGCTTTTTGATGAGTTTTCACCTGTTGAAGACTATACCGGCAAAGAGCTTGCTTTGGAATTCGTCGATTTTTATTTTGATGAGCCTAAGTGCGACGAATATCACGCCAAAACCCATAATTTATCATACGAAGCGCCTTTACGGATACGAGCAAAGCTGACTAATAAGCGGACGAAGGAGATTAAAGAGCAAGAAATATTTTTGACCGACATGCCGCTGATGACGCCCAGAGGCACTTTTATCGTAAATGGCGTTGAGCGCGTTGTTGTTTCGCTTTTAGCCCGATCTTTCGGACTTTATTTTACGGCGAGCGCCTACGGCGGACGAAAATTTTTCGGCGCGAAAGTCATTCCTTCAAGAGGCGCCTGGCTCGAGATTGAGACCGAATCGGATAACGCTATCTATGTCAGAATAGACCGCAAAAGAAAAATCGCGGTGACAACTCTTTTGAGAATGCTCGGCATGGCTAACGACGACGATATTAAAAAAGCTTTTAGCTCGGCGGATAATGCCGGCGAATCTTATATTTTACGCACGCTTGAAAAAGATTTAACCCATAATTCCGACGAAGCTTTTATTGAAATATACAAGCGCTTGCGGCCGGGAGAGCTTGCCACGGTGGATACCGCGCGCGATCTTCTTGAGGGCCTGTTTTCTGCCGAGCGCTATGACCTTTCGATCGTGGGCCGGCATAAAATGAACTCGCGCTTGTCCGTTTCCGGCAAAGAACGCATGGAATCGCGCGTTCTTATTTTGGCCGACATGGTGGACATTGTTTCGCAGATTATAAAAATGAATAATGACCCTTCAGCCATGCCGGATGACATAGACCATTTAGGCAACCGGCGACTTCGAGGTGTCGGCGAAATGCTCCAAAATAAATTACGCATCGGGATGATGAGGATGAAACGGACCATCCAAGACCGCATGTCAACTCTGGATATAAATACTTTAGCGCCGGCTCAATTGATTAACTCCAGGCCGTTTATGGCATCAGTCAAGGAATTTTTTACCACCTCCCAGCTCTCGCAATACATGCGCCAGGAAAATATTTTAACCGAGCTTGAACACTTGAGGCGGCTGACCGCGATGGGTCCCGGAGGTTTGACCAAGGAGCGGGCCGGTTTTGAAGTGCGCGACGTCCATCCGTCCCATTACGGCCGTATTTGTCCTATTCAGACTCCCGAGGGTCCGAATATAGGTCTGGTCGTTCACTTGTCCACTTTTTCGCGGATTAATGATCTGGGAATACTTGAGACTCCTTACGCCAAAGTTAAAAAAGGAGTCATAACCGATGAAATAATTTATTTCAACGCGTTTGATGAGGTGAAGCACAATATTGCCGCCGCAAATATCAGATATGACGACAAGGGACATATTTTAGATGAAGAAGTTGAGGCCAGAGTCCAGGGACAACCAAGCACAATAAAGCGCGAGTCGGTTGATTTTCTTGATGTTTCGCCGACTCAAGCCTTTAGTGTTTCAACCAGCCTTATTCCGTTTCTTGACCACGATGACGCAAACCGCGCGATGATGGGTTCAAACATGCAGCGCCAAGCGGTTCCCTGTATTCAGCCGCAAGCGCCGCTGGTTGCGACCGGCCTTGAAGAAAGGGCTGCCCGGGATTCGGGACGGCTTTTAATTGCCGGAGAAGACGGCGTGGTTAAAAAATCCGATGCTTCGGCAATCGTGATTAAGTCCGGAAACAAAGAAAAAACATATAAACTCATAAATTATCTTCGCTCCAACGATTTTACCGCGATTACCCAAAAACCCCTGGTTAATGTCGGCGACAAAATAAAAAAAGGCGATATCTTATCCGATGTTTCGTCTTCGGACAACGGCCAATTGGCTTTGGGCCAGAATGTTTTAGTGGCATTTCTTTCTTGGGGTGGGGCAAATTTTGAAGACGCGATCATACTTTCCGAAAAATTGGTGCAAAAGGATATTTTTACCTCGGTTCACATAATGGATTTTAGTATCGCGGTTCGCGACACTAAACTTGGTCCGGAAATAACCACCTACGACATTCCCAATGTCGGCGAAGATAAACTTAAAGATTTGGATGAAGAGGGCATTGTCAGAATCGGCGCTGAAATTACCGCCGGCGACATACTTGTCGGTAAAATTACGCCCAAGGGCGAAGCCGATCTCACACCCGAGGAAAGACTGCTTAGAGCCATATTCGGCGAAAAAGCCAGGGAAGTTAAAGACACCTCGCTTCGTTTGCCGCATGGGCGCAAGGGCCGCGTGGTCGGAGTTAAAATTTTTTCGCGCGAAAAAGGCGACCCGCTTGAAACCGGAATTATTAAGCAAGTTCAGATTGAGGTGGCTGAAGTCAGAAAAATTTCGGTCGGCGACAAATTGGCCGGACGCCACGGCAATAAAGGCGTTATTTCAAGAATTCTTCCGGTTGAGGACATGCCTTATTTGGAAGACGGAACGCAAGTTGAAATCATTTTAAATCCTTTGGGCGTTGCCGGCCGAATGAATGTGGGTCAGGTTATGGAAGCTCATCTTGGATGGGCTGCTGAAAAATTAGGTTATCAGGCTATTACCCCGGCTTTTCGAGGCGCTACTGAAGACGAGATTAGGGAGGAACTTAAAAAGGCCGGCATTCCGACATCAGGCAAAGTTCGGTTATATGACGGCCGGACCGGCGAGGCTTTTGACCAGCCGGTGACGGTGGGACAAATTTATATGCTCAAACTCAATCACATGGTTGAAGATAAAATCCATATGCGCTCGATTGGACCGTATTCGCTGATTACCCAACAGCCTTTGGGCGGCAAAGCACAGGGCGGGGGACAAAGATTCGGCGAAATGGAAGTATGGGCTCTGGAGGGATATGGCGCCGCGCACACTTTACAGGAAATGCTAACTATAAAGTCAGATGACGTTTTGGGCCGGTCAGCCGCTTACGACGCGATAGTTCGAGGGGAGCCCTTTAAAAGCCCCAATATTCCGGCGTCTTTTCACGTGCTTTTAAACGAGCTTAGAGGTTTGGCCTTAGATATTGATTTGGTCGGTTTAAAAGAGTCGCCGGCCGACAGGGCCTAATAAAATTTTTATGGAAACAAAAGCAACAGACCTTCAATCAATTATTTTAAAAATAGCCTCGCCCGAAAAGATTTTGGCGTGGTCCAGGGGCGAAGTTACCAAACCCGAAACCATCAATTACCGCACTCAGCGCTCGGAAAAGGACGGCCTTTTCGACGAGCGCATATTCGGCCCGGAAAAAGATTACGAGTGCTATTGCGGGAAAT
>JBBTVC010000033.1:1875-13855 GCA_038063435.1 Patescibacteria group bacterium | reverse complement strand
AGTGACGAATCCCATAAGAAAACATCGCTCTTACGGTGTTTTCTTATCGTCCACATGGGATACCTTTCAATTGCAAACTCTGTTTATTCTTGATAAGATTAATGAATGAAAAGATGGGGCGTTAAGGAGGAAAAAGCTAAACACAAAGAACTGCATTATTGGTACGTTTCTAAAAATAAGACCATTGGAGAGGTTGGTGAGATCCTCGGTATAGCCGAGCAAACAGTTTATAAACGGATGATGCGGCTAGGCATTAAGTCCGACCCTAAAATAAAAGCAACCTATATTGCAAAGCCGAGAGGTGACATCAAAATTCCTAATTTCTATTCTCCAGCTTTAGCCGAATTTTTTGGTATAATGCTAGGAGACGGCAAGTTGTCTTACTACCAAGTTATAGTCACGCTGGGAACTAAGGAATTAAAATACTCTGAATATGTGGTTGACTTAATTCAGAATTTATTTGGTGCCCGCCCAAAAATAGGCATAAGAAAAAATGGTTATAAAGATGTGTACCTCGGATCCATTGTATTAACATCATGGCTTAAGAATGAGGGGTTGGTTTACAATAAGGTTCTTTCCCAGGTCGGCGCGCCAAAATGGATATTTAATAATAGTATTTTTCTAGAAAAATTTTTAAAGGGATTGTTTGATACGGACGGTTCTATTTATAAGTTAAAGTTCGGCGTTCAAATATCTTTTAAAAATAAATCAATGCCTTTGTTAAAATCAATTGAGCGGGCGCTCAAAATCCTAGGATATCGCCCTTCTAAGGTGAGCGCAGATACTATATATTTGACTAGACGCGAAGAAGTGTTAAGATTTTTTAAGGAAATATCGCCAGCCAATCCAAAACACCAAGTTAGGTTTGCGGGTTTTGTAAAAAAATTATGCGTGGGTTCCGGAGCGGTCAAACGGGATGGGCTGTAAACCCATTGCCCCATGGGCTACGGGGGTTCGAATCCCTCCCCACGCACCACGTAGGAAAAGTCAAAGAGTTTTGGCGACTAATTTATATTGGACTTTCGGGGCAAAAAGAAATTCCCGATTCCGTTAAAAGCAGAAAAGAAAATTTTTTAATCATAGGAAACAAATTATTGAAAATACTTCAGATAAGGAAAGAATGGACAACGACATAACAAAATTTATTATCTCGTTTGTGGGTGGTTTACTTTGGTATAGGGTTCTCTTTTCTATCGTTCCAATTTATTTCGAAAGACCTTTAACGCGAACGGTTCTTAGATTAAGGTGGCACCATTTACATTGGGGGGTTGTTCTCATTTCAGTTGGTATTGTGTTATTCTTGTTGTTTGGAAAAAGCACTGCAGTAATTGTTTTATTCGGAATCGGTTTAGGATTTATTATTGATCTTTTCATTCCATCGTTGGTGTTAGAGACCGACCGAGAAAAAGAATTGGTGGTGTATCGTAATTCGTTGATTCCTACACTTCTTTTGGGGTTTGCTATTATTGTAATAGTCATTTTGCTTTCTTTTTTGTTCTGAATTTTTAAGAACTTGCCGCCAAACCTGCCTGCCGGCAGGCAGGGAAAAACCCGTTCCCGTTTTGTCTGAGCGAAGCGAAGTTACAAAACGCAATCCCGCCATCTAAAAATTTTTTACTCATATGAATTAAGAAACAAGAAATACCAAAGACGGTGATTTTTGTTTTGGCTTGACTTCTAACCATGCATATGCTATATTGATGGCGTTATCGGAATTCTGAAAAACCGATAATCTCTGCCGTAATAGTGCGGTAGAGAACCCAGTCTCTTGAGGAGGTCGGTATGAACAAGACATACAAGCCTGTCCCGTATGGCGGAGGTCCCATTCGTTGCATCGATTTCAACCTCATCGCCAAGTGCAGTACCAAGCAGCTCATTCTCGGTTTCCTGCCGCTTCTGACGCTCGGAGGAATTGCCGTCTTCGGACTCCTCCACATGTACGGCATTCTCTGACCATCGCGGCCTGCCGGACTGCTCGCGATCCAGCCCAATCCTATCCTCGTATTCGAGCCCCTTGCGGAACACGTTTTCGCTCGGGGCTCTGCTTTTTTCTAAAATTGATATTTTCATAAAAAAAGCTCGTCCGTTGTCGCGGAGCGAGCTCTATTTATTCAGGTTTCTTATTTTGATTATTATGCCGGCGGCGGCTCCGAAATAGAATTTAAATATGAGATCGGTAAAAACTTCTAATCCCACGTTCATTTTCAAAATGTAATTCGCGGCGATGGTTATGCCTATCGCGAGACCGACGCTTCCTGACGCCGGAATGCTGAAAATATAGTCAAGAGTTTTATGACCGATAGAAATTGCGCTAAGAAAACCAACGACAAGGCAAAGGATTTTAAAATCAGGCGGTTTCAAGTCCGTAATTATCTTAGAGCCAAAGTAGGTGGTGCCTATGCCGACAATGATCAGAACCAAGAACTCAATCATGTTTTCCGTTATTAATTCAAACCAGCCATCACAATGGTTTTCCTGCCGCTTTTCCAAACTCATCCATACTCCTCCTTGCGCGCGAAAATAACTTTAAACTATTATACTATTTTAAAGTATTTTTGTAAATAGCTCTGGAATTAACGGCTGATGTCTGATATAAATTAAGTTGCGCCAACGTAGCTCATCCGCCAGCTGGCGGAGGCAGAGCAATCCAGCCCTTTATGCCGAGGTAGCTCAGTTGGCAGAGCATCGCAATGGTAATGCGAAGGTCGGGAGTTCAATTCTCCCCCTCGGCTCAAAAGTTTAAAGGGCTGGATGGGTCGCCCCGCAACTGCGGGGCCGTTGGCTCCAAGATTTGATTTATATAAAAATTTTTGTTAAAGTATTTAAATTATGCCGCAACCGAATTTATTTAAATTTAAATGCTCCGTTTGCAAAAGGGGAAATTATTACAACACCAAAAACAAGAAAAAAGTTGAGCGAAAAATAGAGCTCAAAAAGTATTGCAAATGGTGCAAAAAGCATACAATACATAAGGAAGTTAAGATTACGGCTTGACGTTTTTTTGGCTTTTTACATCATTTGCGCGAAAGGGGGTCGGGGAAAACTGTAGTTTTCCCCGTGTAGGAAAACAGCGAGCGAAGCGAGTGCTAGAAACCGAGAGGTGTCTAGGGAGCGAACAAAGTGAGCGACGCAATTGGTGCAGGAAACACGCATTGCATAAAGAAGCCAAAATAACGGCCTAGGTTTTTGTTAAACACCAGATGTTTAACATGGGGGTATGGTTCAGTGGTAGAACATCGGTCTCCAAAACCGAAGACCAGGGTTCGATTCCTTGTACCCCCGCCGCAAATTAACAAATTTTATCTCGGTTAATTTTACTTATTGACGACAACGAAATTTTTTTGTAACGTTTGGCCAGAAAGACTGGTGCTTAGGAGGCGGACATGTTCATTGAAATACTCGGCTGGTTGGGCACAATTTTAATTGTCGGCGCGTATTTTCTGGTTTCATCAAAGAAATTGGACAGCCAAGGGGTCTTTTATCAGTCGACTAATCTTCTGGGTGCGATTTTCGTTGGAATTAACGTTTTTTATAAATCAGCTTGGCCGGCACTGGGTTTGCAGGTTGTGTGGGGGCTGATCTCAATCTGGGCGATTCTTAATTATGTTGTTCCTAAAGGGAGGAAGCTTCGGTAAAATGTAGGCGCGCGGGAAGTCGCAATAGCGACCTTTTCCCGCGCGCCTTTTTTATTTGTCTTAGTTTTGGTATTTTATCTTTATGAAAAGCAAAAAACATTTTTATACTTGGAAAAGTTTTGAAGAGGATGTTAGAAAACTAACTTCCGAATTAAAACGCAGGCGAAAATTCTTTAACGGCATCTGGGCGCCGGCGAGGGGAGGCCTGCCGCTCGCGGTCTGTCTTTCGCACGCGCTTGATTTGCCGTTTTTGGAAAAGCCGAAAAGCAAAAAAACTTTAATTGTTGACGATATAGCCGACACCGGCCACACTCTTGAAAAATTTTTCAAAAAAGGCCACACGATTGCCACGATTTTTTATCACCGTAAGAGCCGTTTTGAACCCCACATCTGGCTTCGCGAAAAAAAAGACAAATGGATAGTTTTTCCGTGGGAGAGGGCTTGACAAGAGAAAGTTAGATGCTAGAATGGCTTTAGTTAACTTGATTGGGGCGGCCGAATGGGTCGGTTTGCTCCGTTGAAAACATAAACAGGGGAAAGGGGAAAAGAATGGATCTTGATCGGAACAAATGGTATGTCAGATGGTTTTTTTGGTCTCTTGGAATTTGCGACGAGTTTACCGGAGGATGTCAAGGCGAATATCACAATAATGGAACGAATCTGTGTCATTTTTGCAGGGTGATTTTTCTTTACGCGCCGGCGGTTTTGCTTCTGCACATAACGCTTATTGTGTTTGCGCTGGCTGTTTTGATTCCGTTTCCCATTTCTTACTTTGGCGGAAGCGGCTACTTGCGGTGGCTTGGAGTTATTGTTCTGATGGCTTTTATCATCCGGGCTTTAAAAATTTTCCTGAGATGGTTTTCTAACCTGCCTTCTAGGCCTAGAAAAATGAGAAAGCCCGAAAAGCCGGTTGAATACGCTGGACCCAGTTTTTTGGAACTGGTCTGGGAGTGGCTCGTGGCGCAGAAGAAAAAAATCTGTCCCATAATCCGTTTTGTTGACGCGCGAACAGGGGAGGTGAAAAATGCGTAAATTCATTTTGCCCGCGGGTGTGTTTGCATTTGCTTTTTTCGCTGTGGCCGTTCTTTTAGACGTGCAACTTTTTGTCGTCTTTTTGGTGGAACACAACATAAAGATCTATTAAGGAAACTGTGCGGTAACACCCCTTAAAAAAAAGGCGACTCTGTCAAATTGAACCTTAATTGCGGCGGCAAAAAGGCCTATACCGTCGGTCTCGAGACAATTGTAGAACATTCTAAGAATCCATCCTCCGTATTTTCGTGCTCTCTTTATAAATCCGGCAAAGCTTTTTGCGAAGTTTCTGAAAAAAACAAAAAGTCTACCAAGTAGGAAACATTGTTTCGGCCAAGCATTACACAACATGCTTGGCCGTTTGTTTTTAAAATCTATTCCAATATTCTTGAGAATTTGAGAATAGTTTTTATGAAAAAGACCAGTGGATAGTTTTCCCGTGGGAGACATTGTAAGAAGCCAGGCTAAGTGATAATTTTAAGTCGGAGGTATTTTTTTGAAGGAGTGGTCAGGGTGGCCGACAACACGAAACGCAAGGTTGAATTTCTTCTTGAAGCGCAGGATACCACGGGAGAAGGCAATATTCGCTGGATTGGGTTTAAGGCCCGGTCAATAAGCGGAGAAGAAAAAAATTTTCTTTGGTGGAAAAATCCCGACGCGCCGATAGAAATAGGCAGAGCAATGTGCGATTTACTCCTTCTCAGGCACGGCATTGAAGCTAAAATAGGCCCGGCCGTTGATCTCGAAAACTCCAAAGATATCGGCATCGTCTATACTATAGATTCGGAAGGAGCGTATGGCATCTATGTTGAAGCCGAAAGCCGACCGCACCTTACGCATATAATAATGATGATTGCTTTGAGTAGTTTGGGCCACAGGCCAATTATATAAGGCGAATTATCCACACCGCAATTTGCAAAGTTCTTTTTGAGGTTTATAATTATCAGAGGATGTGCAAAACCCCGTTCGCCAACTGGCGAACTGGGGTTTTATCGTGTCCGGCCAGAAAATTATGAAAGAAGGTTTAACTTTTGATGACGTATTGCTCATCCCGAAAAAGTCTCGGGTTTTTTCGCGTAAAGATGTTTCGCTTAAAATCCAATTTTCAAGAAACATAGAACTTTCAACGCCGATTGTTTCGGCAAATATGGACACCGTGACCGAATCGCGGATGGCTAGATTCCTGGCCGAAGCCGGCGGTATTGGCATCATCCACCGCTTTCTTTCAATTGAACAGGAAGTTGAGGAGGTCAAGAAAGTAAAAAGAGCCGAAAATATCGTAATTGACGACCCGTATACAATTTATCCGCACCAAACTATTGCCGAAGCCAGAAAAATCATGGGCGGGGACAGTGTTTCGGGTCTTTTGGTTGTGGACGAAAAAAAGAGACTCCTTGGAATAATAACCTTACGCGACATTTTGTTTGAAAATGACGACGCTAAAAATGTCAGCGAAGTCATGACTAAGAAAGTGATAACCGCGCCGGTGAATATTTCTTCGTCTAAAGCCAAAGAAATTTTACATAAATATAGAATTGAAAAACTGCCGTTAGTTTCTAAAAATGGAGTTGTTAAAGGTCTAATCACCTCAAAAGATATTTTAAAGAAAAGCCAAAACTCGATCACCTCAAAAGACAAAAAGGGACGGCTTTTGGTGGGTGCGGCAATTGGCGTCAAAGACGACGCGCTGGCGCGCACCAAGTCTCTGCTTGATGCTGGGGCTGATGCGATAGTCATTGATATTGCTCATGGCCACAATATCCGCGCGATGGAAACGGTCAAGATTCTAAAGAAAAAATTCAGAGGCATAGAAATAATTGCCGGCAACGTGGCGACGGCCGAAGGAACAATTGATTTAATAAAAGCCGGGGCTGATGCGGTAAAAGTCGGAATAGGGCCGGGCGCCGCCTGCACCACTAGGGTTGTAACGGGCGTTGGCGTGCCGCAGCTCACGGCAATAATGGACTCCGTTAGGGCCGCATCAAAATTCGGCGTTCCCATAATCGCCGACGGCGGAGTAAAAAATTCCGGCGATTTTTCCAAAGCGCTGGCTGCCGGCGCCTCATCTGTCATGATCGGGAGTCTTTTCGCCGGAACCGACGAAGCGCCGGGCGAATATATTATTGAAGACGGCGTAGCTTATAAATTATATCGCGGGATGGCATCGCGAGACGCAGCCCAAGATAAAATCAAATTAGATGCTTCGACTGGGCTCAGCACGGGTGGCGGAGCGGACGGATTTTCGCGATCTCCCGAAGGCAAAGCCGGGCGCGTAACTTATCGAGGCTCGGCTAAAAACGTAATAGGCGATTTGATCGGCGGTCTTCGCTCGTCAATGAGCTATCTTGGCGCTAAAAATATCAAGGAGTTCAGCCAAAACGCCGAATTTATTAAAATCACCCCAGCCTCATTTAAAGAAGGGCAAGCGAGGAACTAATTGCGTCTCCAAAATGTGTTCAATAACGAACGATCGTCATTTATCGGTAACATTTTTATAACGTGGTTTTTAAAAACATTGACATAAGCCGTTTTAATATGGCTGATTTTATTTTGAAGTTGATTTGGCGAGTAGCTGGTTTATATTGAAGCTAGATTTAACTTCGCCCATTGACAAATAAGGAGGAGAAATGCCCAGATTTTCCGATGAACTTCGCAAGAAAATTCCGAATGATTTATGGGAAAAACTAAAACAAGTAAGACACGAACGAAAAAGAGGCTTTTTGAATACCAAAGAAGCCAAGGATATTCTCTCTGGTCTTACGGAAATTGACGCGGAATTGTCGTTGTTGCCCAAAGATTATGAGTGCTTACTCGGATACAGATGGGGCAGCGTTCAACACGCTCTTTCCTATCATAAAATCAAGAGAGTTAGAAAAACTGCGACGGTTGAAGTAAGGCCGGTTGATTTAGCCCATAATGATTTTAAGAAAACATTTTTTGCTTTTTTACGCGGAAAAACATTAGATGAAATCAAGGCTAAATTCAATATTTCTGAAGAAGAAATAAATACTTTGATGAAAAGTCCGCCGGACAACTGTTTAATTTATGAAGATCACGGACGGCAAAAAGCGGCTTTCTTTTGTATTTCAAGAGGCGATGGGGGCGAACCCAAGCCTCGTATTTGGAAATATATATTAGCCGAATGCGGAGGGGCGGCCGTTGACATTATTTTTCCCGATGACATCGGCTGGATGCGAGAGCGCGTCGGTGAGCTCGGAGAGCGCAAGCTTGAAAAAATGAGAATCGTTCCGATTTCCGATGTTTGGTTCGGCGACGAACTTCACGACGGACCTCTTTTTGACGAGCGCATAGCTTGGATTTTGCGCGAGCCGCATGTTTTTTGGTTTTTCAACGGCGATGCTATCAAGCCGCCAACGATTAAGGAAATCAAAGAAGGCGATTTAGACAAGCTGTATAATCAGCTCCGGAGAAAATTCGCACCCATTGCCCATAAATGGCTTTGGGCTCAGGAGGGTTGTTTTGAGGGCGGGTTGCATAAAATCAAAGAGACGTTCGATCCAATCGGTTTGATGTGCCAGGACTGGAATATACCTTATTTCAGAACTCCGCACTCCGTCGGAATTCACTGGTCCGGAAATTTATTCAGGTTTTACTGTATTCACGGAAAATCACAGGCGCAAAAAAAAGGCTCAAAACTTAACGCTTTGTCCAGGATTTTTGGCGAGATAGAATTCAACCATTTCTATGTTATGTCCCACATTCGTGACGCCATACTCAGTAAACCCGTTCGTGTTTCGCAGGATCCGGTAAAGTTTGATTTAGTTGAACGCAAACAATACGCGTTTATCACGCCTTCTTTTGTGAAATATGACGGGTCACGTGACGCCAAGTGGGGGTATCCTTTGCCGTCCCGCGCCCAGGTTGACTGCGCGCTTTATAAAGACGGCGACTACCACCTGAACTCGTCCTCAATCGCCACCGGACTTATCGCCATTGAGGAGGCAAAATAATGAGTCCGCAAATAATAATTATACCCGATAAACAGATCGAAAAATTAATTGAAAAGAAGCGGGTTACCGCCGAAGAGCTTTCTAAGATTTGCGGTTTAAGCCAAAAACAAATAAGAAGGCTAGTCAGTGACGGCATTAATGGCGCAGAAGTGTTTGAACAGCGTTTTGAGAAAGCGCTTCACTATCATTTTATGCGCGCGATTGGGAAGCCGTTGGTTCAGCCGAGAATTTGGCGTTTTGCCCGCTGTGCTGATCCGCAGAAACCTTACTTTTGGTTCCAGTTTCCCGATACCGATTGGAAAAAAATAACAATTGTGCCGATATCGGATGTTCAATACGGCGCCGCGGAATGCGACGTTAAGCGTTTGAAAGAATATGTCAGTTGGATAGTAAGAAATGACAACGTATTCGCTTTTCTTAACGGCGATATTGTAAACAATGCCTTGCCCGATTCTCCCGGCGGCTCGATCTTTTGGGATACGATACGTCCGCGCAATCAAGTGCGGGACATCATCGAAATATTGGCGCCGATTGCCCATAAGATTCTTTTCGCTCTTCCGGGCAACCACGAGGGCAGGACCATACAGCGAGCCGACATAGATCCTTTATTTTGGGTTTGCGATAAACTTGGCATACCGTATTCTGACCAGCCAGTCTTCGTGGATATATTGTGGCAGGGTTACCGCTTTAACATGTATTGTTTTCACGGCGTAAGCGGTTCCAGGACATCCGGCGGAAAACTTAATGCCGCTATGCGTCCCATCGATTGGACTGAATTTACGATGTTCTATGTCATGGGCCATGTCCACGATCCCATGGGAAATCCGGTTGTGAGGCGATGCATTGTCAGGGATTATGACGATCGTGGAAAATTAAAAAGATTGCGTGTTGTTGACCGCGACCAATATGTGATCATTTGCGCCGCATGGCTTGAGTTTTGGGGAGGGTATGGAGCTAAGATGGGATTTTCTCCGCCCTCGCAAGGCGCAACGCCGTGTTATTTGCGTAAGGATGGAAGTTACGGCACCTCCGAATAAAAATAAAAAAATAGACCCCCGACAATAGTCGGGGGATTTTACTTTTCGGCCGATTTCTGAATATAATGACATAGAAAGGTTTCTTTGAAAATCGAGCCGAAAGGAGAGTCCCATGGCCGACGGGAAAGACGGGAATGTGGCCGGGGGTTCGTCCGGCGGAATTCCGAAGTTACTGCCGATTTTACCAATAAACATGAAAGTATCCGCCATTTTCCCAACCAAGTTTTTCCTGACCGTTATATATACCTATCAAGGCGAGGTTTACGAGGCTATTGAAGAAATGTCTAAAATTGGCCATATAATTGCCGTGCCGATAATCAAAAAGAAAAGGTTGAGGGGCGGAGTATTATCAGAGATTCGGAATTGTAAAAAGTTTGAAGACAGGAATTCAATCTCTGTTGACATAAGGCCCATAAAACGCGTTGATTGTCTTTCTATATTTTCAAGTCCAACAGTCCAAGATTTGCACTTCGGCACATGGCAACCGATAAATGAGATTGGCATACATCCGGCTAGGGCTAAAGAGAAAGAATTCATCCAGAAAATGATTACGCTTTGGTTTGTTTTTAACGATTTGTCGGGCACGATTCTTGTTTCGGAGACTAAATCCGAGGCCAAATATTTTTATGTGGCCACGGAACTGCTGGAGAATCTTAGCGCGGAAAATCTTGCCGAAGTTCTGGATGCCATAATGGTTGCCCTGAACAATTACACCATGTGGGGAGGCTTTGATTTAAGCATACCGTCATATATTATCCTGCAGGAGAAAAACGTTGAAACCAGGATGAATCTCGTCACTGGATTGCTTGGAAGCTTGATTCAACACGCAACGGATGAACATCTGTTAAAAAACGGCGCGGAAGATTATTTAGACGAAGATCCGGAAGGCGCCCATAAATCGTTCCAAGTAAAAAACAGCATTTCCGCTCAATCTCTTATTCAAAAAGATCTTGATAAGCCAAGAAAAATTGAGAATCCGCCGGCGATAACCAGGCCGCCAGACACTCCGCGCGGCCGGCTGGCCGCTTTAGACTATCGCAAGCCGAACGCTTTTACTAAACACGTTTTTGATTTTCTTGGCCAATATGTCGTGGGCCAGGAAAGGGCTAAAAATCATGTCGCTAGAGTGTTTTTGCGGATCAAACTCGGCCGGGTTAATCCTCGGCGTCCTGTAATCGGCGGAATATTTTGCGGTCCGACCAGCGTTGGCAAGACCGAATTGGTTAAAGCCACCGCCAAATTCCTGTTTGACGATTTCCACGGCTATACCCATATCAGTTGCAACCTCCTTAAAGAGCGCCACGAAACCGCGTATCTTATTGGCGCCCCCCCGGGGTATATAGGGCACGGGGATGAGCCGGTTTTGTCGCAATGGCGCGTAGATAAGCCGCATTTTTTGAAACAAGCAAAGGAATTACGCGGAGATGAAATAGCGGTCCTGGAAAAAGACATCGCAAAGCTCGAAGAAAGATATCTGAAGTCATCGAGCGAAAATGAGAAAAACATTATTAGGGGGCAGATAACCAAAAAAGATAAAAAGCTTCGCCAAATTTTAGGCCGCGCCGGGTATAAGCCGGAAGATAAATACTGGTCAACGGTGCTGTTTGACGAAGTTGAGCGCGCCCATCCGGCGTTTTACGAAAGTTTTTTGCAGGTTTTTGACGACGGCCGTATGCCTTTGATGAACGGAGAGATAACCGATTTTACCCGCACTATATTTTGGATGACCTCAAATATACATGGCAAGGAAATTCGGGAAGACATTTCGGGAAAACATATAGGTTTTAATCCGATGCAGGGCATTGAGTCGGCCAAAGACAGATTTAAGAAGCAAACCTGGAAAGAAGTCATTAGCGCGGTTGAGCGTCATTTTTCGTCAAACGTCGCGTTTTTAGCCAGAGTCGGCAAGGAAAATCTGATTGTGTTTTATCCGCTTGACCAAAAAGAGCTTTTTGAGATTATAGACCGAATGTATTTGCGGGATTTCATGGCCTATCTTAAAGACTCAATTGGCATCGGCGAGTTCTATCTTACTGACGAGGCGAAAGCGCTTATCGTTAAAGAAACGCAGGATCCGCTGAACCGCGCTTTGGGCGCAAGGGCTTTACAGAAAGTTTTTGAACGTCTGATTGAAAATCCGATTTTAAATCTTTTGGGACGCGCCGAAGATGGCGACGGCCTGAAAGCAGACGATCGGGTGTGGGTTGATGTCAGAAAAACTGATGAAGAGCCGGACGGCGAAATAGTTGTTTTTAAAGAAGAGTAAAAAATAAAAGGAGTTCTTAATGAACTCCTTTTTTGTTAT
>JBBTVC010000033.1:0-1865 GCA_038063435.1 Patescibacteria group bacterium | reverse complement strand
AGCGAGGGTACTTTTACCATGATCAATGTGAGCAATGATACAAAAATTTCGAATTAAACGGATAATGTAAGTGAACTTAGGCATGCGCGTTATTTTAAAAGATCAGCCCAATCCACGCAAGGCTTGTGTGTGTAAAGAAGAGTAAAAAATAAAAGGAGTTCTTAATGAACTCCTTTTTTGTTATTATGAATAAATGTCAAATCCACTGCCCGGCTATTTACAAAGAACAGGCGTTTTAAAATCAGGAAAAATTTTTGACGCGTTTGGCGTAATTGACCGCGCCGATTTTGTGCCGGAAGAATTAAAATCGTCGGCTTATGCCGACGAAGCTTTGCCGATAGGCGAAGGGCAGACAATCTCACAGCCATATACTGTGGCTTTCATGCTTAGTCTTTTAGACCCGCAACCGGGCGAGCGCATAATGGATGTCGGCGCCGGCTCCGGCTGGCAGACGGCCATATTGGCTTATATAGTCGGTGGCGCGTTTGGCGGTGAAACCCCCAATTTGGCGGGTTAACCGCCAAAAGGGAGGGTTTTTGCGGTTGAGCATGTGTCCGAACTTTGCGAATTCGGCAGAGCGAACGTTTCAAAATATAATTTTTTGGAAAAAGAAATTGTTGAATGGTTTTGTCAGGACGCGACAAATGGACTTCCGGACAAAACGCCTCTAGACAAAATAATCGCCGCGGCAAGTATCGTGGATTATAAGGTTCCCAAGGCATGGGAAGAGCAATTGAAAATCGGAGGAAAAATGGTCGTGCCGATAGGCAATTCTATTTGGCTTTTCATTAAGCAAAAAGACGGCACATTTCACGAGAAAGAGTTCCCCGGATTCGTTTTCGTGCCGTTCATAAAAGATCAATGACTGATATAGACACAAAAGCAAGACGGCTTGCGATTATTTTTGGCGCAATGCTTCTTATCTTTTCTTCGGCGACTTACTCGGTATTTTCCGTTCCGTCCGGCTTTGGTAAAAACCGTCTAATCAGCATAAAACAGGGGAGCGGCTTGAATGAGATTGCGGATAGCTTGGAAAAAGATGGCGTTATAAAGTCACCCTTTGTTTTTAAGGCGCTGACCTTTTTGTTTTTGGAACATAAAAACATAAAAGCTGGAGATTATTTTTTTGAAAAGCCGCTTTCAATGTTTGGCGTGGCTCGGCGCGTGACCGGCGGGATATACGGACTTTCACCGACAAGAGCAACTATTCCGGAGGGCTGGACCAATTATCAAATCGGCGGCTATTTTGAAGGGCTCGGATTTTTTTTAAAAAATGAGTGGATGAGCGCCGCGGAGGGCAAAGAGGGCTATCTTTTTCCGGACACTTACTTTTTCCTGCCAAACACGGCTCCAGAAAGAATAGCCGAAGTCATGCGCGAAAATTTTGATAAAAAAATATCGGCTGACCTGCTTAATGAAATTTCAAAACAAAAAAAGAAATTTGCCGATATTATTATTATGGCCTCAATCATTGAAAAAGAATCAAGTTCGCCCGAAGACGCGCGGGTTATTTCCGGAATCTTATGGAAGAGACTTAAGGCCGGAATGGGACTGCAAGTTGACGCCGCGCTTACCTATATTACCGGCAAAGCGTCCTCGGAGCTTACAGAATATGATTTAGCCGCGGATTCGCCGTATAACACTTATAAATATCGCGGACTTCCGCCAACGCCCATCGGCAATCCGGGATTAGACGCCATTAAAGCCGCTATATATCCCGAAAAAACTTTGTATTGGTATTATTTGCACGACAAGGACGGCCAGCCCCACTACGCGATAGATTTTGAAGAGCATAAAGAAAATAAACAAAAATATTTGAGATAAAAAAACCGCCCCCTCGCCAAAAAGCGATTTGGGGCGGCTGA
>JBBTVC010000032.1:0-3020 GCA_038063435.1 Patescibacteria group bacterium | reverse complement strand
AATCCGGTATTTGCCGTTTCTGAATCCTTCCAAAGCATCCTTTCTCTGGCTGAACGAACGGTTTGAATGCAATTCGGCGGAAGCGTAACCAAGAGCGCGTATGTCGGAAACTATCCTTCTCGCGCCATATTTTGTTTTTGAAAAAACAAGCACCGCGCCCCTGTATTCGCCTAATATTTTTTCAAGAAGCCGCGGCTTATCGTGCCGCTCCAGAAAAAAAAGTTCATGCGTTACTTTTTCCGCCATAGCGCCTGACGGAGCAATCTCAACGCGTGTCGGAAGCTTCATATTTGAATGAGCTATAGCCACTATATCATCCGGCATTGTGGCGGAAAAAAGCAAAGTCTGCCGTTCACGCGGCGCGGCCTGCAAAATACGATAAAGCTGCGGCTTAAAACCCATATCAAACATTCTATCCGCCTCGTCAAGCACAAGCATGGCGACCGATTTCAAAGAAATGGTTTTTTTATCAAGATGGTCAATAATCCTGCCTGGCGTGCCTATTACTATCAACGGCCGCCGGCGAAGCGCGCTAATTTGACGGCCGATTGATTCTCCGCCTATCAAAACAACGCTTCCCACTCTCAAATGGCCGCCGATTTTCTGAATCTCTTTATGAACCTGAAGAGCCAATTCCCTGGTCGGAAGAACAACCAGGCCCTGACTGCCGCGAAGCGCGGCTTGAACCATCGGAATGCCGAACGCTAAAGTTTTACCGGTGCCTGTCTGCGCTATACCTATAATATCCTTGCCGTCAATCGCCTGAGGAATTGACTGTTTCTGTATCGGAGTAGGCGCGGTTAAACCCAGCTTATTGATAACTGTTAAAATATTAGGTGCTATGCCAAGGCCGTAAAAACCGGATTGATTAACCATAAATCATTAATCTTTATATTATGCACAGACTTGCGAAATAATCAATATATGGTATACTTTCCCTTATAGGTGATCAAAGTAAAAGAACTATTTATTTATTATTCATATATTATAAATATCATTTTACCTTCATCTTAAAAGGTCGTAACAATCAGTAGTAAGGTAAAATGGCGTACGATAACAATTTCGGCGAAAGAAAGATGTACCAAGGCAACTGGAAATGCGCCAAATGCGGAGCGGAAATTACCCAGCTCCCGTTTGAGCCAGACCCGGCAAGACTTGGCCAGCTTCAATGCCGCGACTGCCACCGAAAAACCCGCGATTCTTTTCGCGGAGGAGACAGCAGAGGAGGCAGAAACTTCCGCTAAGGAAACAAAAATCCCCGTGTAAACGGGGATTTTTGTTTTATCAACAATAAATCAAATTTTCACTATATCCATTATTTTATCAACAAGGCTAAAAAATTCTTTTGACCTGCGGTTACGAGGACGCGGCAAATCAATTGGCACAACCGCCTCAACCTGGCCCGGACGCGGCGTCATCACTAAAACCGTATCAGCCATTTCCACCGCCTCGTCAACAAGATGCGTAACCATCAAAATCGTAATCTTATCCTGAAGCCAGATTTTTAAAACATCCTGCCTAAGCTCATTCGCCGTAAAAGCGTCAAGGGAAGAAAACGGCTCGTCCATAAAAAGAAGCCTGGGCTCAACCGCCAAAGCCCTGGCTATGCCGACTCTCTGCTTCATTCCGCCAGAAAGGTCTTTCGGGTAAGTTTTTTCAAAACCGACCAAACCGATTTCTTTTACATGCTCTTCAACTTTTTTAGCCCGCTCAACAGCCGGCGTATTTTTCATCTTTAAACCAAATTCAACATTTTCATAAACATTAAGCCAGGGGAAAATAGCGAAAGACTGAAAAATCATTGCCAGCTCGTTATTTTTAAATCCCTTGTTATTATCGGCGAAATCAATCCTCCCTCCTGCCGGCTTTATCATTCCGGCCAAAATCCGCAAAAGCGTTGACTTGCCGCATCCAGAAGGCCCGAGAATCGCCGAAAATTCTCCCGGCTTAACGGTAAAAGAAACGTTCCGCAGGACTTCCATTTTCCGACTGTCATCGCTAGAGAAAAAATGGTCAAGTCCGTTTACTTTAATGGCAAAATTTTCATTCATGGGCGTAATCATGGCTTCTTTTAAGAAGAGGTATCCAAATTAATTTATTAAGAGTGAAAAGAAATAAAAGCAGAGCGATAATTCCAAAAGTAAGCACTGGAATGTCGCCCCTGTTTGAAGCGCTGTTTAAAAAGCCGCCAATGCCTGGAGTAATGCCGATAATTTCCGCTCCGACAATCGCTTCCCAGCCCTCGCCTATTCCGACAATAGAACCGGTTATCAAGCCGGGCAAGGAAAGCGGCAAAGTAAAAAGAAACATTTTTTTCCAGCCGCGGGCGCCAAAAATAAAAGCCGCCTCTTCCAAATCTTTCCGGCTAAGACGAAGACTGGAAAGAACGGAAAAAAGAACAGGCCAAATCATCGTGGCAACCAGAAAAAAAATAGCGGCCGCGTTGCCGATGCCGAACCAAATAACCAAAAGCGGCAAAAGAGCGAAAGAAGGGAAACTTTGCAAAACATCAAAAACCGGCAGAAAAAAATCCCCTATTTTCCCCTGTCCCAGAAAAAAAGCCAGCGGAATTGCCGCCGCGACCGAAATAACATACGCAACTAAGACTCTCATAAAAGAAGTTCCCAGGTCAAGAAAAACCTGTTCTGTTTTAACGCCGGTAAATTCTGAAAAAATGAAAATATAAATAAAAGGCGCGGCAACGGTAATAAAAGCAACCAAAAGATGCCACCTTTTTTTATAAATTTTTATGGAATGAGAATAACGCATTGATTATATATATATATTAACAAATTAATTATTAAAAACCGCGCCCTTACAGGCGGGGCTTCATATAGTTCAAGCTTCGCTTGTCCAGCACTATGCTATAGCATAGCGCTGGATCTTGCTCTCATCCTCGCCCTCACAAACACGGTACAATATCCGCATTAACTGAAAATTGAAGGCTGGTGGCGACTCTCTCAAACCCGTTATTAAGGAAATAACGAAATTCATAATTGCCTGATTCGCTTGGAGCTGTG
>JBBTVC010000031.1:0-3514 GCA_038063435.1 Patescibacteria group bacterium | reverse complement strand
GAAAATTACGGGACGGATAATTACAAACAGGGGATAGTCAAGGAAATTTTAAGTCCGCGCGAAAATCATCCGCGCGGAATTAAAGTGCGCTTGACCGACGGCTCGGTCGGGCGAGTGCAATGGTTGATGTGAGGCCGGTAATCCGGCCCTTTTTCAACAAAAAAGCTCGCCGGTTTAGGCGAGCAGATGTGCGCGTTATTGCGCGCTTTTTACGCTACGGATTGCTTCGGCTTTGCAATACGGATTCGTGCAGCGCATAAGGAATTTATAAACAAGTTCGTTGTTCGGGCCGGTTTCAACATCGGGCCCCAATTTTTCATTCCAGTTAACCCCGAGCCAAGAATGTTCGTGTTCCAAACGGCCGTTTTTGATAACCACGATGCTGGTTTTTCTGTCTTTGGGCAGCGGGATACAATTTGGATATTTTTCGCGTCCCGACCCGCTGAACATCGCGCCGAATACACCCCTGATTCGTTCCAACAAAACGAACCTCCTTTTCGGAAAGAGAGTTTTTAACGTCTCGTTGGCATATTATCACTTAGCAAACGGCCTGTCAAGGGCACGTTTAAACAGAGTCTAGTTGCGCGACGTGATATAATTTATTCATATGGCAATGGATAAAACAATCAGAGATTTTCCTAAGCAGTTTGAATATGAGCCGGCGATTGAAAATGCCGGAAAACTCAAGCCTAAAAATAAATTTATAGTCTGCGGAATGGGCGGGTCTCATTTAGCCGCCGATTTGTTGAAAGTTTATAATCCGAGTCTTGATTTGATAATTCATTCCGATTACGGCCTGCCGGCGCTAGCCGCCGAAGAACTGAATGAGAGGTTGGTCATAGTTAATTCTTATTCCGGAAACACCGAAGAGGCCATGGACTCTTTTTGTTCCGCTCTTGAAAAAAAATTAAGTACGGTCGCGGTTTCAACTGGAGGAAAATTGCTGGAGCAAGCCGAAGCTCATGGTGTTCCGTTTGTCCGGATTCCCGATACCGGTATTCAGCCTCGCTCGGCTACAGGCTTTAGTTTAAGAGCGCTTTTAAAACTGATGGGCGATGAACAAGCTTTAGCCGATACGCAAAAATTGTCCAAAATTTTAGGAGCAGATTCGGAGGATGTCGGTCAGAATCTTGCTTCCAAACTAGAGGGGCATATTCCCATAATTTACGCCCCAAGCCGTAATCAGGCACTGGCCCAAAATTGGAAAGTCAGATTTAACGAAACAGCAAAAATTCCGGCATTTTATAATGTTTTCCCGGAATTAAACCATAACGAGATGACCGGTTTTGATATTGCCGAAAAAACCAAATCTCTTTCCGAAAAATTTAGTTTAATTTTTCTGCGCGACCCCGATGACGATCAAAGAATCGTCAAAAGAATGGATATGACTAAAAAAATTTTAGAAAGCCGAGGTTTGGGTGTTGAGGAGGTGAAAATGCCGGGCGCAAGCATTTGGCACAAGATTTTTGCGACCCTTTTAATCGCTGATTGGACGGCTTATTATTTGGCGCTCCACTACGGCGTAGATCCCAAAAATGTGCCAATGGTTGAAGAGTTCAAGAAACTTATAGCTTAAAACCCACTTCCGTCGGGGTTTTATTTTATTATTTTATCCGCCTGCGACAGAATCTGCTGGGAAGCCACCCGCCCTATAGTATCGAGAGTTTTTTGGTTTATTACCAGGTCGAGCTTGGACGGGCTGATGACTGGCTCGGTCCGCGGAGAATGTCCGCGCATTATGTTTTCAACCACAACCGCGCAGTCGCGGCCTAAAAGATAAAAGTTTGCGCCGTAAGTAATGGCTACTCCGCGGTTGGCTAAATCTTCTTCGTGGCCCATGACAGGAATTTTAAGCTCGTTTGCCCTTGCAACCACTTTGTTTATACGGCCGACGACTCTAGAATCCGGGGTATTGTAAAAGCCGTCATAAACGCCCGGCTGTAATTTAGCCAACTCTAAATCAATTTCATCTGCGTTTTTGACGAATACTTCTTTAACCTCAATTCCAAGCCCTGAAGCAGCTTTACGGGTTTCCTGTATTGAGAGCGCTGAAAAAGCGTTGGCCGGATCGTAGAAAGTGACAACTTTTTTAATATGCGGAAAAGCATTTTTGAAAATTTCAAGGCGTTTGCCCGAAAGCGAAGCTGATAAATTTGTGCAGCCGGTTAAATTGCCGCCCGGCTCAGCAAAACTTTTGACAAAACCGGGGCCGATTGGGTCGCCGACGATGTTAAAAACGATCGGCAGGGATTCGCCAACCTCCTTTTTGACCGCCGTTGTCACCGGCGTCGTAATTGAATAAATAATTGCGGCACCCTCGGTCACAAGTTCTCTGGCGGCATTTGTGGCGGCATTCGGGTCGGGCAGTTCTTTTATCAGGAACTCCATGTCCTCTCCTTCTTTATATCCGTCCTCGGCCATTTTGCTTTTAAGTCCGTCAAAAGCAAGTTTGTATGATGCCGAAGAGTAGAGGACCCCAATTTTTACCGGCGGAGTTTTTTCTCCGACCGACAGAGTAAATTCAAAAGGCAGGTTGCCAGTCAGCAGTAATACTAGAAATATTACAACAAATAATCCTATAAACGCGGACGCGGTATAAATTTTATTCATATGCTTTAATTTTAAAGCTTTGCGCGTTATATGTCAAAATGGCCACCCTCTTGCCGGCTGTGGAAAATTGAAATAAGATGAAATTAAAGTTTTTTTAAAAAAGGAGTACTAAATGGCCTCGCGGTTTGTGGGCTATGCCGTTTTTTTGTTTGCCCTAGGCGTTTTCATTCAGCCGGCTTTCGGACAGCAGAAAGATTGCAAGAATATAGAAATTTCCCCATCTTTTATCGGCGGATTTAAGAAAGCGGCTCGCTTTGAACAGCGGATTCTGGAGCTGGCCAATTTTTACGGCATTGATCCTGACGCGGCGATGGCGGTAATGATTTACGAGTCCGGAGGAAATGAGGGATTGGTTTCAAGCGCCGGAGCCGAGGGTTTGATGCAGGTTATGCCGTCAACGGCAAAGATGATCAAGGAAAAATACGGAATTTCGGATAATCTTGAAGCCGGAATGCGTTATTTAAAAGATTTAAGCCGGATTTTTGACGGCGACATGAGCTTGGTCATCGCGGCTTATAACGGCGGACCGGGCAGGGTAGGCCGAGGCGAATTCCGTTTGGAAACTTTGCAGTATTTAATGGGTGTGAGTTCTTATTACCATATCTTAAAACGCTATAAGCCGTGTTTGCGCGAGACTATTGCCGAATATCGGCTGCAATTTTTAACTGTAAATAACCTTAACGATTCGTGGGAAAAATTATCGGCTACATCCCGCGTTCCGGTTTTGGAGCTAAGGATGCTTAATCCATTTTTATCCAACAGGATTTTAAGGCCCGGGATGGTTGTTGTTTACCCGCAAAATCCGGTCGGCCTCAGCTCGGATATAATTAGGCATTCGGAGCCAGGCGCAGGATCAAGGCTCTGGTACAAAATAAAACTGGGCGATGTTTATCATCATCTGGCA
>JBBTVC010000030.1:0-1327 GCA_038063435.1 Patescibacteria group bacterium | reverse complement strand
ATTTTTATGCTGGTGGTAGCGATAGAGTAGTAATTACAACAGCAGGCAACGTCGGCGTCGGCAATTCTTCCCCAACCGGCCTTCTCCATGTAAGCTCCAGCGCGCTTTATGTTTCCAGCACTTCAGGAAATGTCGGGATTGGGACAACGAGTCCGGCTAAAAATTTAGTACTTACTGGAAATAGTCCAACTTTTCGCATAGATGATACGGGTGGAGTAAATACTTGGTATGATTTTATGACGGGTTCTGGCGCGGCGGGTGATTTAGCGATAAAAAATGTTAATGGAACAGCAATAACAATTTTATCAAATCGTAACGTCGGCATCGGCACCACTAACCCCACCTCCACCTTAACCGTAGCCGGAGAGATTAAAACCACAACCGGCGGTGTTCGGTTTCCGGATAACACCCTTCAAAACACCGCGTATCTCGGCGGCACCCAGACAATAGTAGCCGGCAATGTTGCCGCTGGCATCTTTGGAAGCAACACCGGCTTTGCCAACTACTCTTTCGGCGCCTCAACAACAGCTGGCTTTCCTATTCTTCATATAGATGAAATTAATGATAGAGTCGGGATTGGGACTACGGCGCCCTCGCAGAAACTTCATGTAGAAGGACAATGCGTAACCGGAGATACTCTTTTGCCTATTTTGACAGAAAACTCAAAATTGCAATTCAAAACTCAAAACATCCAAATTAAGAATATTAAAGGCGGCGAATATGTTCTTTCTCTTGATGAAAAAACCGGTAAAATTGTGCCGGCTAAAATTAAAGGATTGTTGGATATGGGAGTTCGGCCTGTTTTCAGACTGACAACCGCGAACGGAAAAACTATTCGTACCACCGGCAACCATCCTTATTTAATCAACAAAAAATCCGCTTTTCCAGCGGACTCTTTGGAGCCTCAAAATGGTTCAATTAACTCTGTCTTGACAGCTAATAATATGCTAACAAGCCAAGTAGTTTTGTCAAGCGCTTCTGGGGATAACTTTTTAAGCCGTGGATTCGCGGGGGATCGAACCCCGAAGACTCTGCTGTCAAGACAGAGCTTGAACCATTCCGAACCCACGGCAATTTCATTTTATCAAGAAAAATTAAAGCAAGCAAAATGGACTAAAGTTATTTACCTTGAAGAAGGCGACGAAATTGCCGTGCCTGATGAAAATTTGGAATTTGTTGAATTCGTTAAAATCAGCCGCATTGCCAAACTGCCTCCGGAACAAGTCTATGACATTGAAGTGGAAGGAACGCACAATTTCATCGGCAACGGCATTTTAGCTCATAATACTTATTTAAACGGCAACGTCGGCGTCGGCAATTCTTCACC
>JBBTVC010000029.1:0-9293 GCA_038063435.1 Patescibacteria group bacterium | reverse complement strand
TTTAACGGTTCCGAATCGGAAAACAAATCCGTCACGCGGTAAAGCGCCTCGGTCAATTTCTGCGAGCGTTCATAAATATGTTCCAGATATCCGTTGCCGTTTCCGTTTTGAGACATGATTATTATTTTATGAGTTTGAAAAAAAATTGCAAATAAAATCAATAAAAAAACAGCTCAACGCAAGTTGAGCCGCTATGAACTAAATAAATTCTGACTACTTTTTTTGAGGAGTTGTGGCGGGTGGTTTGGAAGTT
The DNA here is from genome assembly GCA_038063435.1 of Patescibacteria group bacterium. Classification (GTDB taxonomy): domain Bacteria; phylum Patescibacteriota; class Minisyncoccia; order HO2-45-28; family HO2-45-28; genus HO2-45-28. The sequence goes on along the minus strand of JBBTVC010000029.1, from coordinate 9,040 downwards.
CCTGACCCGATCAGATCGCCGAGGATTGCCGCGGCGCCCGGGAGACCTCCGCCCTTGGCATCGCCCATCGTAAACACACGCTCGGGAACAAACTTGTGAGCATTGGCTAGAGCCGTAGTTAAAACCTCGGGATGTTTGTCGAAAAAGGCCAGAAGCTGGCCAAGCGTCATCTCAAACTTTCTCAACTCAACAACCCGATCTTCGCCGAGAACGGCGGCCTGGGCCTTTTGACCTTCGGCCACCATATTAAGCTTGTCACGCTCGCCCATACCTTCGTTTTTCAGAGCTTGCGCAGTTTGGATCGAGCTTTTAAGCAGAATTTCGGCTCTGACCAGGACACTCTGTTGGTCTGCTGTGGCGCGGGCCTGCTCTGTCGCAACACGCTGGGTCTGAGCGCCCTGCTCTTCAATGTATGCCTTCTTCAACTGCTGAGCTAGTTGTTCGCGCTGACGAGCGACCAGAAGCTCCGGCGGAATAGCTGGGTCGCCGAGACGGACTTCCTTGATGTCCACAGCGGCCTTAAGCCCCTCCGGCCGTATAATTTCTTCAACAGTTTCCTCAATCTCCGGCCGATGCTCAATTAAATCCATGACAAGCGTCGGACGCATAATCTCCTGCGTCTTCGCCTTACCCTTGTCGTCGAGAACCGGCTTCTTGTCTTTATCTAGGACCGGCACCGTAACCTTAATCATCCCGCCGGCAACGTTACGAATAATTGATCTGATTGCGGGTGTAAGAATACGGTCTTCAATCTGATTAAGCCCTCCAACAGAAGCTACAACAAAAGGAGCGTTGTCGGGAGTCACCTGCACCAGAACACGAAGCTCCTGCGGAACATCCCATCCCTCAACTTTTAAAAAAACGGCTCGATCCGCAGCATCCTTGGGAACAGGCACATCCTCTTGTCTTTCCTTCTGCTCAATATCGCCCTTTTGATTGACGGTCAGGTCAATAATACGATGCTTGTAACCGCCCTTGTACTCCCAAGTCTGTACGCGCGTATCAACCTGTATAACCGTGTACGCGCTTTTATTTACATAGTATTGTCCTGGGCTAAGCGCCCTATCCCAAATGCCGATGCACCCCACTGGCACTAAGGGCACGGCAAGCGCGCCACCCTTGATATCACGAACCATGGTCGGAGCACAACTGGCGGGCTTTACAGATTTGAGGTTGCCGAAATCAACATGCGTCCAAACGTTGGACTTAATAACCCCGACAAAGCCGACAGGAATCTCGGTGACATCGTCCAACTTTATATCCCAAAGATAGCGGTTGAGACGGTATTTGCCGGGAGTAAGAACACTCGTCTGCGGGCCTTTTTGTCCTCCGTTTTTTAGGAAAAACGCCGCGTCGTTCACCATCCTTTCGGATGTTTCCGGACCAAAAGCGTCTGCATAGGTCTGGTCTGGACGCAACGGCTTACCGTCACGAGCCATCAGATACCCGTATTTGCCTTCGGGCACCGTAGCAATCGACTTTGTCGCATCAACCTCGTTAATGACATTCAAAAGGAGATCGAAGTGGAACCCCGGAGTAATAATATCTGCCTGCGGACCCTTCTCGCCGCTATACGCAATGATGGCGCCGCCAGCAAGGTCTTTGCTTCCATAAATTTTATTCTTGTGACCGGTCTTGTCTTGGTCGATATAAACAAAAGAGGTTGAGAAGACCAAAAAGAGCGCAATAAAACCGCAAACACCCCTCGCAACCCACCCGGTCCAAGACGGAGCGCGTTCAGGAAGAAAACGAGGGACGAAAACAGCCGCAATCGCAAAAATCACGCTGAAAACAATCTGAAACATGCGTTCCCTCCTTCAAAAAGTGAAAGAACTTACTGCCGGAAGCTCCGAGCCGCCGGCTTCAAAACTGAAAGCAGTCTATATCAAAATCGCTTTTTTGTCAAGCAGTCCGATTGCCTATGACAGACTATTGAAAATCCGACAAATAAAGCGTATAATCTTGAGCAGATACATATATATGTAAGAGGGCCGAGCTATGGCAACCGTTCATATCCTGCACGGAATACATGTTTCGGAGCCCGCGGGCGGAGTCGGACAGCTAAAATCGTATTTTGAAAAAGCCGGGTTTGATAGAGTCCTTGTCCATAGCTACGGCTATATTTTCGCTCTGCCGATACTTCCGAACGCCGCCAGATGGAAAAATCCTAAAGTGGTTGAGGAAATTCTTCCGCAAATCAAAAGTGGCGACGTAATCGTGGGACACTCAAACGGCGGAACGCTTGCGCGCATGCTTGCCGAACGCGGCGCTCCAATCTCTGGAGCGGTGCTTATAAATCCCGCGCTTGATGCCGACGCCGCTTTGGCTAAACAAGTCAGATGGATTCATGTCTATTTCAATAAAGACGACGGCGTCGTGTGGTGGTCAAAAATTATTATCAGCCATCCGTGGGGCGAACAGGGCCGTGTCGGATACGACGGCGAGCCCGACGCCCGCTATTCCAATTTTGACTGCGCCGCGGAATACCCGACCATTTCGGGACATTCGGACATATTCAGGCCGGAAAAAATATACGCTTGGGGCCCGCGAATCGCGACTCGCGCCTGGATTTCGCATTTAAATCATTCCGAAAAATAAAAATACCAAACACCGAATGTTTGGTATTTTTTTATTATTTAATAATTTTGCGAATAAAAAACCGCGGCGATAATTAAAATAACAAGCAGAGTCTGAAGCGTGATGCCTAAAACCGGACGGCCTTTGAGCTTGCGGGTCGTATGAATCCAGAAATGAAAATCCTGAAGCAAAGAAAGAGAGCGCCAATGGAGCCGTCCGTAAGCGAACTGCAGCGCGTCTGGCAAAATTCCTCCGGCAACTCCGGCTAAAACCGCCCAAATCGGCGCCGGCCAATAAAAATAAAAAACGGCAAGCGAAATAGAAACGCCAAGCGCCAAATCACTCACGATTCTTAAAACATCGCCAAAAAAATATCGGTCAAAAATAAACGCCGAACCGACATAGGGGTCAATTGAACCGGACTTAATTTTATAATCCCAATGCGGAATGGCGTCTAAAATAAAATGCAAAACAAATCCGGCGACAAAACCGGAAAAGGGACGAGCCGGGTTCAAGCTGGCAACAGCCGCTCCTGTTATGGCGTGCGTAGATAAAACCATATCAACCCTTAAGCAGGGATAGAATTTCCGATGTTAAAAAATCTTTTCGGTCCTGTGGCGATAAAGAATCAAACATTTTCTTAAATTCTTCGCGCGCTTTTAAAAATTTGACACCCAAACGCTCCTCGGCGTCTAGAATCATGCCAGAAATCCTGTTAATAAATATTCTGTTGTAGTAGCCGGCCTCATTAAGGGCCGGGTCCACGTCAACCATATATACATTATTTTCTTTATCGCTCTCCAGTTTTCCGTAAACAAACTGTGCGTTATGGAAGTCCCATAAAAAGTTGACGCCATTTTTATGTTTGTCTCCAAAATAACGCGTGAGGTTTACATAAACATCTTCTAGTTTGTTTTTAAATTCGGGGTCATTCTTGCGGGCTTGCAGGATATCTTCGACATTTTCCCCTTCTACTTTTTGGATTATCGTGTATAAAGTTTCTCTGCCAGCTTCGTCTTTGCCGATGACAAACTGCATGCGCGGAACAGGTATGTCGTATTTTTCGCGGAGTTCGGCGAATAATCTTTCGCCTTTTTTATAAACTTCCGGAGCTCTCTCTTTTTTCGCGAACCTCTCCAAGTCATCTTTTCTGATTAAAAGGTCGGGGCGGTTTTCCAACTCCCTGATTGTCTCTCTGGAAGTCTGCTTGCCGAAATCGGCCATTTTTAATTCGCCCGAAAACGGAACTTTGTTTTCTGATTCTGTTTCTTTGTTTTCTGATTCTGTTTTGGGCGTTTCTTTTTCGGGATTAAACATAAGTTAAAATAATTTTAACACTTTTTTGCGCACTTGACAAGAGTTGTCTTGTATTATATAATGTAAAGACGCTTTAAATCGTTCTTTTTTTGGCCAATCGGCCCGTTGTATATATAAAGAGGAGGAGCTGTATGCACCCGCCGTAGCGTGGGTAATTGCCGGCCCTGTCCGTGGGCGCACAGACCGGCAAGATCCGCGCCCAACTCTATGTCGGGGGTCCAGACGCCCCACACTCGCCACGGCAGGATTCGCACCCCGCTCTCGAGAGGAGCGCGGCTGCGGTCTGCCAGCCCCACGGAGGGCGACCAATGCATCCTCCCTAGATGGATGTAAGAACGTCCTCATCCGAAAACACCCCCAAGACCGACTTAAAGTCGGTCACGCCTGCCAAACCGGCACGAGCCCTCTCCCGCGCGGAGAGGGTTTTCTAATTGAAAAAGCATAACTTTGAAGATACAATTTCAATTATCCTATAAATTTTGCGGGGTCATCTAGCGGTAGGATGCGACTCTCTGAAAGTCGTCACCTTGGTTCGAATCCAAGCCCCGCAGCCAAGGTGGGAAGTATCGAGTGACCAAGACCCCTCGAAATTTCCACCGACTATTCCGAAAGTTTGCATACCTGCTGAGCGCGGGTCGAGGTTTTGGCACGCCTTCGGTGATGGAACATGTAGGCATTCCAAAATTTGACCCTAAAAATCCGCTCCACCAAAAACTCGCCGACATTTCCAAAAAATGCCATCAACTCAAAACCGAAGGTAAAGAAAAAGAGATTGAAAAATTAGAAAAAGAAAATGATGAGCTGGTAAAACAACTATTTAAAATAAAATAATTTTAATCCTCAGCGACCTAATCTCTTTAAAGATTAAAATTATTGAGAAGGAAAAATCTGAATTTACATCCGTAAAAATTTGTGTTTTAACTCTGAAATCAGTTGATTTTTTAACCAAAGCGTGCTAAATTTAAATTAAAGTAAATAAAAAATTGAGACTAGGTCAATCGGGGGTTCGCTAAACATTTTTTGTGACGCAAACCTCATTATCCCTCCGATTTACGGAAAGATGTTTGCCTAAAACCGGCGGCATCTCAAATCTAAACGGGGTGGGACGGCCCGTTTTTTATTTGCTTGGGTCGACAAAATTACAAGTTTAGTTAATAAAGTGTCATGAGTTTTTTAGAAACTGTTCAACTAATAACGACTTCACCTCTGACGACCACAATTTTGACCCTGCTATTGTTCTTTCAGTGGCATAAACAGCACGCAAAAGAGCAAAGTGTAAAAAATAGTCTTTTCGCTTTGCATATAATTCTGTCTAAAAAAGATCCATCGTCTGAATCCCTGAATTTTCTTGACGCCGTTCTCGCAACCCTAGATGCGCGGCCACCATTCCAAGAAAAAATCTCTCTAGCCATTCGTAGGATTAAAAAAGGTTTCCACGAGGAGTCTGTTAAAGATGTAGAAGTATTGTCACAGGAGGCCAAAAATAATGAAATTGTTTAACGGGTTTTTATTCTAAAAATGCCCACAAATAGACCTGTGGCGCATTTTTAGTCTACACGCCTTGATTTCCCACGAAATTTTTCGTATAATTTAAAAAATAAACCGTGAATCAACAAGAGAAATTTAATAAAGCGTGGGAACTGAAAAAGCAAGGAAAATGTTCTGACGCCTTAAAATTGTATAACGAGCTTTATGGCCGATTAATTAAAGACGCTAATAAATATGCGCGAAGTTTTGAGGGGTCTGTTATAGACAAAGGAAATACAAGAAAGTTAATGCCTCAATTATTTAGAAAAACGGATGAATATTTAAAAAGGGACAATTTAGCTTGTGCAATTTTAAATAATATGGGCGTGATATACGAAGAGCTTGGTGATAGAGATACCGCCAAAAAATATTTTGAAGAATCAATACGATTAACCCCCGACAATTTGAATTATCCAAATCCTAAAATTGGGTTAGAAGAATTGAGTAAATAATATGGCTAATATTCAAGAATATATAAACAATAGGCACAAATATCAGGTGGACAGGGACTATCAGCGTCCACCCGGAGCGTGGTCTAGAGAAGATAACCAGTGCCTTATAGACACTATATTACGGAATGAACCCGTTCCTTTATTTTTCTTTAATTTGGATACTGAGAAGGATATTTTTTGGGTTGTTGATGGTCAACAGCGACTGAGCGCAATTTCAAAATTTTATGATAACAAACTTCCGCTCAATAAGAAGTTTTCGGGCGAAGAAAACCATGGCAAAACGTTTAATGGCGACAGTCCTCTTTCAGATGAGCAAAGAGATCGGTTTCTAAGCTACAATCTTAACTTTAAGATCATAGAGGATTATGATGACGAAAAAATTCGTCTCATCTTCTCGCGCCTACAGAGGGGCAAGCCGTTAACGTTGGGAGAAAAGCTAAATGCAATGCCAGGCGATATTGTTCTTAGTATGAGGGAGATATCGAAGCGCCCATTCATGCGTGAATCGGTTGGAATTTCCCAAGATAGATACGGCAGCTATCCTGACGCAGCTCGGATATTATTCTACGAAAAACTTGGTATAAGGGATTCAGGAACGCCCTCTTTAATAAATTTTTTTGAAGAGCATCAAGACCTTAATGAACAAGACGCTTCATACAGAAAAGCTGCTTCCATTTTAAGTATTTTGGAAAAAATTTTTCCTGCGGATCCTGGCAACTACCAGTTCTTAAACAAGCACGCCTGGGTATTGGCTGTATATACCATGATTAGTGAGATGGACAAACGCTATGGGCTCTATGGCAAGGAAGAAATTATTAGAGATTTCGTAAAAAAATTCCACGGCCACGTGTATATGGAAGACATGAGAAGATCAAACCTAAACTATCAAAGGTTTTACGATAATGTTCGTGGCGGTTGGTCAGAAAGAATTGTTACTTTGAGACGAGATATATTAATAAAGGAATTTCTAAACAAATATCCACTTGATGAACTGGATGTAAACAGACAGATAAGTGAAGAGGATAAAATTTCTTCTTTTGCTCGTGCAAACCACAAATGCGAGGGATGCGGACGGGAGTTTAAAGATCATAAAGAACCCGAATATCACCATAAAATTATGTATGCATCCGGAGGGCAAAGTGATGTGTCAAATATTGTGGTTTTGTGCCACGATTGTCATGCTAAATATCGTGGCAGGGAAGAAATTGCCCTGCCAGACGAAGTTAATTATCAAGAGGATATTAATGGAGACGATTAACGTTGAGATGGAAGACATATTTAATAAGAAAACTTCTGTAAAGCAAGAATGGCTTGAAGGCCGTAATATTTATGTATTTAGTGATTTTCACTCCGGAGACGGAACAGCTCGAGATAACTTTAAATACCTTGGAAATGAGACCAATTTGATGCAGTGTTTAAAATATATAAAGAAAGAAGACGAGAATAGTGCGATTTTAATACTGGGTGATTTTCTGGAGTTTTGGCAATCTCCCTTTGGTTCAGTCTTTAAGAATAATATTTCCCTTATGGATGAGTTTGCTGATACTGAAGCTGTCTACATACTCGGCAACCACGATAATGATTTACTTGATTTTTTAGATCCAAAAATCAGTCCATTATTAGGACATAAGTTCTTTGACCGAATGGGCGAAGCCGTTTTGATTAATAGAGGAGATAAGCGCATAGCACTGGCGCACGGACATGAGGTGGATCCTTTTAATAGTTCTGCTGTTCCTGGGAAGGGGCGTGTTTTGGCCATAATCGCCGGAATGTTTGAGGACAAAATAGGCAGCCCGTTTCTTCCTAATGGAAAATCTGTTGAAAGCTCTCTTTTGAAAGTGGGTGAGTGGTTATTATCAATTGGAATGCAATTATATGCGAAATTTAAAAACATTTCTACTCCTGAACAAGCAGAAAGTGGCCAAGGTTTGACTGCTTCAAAAAGCAATGACCTTACTCAAAAGAATATTGAATCCTGGGAAAAAATCAAAAACGAGAAAAAGGAGTTTGATGTTCTGGTTTGTGGCCATACTCACAGGCCGGGTATTGCCAAAAATTCTGAAAATATTTGTTGGTATTATAATTCAGGCTCATGGGCTTCTAACAGAAACACTTACCTAAAAATTGATCTTAAGGGAGAAATTACTATTCATGAATGGAAGGATGGTGGCACTATTCTTTTTGATGAAACCATAACTTATTGATGTATAAGAATAATTTATGGTAAAGACAATCATAAAACTTACTGACGGCACAGTTATAGAAATAGACGGTTCAACAAATGAGACGCAGAAAATCCTGGCTCTATATGTAGATAAAGAAAAATTTGAAAAGGCCGAAGCGTTGACGAAAACTGTTACAGAAAATGCGATTGAAGACGGCACCACACATCCAAAAATACAATCAGCATTGATGTGGGCAAAGAGCCAAATAAAACAGTATGCGCAACCATGTGGAACCCCGGGGTGTAAATTTAACAAAGCAGATAAGGGTTCGGCGGCTTGCGAAACTCCTAACCCCAGAGCAGACGACGATGATGTAAAACAAGAAAATCACGAAGCGTACCATCCCTTTTGGAATTTCTATTGTATGCGCTTTGTACGAACTGCTTATGGCGCCCCGGCTGACTATGCAAAAGCGGAGGATATGTACCAGACATTAAGTAAATCTGGAGAAATAAGCACAATTAACGAAATCCCTCTAGGCGCACTTATCTTTTGGCATTGGTCAGTTTATGGTCATATTGGTATCTACTTAGGAGACGGAAATGTTATTCACACCGGTGTTAATCCGGATCGAAAAAAAATTGGAGTGCGGGAAAGTCCGCTTACAGAAATAACCGACGTATTAGATGGATATAATCACTACGAAAAAGGTGGAGCCAGGACAAGTTATTTAGGTTGGGCACATTCTCCAGAAAAGTGGCTCAAATAAGACATGAGAATGAGACACCCTTTTTGTGTCTCATTTGTCTCATTTTCACAGAAAGGCCCCAGACCGAGGTGCCTCGGCGTGGTATACTGGAAAGTGTCGAAAAAGCCTTGTGGGGCTTGAAAACGCGTTAATCGCAAAACCGACGAAGTCAGCCAAGATATTGCTATACTATTATATAATATGAATCTGTCGTTTCTTTTGCCGGCCATGGCTTTAGCGCTTGGCATTGCGAC
>JBBTVC010000028.1:0-1686 GCA_038063435.1 Patescibacteria group bacterium | reverse complement strand
GAGGTTAAATTCGTTAACAATTGGGATGAAGCCAAAATAAGTGATACGCACTGGCATGTTACGATGACATATTTTGCGACCGCCAAGACCGATGATATACAAGAACCTGCTGATACTGAAGTATCTGACGGATGCCGGTGGTTTACGCGCGAGGAACTGGACGATCCGAGCTATGGCGTGAAAAGCCATATCGGGTATTATGCAAGACAGGCCTTGGACGAACTCGGAGTGTGAGATGTATTGGGCGGTTAGCTCAGTGGTAGAGCGCGTCGTTGACATCGACGAGGCCAGAAGTTCGATCCTTCTACCGCGCACCAAATATCTGTTATAATATTTTATATGATAAAAATTGTTTTAAAAACATTTTTATGGAGCGCGGTTTCGTGGCTTTTATTGGGCGTAATTTTATTTTTCGGCATCGGATTCTATAACGGTTTTGTAGCTCAAGACTCCGGCGTTGAAGTCCCGCGCGCAACACTCGTTGTTTTAAGATACGCTGTTTTGTTTCTGGCCGTAGGGATCGCGGCTTACATTTTTATAAAAGAGGAGAAGAAATATAGAGAGACGCACATTGTCGTGGCCACAGAATCTCCCGCTAAGATTCTTTTAAAAAAAGAGGAAGTTGTGCCGTCTATAATAAAACCACAAGTTATAAAACCCCCCGAAGATTTTTTCTCGGCTAAGCCGAGTCCGGCTCCTGAGCCATTTAAACCAGTTCCGCCCACAATTCCACTCCCGCTTCCACCAAAGCCTGCGCCTGCTCCATTTGTTCCGCCAAAACCCGAGTTTATTCCACCAAAACCGCCGATAACGATAACGCCTCCGCCGCCACCGCCAATTTCCGCTCCATCGTCCTTGCCCAAATCTTCGGATTTAAAACAGGGGCCCGACCAGATTCCGTGGAGTTAAATATAATCTACGAGGACAAAGATTTTCTGGTCTTAAACAAACCGGCGGGCGTTGTGGTACATCCCGATAAAAATCACGCCGAAGGAACGCTGGTACAAGAAATTGTTAAAAAATATCCGGAAGTTTGCGGCGTTGGCGATGCTTCGACGGACTCAGCACTGCGGCCGGGCGTAGTCCATCGTTTAGATAAAGACACCTCGGGACTTTTGGCGGTTGCCCGCAATCAAGAATCTTTTACTTATTTAAAATCCCTTTTCCAGGAAAAAGGGATTAAAAAAACTTATCTGGTTCTGGTTTCGGGCGTGATTAAAAATGACAGCGGCGTAATTGATTTACCAATTGGCCGTAGCCGAAAAGATTCGCGCAGGCGCATTGCCGGCCGTGGGGCTTCGGGTAAATTAAGGGAGGCCGTTACGGAATACAAAGTCGTGAAGCGTTTTAAGGATTTCACACTTTTGGAAGTAAAACTTATTACCGGGCGCACTCACCAGATTCGCGCGCATTTTTCCGCAATCAGCCGTCCGGTGGCCTGCGACATAATTTACGGCGGAAAAAAACCGGCTTGTCCCGCGGGTTTGAATCGCCAATTTCTGCACGCATGGAAACTGGAATTTATTTCACCAACAGGCGCAAAAATGTCTTTTGAAGCCGATTTGCCTGATGATTTGGAGAGGGTTTTAGAGGAGTTGCGTTAAATTAGTTTTTTGGTAAATTAAAGCGTGAGCGGTCATCGTATAGTGGCTAATATGCGTCCTTGCCAAGGACGAGCCGGGGGTT
>JBBTVC010000027.1:0-1528 GCA_038063435.1 Patescibacteria group bacterium | reverse complement strand
CAAAAACAAAGATCAATCGTATTTTTTATGGCGTCTCAATCAAGAGCAATTAAAGTTTCTTTCGAAACAATCCTAAGGACGTCGGACGTCCTTATATTAATAAAAAGAGAGAAAAGAGAAGGTTGTTGGTTAGAATTCATGCGTTTTGTTTTATGCCGAACCATATTCATTTACTTTTATCACCCGTGGCCGAAAACGGCATGCCACTTTTTATGAAGAAGTTTAATGGCGGATATGCTAAATATTTTAATGAGAAATACAAACGGACAGGCGCGTTATTCGAAGGAAGATATAAAAGGATTTTAATAGAAAACGACGCACATTTTGATTACATTTTATATTACATACATCTTAATCCGCTTGATCTCATAACTCCCGAGTGGAGAGACAAAAAACTAAATAACTTTAGAAAAGCAATGAAATTTCTTGATTCATATCGCTGGAGCAGTTACCTAGATTACACGGGGGAGAAAAATTTTCCATCAGTTACCCAAAGAGATTTTTTTTAAAATTTTTTGAGGGTCCAAAACAATATAAACTTGACACAGAGGAGTGGTTGAGAAGTTTATCGTCGAAAGAATTTGAGAGCGCCAGCCAATATTTTCTTGAGTAATATAAGGACGTCAGACGTCCTTAATATTTGAAATAAAAAACAGCGGACACTTGAAGTGTCCGCTGTGCGAATTCTGTGGGAAATGGCTATTTGTTGGAAAGTGAGCTGAACGCGCCTAATGTCCTTCTTGCGTCGCCGACTGACTGATAAATTCCAAGACCTACGTATGTTGCCGCGCTACTGACTCCCTTCTGGTATCCCGCGAGTCCGGCGCCGACCACGGCGTTATTGCCCGCATTCTGGTATCCCGTGAGTCCTATGCCGACCACGGCGTCCCTGCCCGCATTCTGGTATCCCGTGAGTCCTAGGACGACTGCGGCGTCCTTACCTGCGTATTGGAGTATAGCGCCAAAAAGAGCGAAAGAGTCTTTCTCGGCTTTCTGGTAGAACGAGAATAGCGAATAGACATTTCTGCCTTCAGCAGACCCGAAAATCGTGAATATATTCCCGTTTATGTTGACTGGCAAAGAGAGCAGAGCGGCTATGCCAATCGTCTTGATCCATTTACTTATGTTTTTCTCACGCAACGGGAGAAAAATAACTGTCAAAAGCGTCGTCATTAACACCCAACCAAACAGATTGTTCATTCCCGCCCCCTCTCTTCCGATGGTTATTGGGTTATTGCCAACGTTCAGTTCCGTGTGTATTATATATAAACAATCATGAAAAGTCAAGTTAAATCCAAAGTATTCGCAGCGATGTCCGGAGGAGTAGATTCTTCGGTTGCGGCCGCTTTGCTAAAAAAACAGGGCTGGGACGTGGTCGGAGTTTATATGAAGTGCTGGTCGGCGTGGGATCAGTGCTCCGTTGAGCGAGACGCCGAAGACGCCAGAGCGGTGGCGGAAAAACTGGACATACCATTTTATATTTTTGATTTTGAGCGCGAATACCGCGAGAGGGTTTTTGACGTAATGG
>JBBTVC010000026.1:655-10857 GCA_038063435.1 Patescibacteria group bacterium | reverse complement strand
GCCTTGCCGAAATAGGACGGCTTCACCGCAACGAGCTGTCGGGAACGCTCGGCGGACTTTTTCGCGTAAGACAAATCACAATGGATGACGCCCATATTTATGCGCGCCCGGACCAGATTGAAAAAGAAGTCGTCTCGGTTCTCAATACAATTGAGGAATTTTATAAACTTTTTGGTTTCAAGCCGCGTTATACTCTGGCAACTCGGCCGGATTCCGCCCTTGGCACCAAAAAAGAGTGGGATCAAGCAGAGAAAGCGCTCGAAGGCGCGCTTATACAAGCAAAGGCGGAATACAAAATTGCTAAAGGCGAAGGCGCGTTTTATGGCCCAAAAATCGAGGTGCATATAAATGATTCGCAGGGACGGGATTGGCAGATGGGCACGGCGCAATTGGATTTAGTGATGCTTCCAAAACAATTCAATCTTTCTTACACCGACGAGGACGGCTCTAAAAAAATGCCGTGGGTAATCCACCGCGCAATCTTCGGTTCATTTGAACGCTTTATTGGCATTTTACTTGAGGAAACCGGCGGCATTCTTCCATTTTGGCTCTCGCCCACCCAAATCAGCGTTTTAACCATAAACGATTCAGTTATTGACTACGCCGGAGATGTTAAGAAAACTTTGGAAAAAAATAATTTCCGTGTTGAATTAAACGATAAAAACGAAACGCTAGGCAAAAAAATACGCGAAGCCGAGCTTCAAAAAATTCCGTATATATTGGTCATCGGCGAAAAGGAAAAACCATCTAAAGCCGTAAACATCCGCGAACGAGGCGTGAAAGAACAAAAAACTATAAAACTAGATGAGTTCATTAAAGAAATTTCCAAAGAACTTAAAGTCTAGAATCATCGTCATTGTCGGGCCGACGGCTTCCGGCAAATCGGCTTTGGCAGTGAAAATCGCTAAAACCCTTCGACAAAGCTCGGGACGGGACGGCGAGATAATTTCGGCCGATTCACGCCAAGTATACAGGGGCCTTAATCTGGCTTCGGGCAAAATAACCAAAAAGGAAATGGCGGGTGTCCCCCACCACTGCCTTGATTTAGTCTCACCCAAAACCATTTTTAGCGCCGAGCGTTATGCCAAATGCGCTCAAAAGGCCATAAAAGAGATTTTAAAACGAAGAAAAACGCCGATAATAGTCGGCGGAACTGGGTTTTACATAGATATCGCGCTCGGCCGGATGAAAACGGCAAGTGTCGCTCCTGATTGGAAACTGCGAAGAATACTTGAAAAAAGGTCAGCCGAGTTTCTTTTTAAAATGCTGAAAAAATTAGACACGAAAAGAACCAAAACGATTGAACCCCAAAACAAGCGCCGCTTAATCCGCGCTATTGAAATCGCGAAACACAATTCCAAAAAAGACGGGAACAAAACATCAAAAAACGAAACATATCGATATATCAATATATTATGGATTGGCATAAAAATTAAGCCGGAAGAATTGAGAAAAAAAATAAATAATCGGCTTGAAAAACGCTTAAAGGCCGGAATGATTGACGAAATCAGAAAACTACGGAAAAGCGGCGTGAATTGGAAACGGTTAGATGATCTGGGCCTTGAGCCGCGCTGGATTTCAAGATATTTGCGCGGACAAATTTCAAAAGATGAAATGGTTTTAAAATTACAGACTTCAATCTGGCGCTATTCACGCAGACAAATGACTTGGTTTAAAAGAAATAAGAATATAAGGTGGGCAGAATCCTTTAAATTAGGCCGTTCAAAACTTTTTTAACCACTTCGGGATTGGCGCTGCCTTTGGTTTCGCGCATGACTTGTCCGACCAAAAACTGCAAAGCATTTTCTTTGCCCGATTTATAGTCGCTTACAGCCCGGGGGTTGTCGGCGATAACTTTTCTGGCAATTTCTTCCAGAGCGCTTTCGTTTGAAATTTGGGCGAGTCCCCGTTCTTTAACTATTTCTGAGGGGTCTCTCCCCTCTTCAACCATAACGCGCAAAACATCTTTTGCCGCGCGGGATGAAACGGTATTCCCCGAGATCATTTTCATGAGCTCCGCGAAATTCTCCGGAGTTGCCAGGAGCTCTCCCCAGGACAATTCTTTTTCTTTGACCAGTCCCCGCAAATCAGAAGTCAGGTAATTAAAAGCGAGTTTGATTAAGTCGGATTTATTTTTTATATGTTCCCATTCAAACAGCTCGGAAACCGCCTTTTCAAAAAAATCGGACAAATCTTTGTCGGCGACCAAAACAGCCGCCTCCTTTTTTTCAAGCATATATTCTTTTTCAAAACGCTCTCGCTTGCGCCAAGGAAGTTCGGGCAAAGAAAGTTTCAGTATTTCAGGATTTAATTCTTCGTCCTCATAAACTTTAAGCGGCGGCAAATCCGGCTCCGGGAAATATCTGTAATCGTGCGACTCTTCTTTTTTTCTCTGTAAAACTGTTTTTTGCTTATCATCGTCCCATCCGCGCGTTTCGTGAATCACCTCTTTGCCGCTTTTTAAAAGTTTTTCCTGGCGTTTAAGTTCGTGCTCTATTGCCCGGCGCAAAGCATTAAAAGAATTTATATTTTTTAATTCAACTTTCGTGCCCATGTTCAACGAAACATTCGCCTCAAGGCGCATCTGGCCACGCTCCATGTCAGCATTGGATACTCCCAGCGTTCTAAAAAGCAGCCGCAGTTCTTCAGCAAATTCGCTTGCTTCTTCGGCGGAATTGATATCGGGTTCAGTCACCAACTCCATCAAAGGCACCCCTGCTCTATTAAAATCCACCAGAGCGGAGCCTTTCTCGTGGACCAAACGCCCAGTGTCTTCTTCCAAATGCACCCGTCTTATTCTTATTCTTTTGCCGGATGACGGTAAAATTAACTCCCCGCCCTCGGCTAAAGGATGGGCGAATTGCGAAATTTGATAACCCTTTGGCAAATCTGGGTAAAAATAATTTTTACGTTCAAATTGCGAATACTCGGCAATTTTGCCGCCAATAGCCAGACCGACTAAAATAACCTTTTTGACGGCCTCTTTATTGATAACCGGAAGCGTTCCGGGATGGCCGTAACATACCGGGCAAATACTGATATTCGGATGGGTTTCGGCCGGGTCATTTAAAGAATCGCAAAACATTTTGGTCCGCGTATTGAGTTCCGCGTGTATTTCTAGCCCTATAGTTGATTGATATTCCATGACATATATTATAAAATACCAAAATGCTTTCGTACACGGATTTACTAAAAGGCGTTTTATTCGTCATGGACAGCGAACCTTATGAGGTGTTGGAGTCGCAATTTTTGCGCATGCAGCAAAGAAAACCTGTGATGCAAGCCAAAATCAAAAACCTCATAACCGGAAAAATAATTCCGCGAAGTTTCCATCAAAATGAATCGTTTCGGGAGGCGGAGATAGAAAAAAGGCCGATGAAATTTATTTTTTCGCATCGAGATGATTTTACATTCGCTGATCCCGCCGACTCATCAAAAAGAATCGCCTTAAAATCCGAACAGATTGGGGATGCGGCCAAATTTTTAAAATCGAATCTGGAAGTAAATTTTAAAAAGTTCGGTGAAAAAATCATAGGCGTGGGCATTCCGATAAAGGTGGACTACGCCGTAAAAATCGCACCGCCTTCAGACAAAGGCAATACCGCGCAGGGAGGTTCAAAAGAAATAGAGCTTGAAAACGGACTAAAAATACAAGCCCCTCTTTTTATCGGCGAAGGCGATATCGTAAGATTAAACACCCAGACCGGAACATACGTCGAAAGGACCGAGAAAACAAAATAAATCCTTAACTATTCCGGCCCTTTTGGCATTTAGGACAAATATTGCTTGATCGCCCGGCCACAACTATTTTTAAAGATCGCGAGCCGCAGCGCGGGCAATTTTTTTGCCGGTAAATCCTAAACTCGTTTTGATAAGCGCCGGAATCGCGGTCCGGATGGCTCCAATCGCGCATGCTAGTCCCGCCGGCTTTAAGAATATGCCGTATAACCCTCGAAATGCTGTTGTAGAGCGTTTTTATCTGCTTATCGTCCAGATACTGGACCCCGGACCGCGGATGTGTCTTGGCCTCCCACAGGGCCTCATCGGCAATTATATTGCCAATGCCGGCAAATACGTCCTGGCGCAATAAGACCGCTTTTACAGCGCCCTTGCGGTAAAGCAATCTCTTTTTAAATTCGGTATATGAAATGCCGAGCATATCGGGACCGAGAGAAGAAAGATACTTGTCTTTAAAAAGTTTTTCCGGCGAGTCATACCAAATAATTCCAAAACGGCGCGGATCTTTAAAACGAATTTCACGGCCGTCTTTCAAACCCATAACAAAGCGCGTTCCCGACTCAAGCGGTTCATTTTTTGAAACCATAGAAAGCCGACCGGACATCCGTAAGTGAATTGCCATAGTGCGTCCGGGCTTTCCGGATAAATCCAAGAAAATAACCTTGCCGTGGCGCCAAATGCGTCCGATTTTCCTGCCACTCACATCTTTTTTGACGGCTCGAATGTTTATGTGGGAGCGAAATTGTTTCGGCGATAAAAACTTGAAATAAGCGATTTTTGAACCGGTTAATTTGTTTTCTTTTAGTTTTCTTGCGGTAATTTCAACCTCGGGAAGTTCGGGCATTTTCAAATGTTTCTTTTACAGCCGTGGTGTGCGTGAGATTTGCCGCTAAATAAAAAATAGAGACAAGTCCGGCTAAAATAAAACTTGTAAAGAAAAAAGTTTGAAGCGAAAGATAAACCGACAAAAACATCAGGAGCGCCAGAAACGGAACTCGGGTCAAATGATAAAGAAGTTCACGGCTTAAAATAAAGGGGCCGGCCGAGGGCAGGGCTTGAGCCAACCTATAATACTGGCTAGACCAGCCGACCATTAAAGAACTGCCCGCGGTATGATTAGCAATTTGGTTTAGAGCAACCGTTAAAGGCGTTCTTGAAAAAATTTTTAAAAACCACACCGCGACCATTATCAAGCCGGACCAAGTGATAATTCTTCGTCTGCGTCCGGCATCAGCCGCAAAACCGATAATAAAAGTTATGACAGCGCCCCCCAAAAGCCCGGCCGAAATTATGCCGCCGAGCTCTTTGATGCTGCCGACCACGATAAACATAAAAATAGGCCAAACAATCGCGCCGACCATTGTTTCCATGGCATGTCCGGCGCCGGAAATGGTAAACGGCGCCAATTCCTTGTGTTTAAGATAAAACCAGGCCGATTTCATGGAAACATCTGGGGAGACCGGCCGGCGTTTAAAGAAAAACAACGGCAGAAGAGAAAGAAGCAAAAGACCGGTGCTTAGACTGAACGCCTGGAAAAATCCGGAGGTAGCGATAATAAATCCGCCGAGAAACGGCGCGCTTAATCTCATAAGCGAAGTTACCAAATAGCGCGCGCCTATTTCCCGGCCCAGAGAATCGCCGTCAGCCGCTCCGCTAAAATCAATGTGATAGCCGATATTAAAAAATAGCGCCGATATTGCGTTGAAAAACGGCAAAACATAAAACAAAAGGGGGTTTTGCGGCAAAAAATTAAAGCCGAAAAAATAAATGGAAACAAAAGGAATGCTCGCGAGCATCAAAAGTTTATCGTCCAAGCGCCTGATGACCGGCATAAAAAACGGAGTCGCTAATACGAAATACAGGGAAATCAGCGAATAAAAAAATAAAATTCTCCAAAGCGGCTCGCCAAGGCCCCAAAGATATATCGGCACAAAGACGCCGGCCAAACTCGCGGCAAATTCAACGAGTCCCAGCGTAAAATGGAGCGCGTCCACTTCCTTATTGCGGAAAAATTCAAAATGTTCAAAACCGGGGTGAAATATTTTCATAAAACCGCTAAATAAATTTTAATATTTTTACGTTCCATGGCACTTCTTATATTTCTTCCCACTACCGCATGGACAGGGGTCGTTCCTGCCTACAGAAGCTTTGGCTAAGGCAGGGCGGTCTCTGGCTTCGGCTTGCGGATGTATGGCCTGTAGCGGCATTTTTTCAACTCTAGGGACGCTATCGCCCATTTTAAGACCAATATCGGCCACATGACCCTCTATGGCGTCTTCAAGCTCGTGAAAAAGGCGCGCGGCTTCGTTTTTATACTCAATCAGCGGGTCGCGCTGGCCGTAGGCCCGCAAGCGCACCGAAGAACGCATATATTCCATAATTTCCAGATGCTCAACCCAAAAATGGTCAATAGTTTGAAGCCATAAAAATTTTAAAGATATAGCCAGCTGGCTCTTGTCCATTTCTTTTATTTTTTGCCCGAACTTTTCTTTCTCGCTTTCTTCAAGAAATAGTTCGTCGGTGCGCGAAAATAATTCTTCAGGACGAGCAAAAAGGATTTCTTTGCGCCTACGATAAACCGCGGTGCGGTGTTTATTCATCACATCATCGTATTCCAAAAGATGCTTGCGGGCGTCAAAATTAAATCCCTCAACCTTGGCTTGGGCCGACTCCAAAGAACGCGAAACCATTTTATTTTCAATCGCTTCGTCTTCGGGTATGCCGAGAGTGGTCATCATATTTTTAATTCGCTCGGAACCGAAAACCCGTAAAAGGTCATCGTCAAAAGAAATAAAAAATTGCGTCTCGCCCGGATCGCCCTGCCGGCCCGAACGGCCTCTTAGCTGATTATCAATTCGGCGCGCGTCGTGCCGGGATGTGCCCAAAACAAATAGCCCGCCTAATTCTATGACTTTGGCCGCCTCTTCGGATTCGGTTGGATTTCCGCCCAAAACAATGTCAACGCCACGCCCTGCCATATTGGTCGCAACCGTCACCGCGCCGACTTTGCCCGCCTGCGCTATAGTTTGGGCTTCAGCCTCGTGATTTTTAGCGTTTAAAATATTATGCTTTACGCCGTCGCGCTTGAGCATGGCCGACAAAATTTCATTTTTTTCAATGGAGACGGTGCCGACTAAAACCGGCTGTCCTTTATCGCCTCTTTTTTTAATCTCGCTTAAAACAGCGCGCCATTTTCCGGCATCAGTCGCGAAAACTTTATCAGACGAGTCGTGTCTTATCAGTAGTTTATTTGTCGGGATGACCGCGACCTCAAGATTATAAACCTTATGAAATTCCTCGGCCGAGGTCGCGGCGGTCCCGGTCATTCCCGATAATTTTTCATAAAGCCTGAAATAATTTTGGAAAGTGATGGAGGCTACGGTTCTGGATTCTTTCTGGATGGCGACCCCCTCTTTGGCTTCAACCGCCTGATGCAAGCCCTCAGACCATCGCCGACCGGGCATCAAACGGCCGGTGAATTCATCAACAATTATCACCTCGCCGTCTTTGATGACATAATCCTTATCTCTTTTATACAAAGTCTTTGCGCGAAGCGCCTGCTCCATATGATGGACGTATTTAATTCCGCCTTCGGCGTATATATTTTTTATACCGAGTGTTTTTTCCACGCGGTTTATTCCTTCATCGGTTATAGATGAGGCGCGCATTTTTTCGTCAATCGTGTAATCGCGCTGCGCTTCTAGCCCATCAATCACTCGGCTAAAAAGACGGTAGAGCTCGCCGGATTCGGTGTCGGGCGCCGAAATAATTAACGGGGTTCTAGCCTCATCAATTAGAATAGAATCAACTTCGTCAACGATTGCGAAATTGTGCCCTCTTTGGGACATTTGGTCCGGCGAATAAGCCAGATTGTCGCGCAAATAATCAAAACCGAATTCATTATTCGTGCCGTAAGTTATATCGGCATCATATGCTTCTTTGCGGGAACACGGACGCAAGTATTCATGAACAACTTTAAAACCTCCTTGCGTGTCGCGGATCTCATCGGCGGTTTTGGCGGTTAATCCTCCACTTGGCGGTCGAACCGCCAAGTGGGTTGGATCGTACAAATAACTCGCCTCATGATTGATACAGCTGACGGACATGCCTAGCGCGTTATAAATTTGCCCCATCCACGCGACATCGCGCCGGGCAAGATAATCATTAACCGTGACAACGTGTACGCCGTAGCCTGCGAGCGCGTTTAAATAAGCCGGCAAAGTTGCGACAAGCGTTTTGCCCTCTCCTGTTTTCATCTCGGCAATCCGACCTTGATGCAAGACTGCTCCGCCTAAAATCTGAACGTCAAAATGGCGCTGGCCCAGCGTGCGCTTTGAAGCTTCACGGATTGCCGCGTAGGCTTCGGGCAAAATATCATCTAGGGCCTCTTTTGCATTAAGACGCTCTTTAAATTCCGCGGTTTTTAGCTTGAGTTCTTCGGCATCAAGTTTTTCAAACTCGGGTTCAAACGAGTTTATCTTCAAAACAACGGAACTGAATTTGCCTAAAAAACGGCTATTTGAGTCGCCGAATATTTTTGAAATTATAGACATGGAATAAATAATTTTAACATGATAAACTGCCTTCAGAAAGGTTTTTTGAGAGGTGCGACTAAATGAGAGTTTTGATGTGCCCTCCAATCCATTTTGCGGTGCAGGAAGAGAATTCCGCGCTTAATCCGTGGATGAAAAAAGATGTTCAGCCGGACCGCAAAATCTCCTTAAAACAATGGCAAAATTTGGGCAAAAAACTCTTAACGCTGGGACTTGACGTTTACACGCTTAGATCTCAAGAAGGTCTTGGCGACATGTGTTTTGCGGCAAACACCGCTTGGGGCCAAAATAACGTTTTTGTTATGGCCGAGTTTCATCCCGAAGTATGGTGGAGAAAAGAAGAAACAACGCATTACGCGGAATGGCTTGTTAAAAATCGCTGCGGCGTTTGCTTCCTTCCCGAAGGCGTTTATTTTGAGGGGCAGGGCGACGTGGTTTCCCTGAACAATTCTTACATTTTCGGCCATGGCCAGAGAAACTCGCTTGAAGTCATAGATTATCTTGATGAACATTTCAGATTAAAAAGGATTGTTCCGGTTGAGCTTATTGACAGCCGTTTTTATCATTTAGACGTGTCCCTCCATTTCGCGCGCGGAGCAAACTCCATAATCTGGTGTCCGGATGCTTTTTCACCGGACAGCCAAAGAAAAATAGAAAGACTGATGGATAAAGAAAAAATGTCCGGCCTCGCGCTTACGGCCGAAGAAGCCATACAAAACCTCGGCAACGGCCGTACAAATTTTCTTTTAAACAGCGTTTACGCCGGTAAAAATGAGGTGATGTGCTGGGACGAAGAATTTTCAGAATTCCCCGCCAAAGTCAGAGAATTCATAGAATCTAAGAGCTGTAAGATTTGGCCGATAAACGTTTCCGAATTCGGATGCTCCGGCGGCGGGGCAAGATGCCTCACCCTATTTTTGGATTAAAAAAATCCCCTCACTCTGCCAGAGTGGGGGTATTTTAATTTGAGAGATTAGTAAAACGGATATTTGCTTTTCTTTGAATCGTCCGTTTCTTAACAACTTTGGGTTTGAAAATCTTGATAAGATATTCAAGAGCTTTTTTGGGCTTGGCGGTAGCGCCGCAGGTAAAAATATCAACGGCAACGAAGTACAATTCGGGCCAAGTATGCACGGTCAAATGTGACTCGGCAAGAATGATGTCAACGCTGATAGCCGCTGGAGCGAACTGATATGAAAGACCGCGGCCACGCTTTTTTTTTGGACGCGCTTGAAAATCTCCACTGCGAGCCGAAGCTATTTTTACCGTAGCCCCCGCTTCCTTAGCCGCCTTGATCGCGTGTTTTTTAATAGTAGCCGCCGTTTTGGGAATATTTTCGCAGCCGGACAAATCCGCAGCGAGATAAATGCCGAGTATCTGATACTCGCCGTCTTCAGCCATACCCCGCCTCCTTACATCAAAGAACGCATTTGAATATAAAGCTAATACAACCAATCAAAAAATCAACCTGTGGACAACTTATTTGGCTAGTCAATGAACACCGCCAGCGCGATCACACTCAACCATTCGCCGGGCTTTGTATAGGCTGCCGCGACTACCTCTCCGCATTCTTTAACAATCAACTTTTTGGACTCCAACATCTTCTTCGCGTAATCAATAGCAATTGTTTCCATGAAAAGCGCGTTTTTTCTGCCGTGATATTCAACAAAATATCCGTGATGGGTTTTGTCAGTTGGTCTCGCTAAAGCCACAACCACAGAAACAAGCTCGGGTGTTTTTGTTCCGAGAATATCAATTCTAGAACCAACAGCGTATACAACTCTTCCTTGATACTTGTCGCGTATGCCAAGTTCTTCAATGCCCTGTTGCGGAGTTACCTGCGCGCAGTCCGGCGGGCATATACTTGAAACAAAAACCAAGTTGGCTCCTTCACCGCCGGCATCGCGCAAC
>JBBTVC010000026.1:0-645 GCA_038063435.1 Patescibacteria group bacterium | reverse complement strand
TCAAAAGAAAAAAGTTGGTCATCGCTTCTGCCAGTGCCCTTGGTCAGAAAAAACTTTCTTGGAACAATAGCGCCCACTCGCCTTCCTCCTTTTTAGATAACAAAAAACAACTGACTAGAAGTGTAGCACAAAGTCAGCGCGAGCGCAAGGTTATCCATTGGGCTTGCCTGTTGGCTAGCCCTGAACGCGGGTTTTCTCTTTATATTTCTTTATTTCGCTTAAAATCTCGCCCCTTACTATATCTATAGCTTCACGAAGACTTACGGCTTCGGCCTCGGCCCGCAAGAGCGATTTTAAGCCGGGCAGGTCTAATTGCGCCTCGGCCCTCCAAATCCGGCCTTTTTGATGGTGTTTCGTGGCCTTCGCGAGCTCAATATCAAAAACGACGTCAGCCTTGTCATCTATCTTTTTAATAAGCCTTCTAACGGGCGTCAAAAGTTTTTTGTCCGCTAAGTCATCTATAGCCGGCGTCATGCTAAAATTGGTTGTTTTGATTTTAACCCTCATATTTTAAATATAACCGCGTAAATTTAAAAAGATATCCCCGAGTGGGGATATCTTTGGTTTCGCCTCCGCCAGTTGGCGGATAACAGACTATCTGCGGCGCTTTTTTGCTTTCTTGGCCTTTTTCGCCGTTTTGTGCGC
>JBBTVC010000025.1:0-7418 GCA_038063435.1 Patescibacteria group bacterium | reverse complement strand
CCTTGGCCAAAATAGGAATAGAGCCGAAATTCAAAGACCTGCAGATTTTTGCCGGCGGAATGAAAAAAGCCGACTGGGACGTTGGGCTTACGATTGACGCCGTGTGCCTCGCTCCAAGCGTGGACGTCATGGTTTTGATAACGGGCGACGGAGACTTCATGCCGCTCATTGATTACCTGAAAGGAACATACGGCATGCGAGTTGAGATTATGGCTTTCGGCCGGTCGGCTTCTGGCAAACTAAAAGAAAAGGCCGACGAATTTATTGATTTAGGAGAATCGCCGAAGTTCTTGCTTGAACTCCCGAGAAAAACGGCAAAAGAAAATGGTAACTAAAAAATATTCGACCGAGATAGCCGGCCGCAAACTCGAAGTTGAATTTTCCGATTTGGCTATGCACGCGAGCGGCTCAGTTTTGGTTAGATACGGCAAAACTGTTATTTTTGCCGCAGCCACCATGTCTAAAGAAGCCAGAACCGGAATAGACTATTTTCCGCTCTCCGTGAATTACGAAGAAAAGTTTTACGCCGCCGGACAAATTTTAGGCTCGCGTTTTATGAAAAGGGAGGGCAAGCCGTCTGATGAGGCGGTACTCACCGGCCGTTTAATTGACCGAACGTTGCGTCCTCTTTTTTCAAATAAACTTAGAAACGAAGTGCAAATTGTAATAATGCCCCTTTCAATTGACGGGGAAAACGATCCGGATGTTCCGTCAATAATCGCGGCATCATTGGCTCTGGCCACGTCCGATATTCCGTGGGCGGGACCGGTGAGTCCATTGAGACTGGGGTTAAACGGCAAAAAGGTTGTTTTTAATCCCACGAACATAGAGCGGGAAGAATCGGCTCTTGATCTTGTTGCCTGCGCCAAGGAAGGAAAAATAAACATGATTGAAGCCGGAGCCAAAGAAGTTGCCGAAGAAGATATAATGGCAGCGCTCAAAGAGGCTATGCCTGAATTTGAAAAAATAGAAAAGTTCCAGAAAGAGATAATAGTAAAAGAGGGTAAAGAAAAGCTTGAAATAAAATTGCCCGATGAGCCGGAGGGATTGGCGGAAGCTTTTAATAAACACATTAAAGGGCGTCTTGAAGATTATATTTATATTTCCGAAAAGGCCGTAAGAAACACGAGGTTGAGTGAACTGAAAAAAGAATGGACTGACTGGACTAATGAAAATTTTGGCGAAGACTCTTTGCTTTTCGCCGACGATATCTACGAGAAGGCTATTAACGATATTGTTCACAAAAATATTATTGAGCATGAAAAAAGGCCCGACACTCGCAAGTTAAATGAGTTAAGGGATTTATATGCTAAGGCCGGCGCGCTTGAGCGCGTTCACGGCTCCGGAATTTTTTATCGCGGGGAAACGCATATTTTATCTGTGGCTACGCTTGGCGCCCCGGGCGATGTCCAGCTTATTGAAGGAATGGAGATTCAGACTAAAAAAAGATTTATGCACCACTATAACTTTCCGCCCTTTTCCACCGGAGAGACGGGCAGAATGGGTTCTCCGGGGAGGCGGGAAATCGGGCACGGGGCTTTGGCTGAACGCGCGCTTGAGGCTGTAATTCCGCCAAAAGAAATTTTCCCTTACACTATACGTCTCGTGTCTGAAGCCATGTCCTCAAACGGTTCAACTTCAATGGGTTCTGTCTGCGCTTCAACCTTGGCGCTAATGGATGCCGGAGTGCCGATAAAAGAGCCGGTCGCGGGCATTGCTATGGGCCTAATGATGGGATCCGACTCCGGCGGAGAAAATAAATACAAAGTCCTAACCGACATTCAGGGGCCCGAAGACCACCACGGCGACATGGACTTTAAAGCCGCAGGAACAAAAAACGGGATAAGCGCGATCCAGATGGACGTAAAAGTGGAGGGCGTTACTTTAGAAATTTTGAGCGAGACTCTCCGCAATGCCAAAGAAGCCAGAATAAAAATAATAGAGGTTTTGCTTAAAGAAATCGCGAAGCCGCGTGAAAATGTGTCGCCCAATGCTCCGAAAATAATCACAATATCGATCAATCCTGATAAAATAAGAGACGTGGTCGGCCCCGGCGGAAAAACCATAAATAAAATCATTGATGAAACCGGAGCCGAGATAGATATTGAGCAAACCGGCGAAATATTTATTACCGGACGCAATCAGGAATCGGCCGAAAAAGCGGCCGAAGCCATAAGAAGCATTACCCGCGAATACGAAGTCGGCGAGGAGTTTATGGGAAAGGTCAGTCGGATATTTGAATTCGGAGCCATGGTTGAAATAGGGCCCAAACAAGATGGCCTTGTCCATGTTTCGGAGCTCGCGTCTTACCGGGTCAATAAAGTGCGCGACGTCGTAAATATAGGAGATGAAGTGCCGGTAAAAATAATAAGCATTGACGAACTCGGCAGGATAAATCTTTCCATCAAACAATCATCCCAATACAGCGAAAAACAAAATAAAAAGTAAAAATGGACGATAATGCCCAAAACGTTCCGGAAAAAATCGAGCCAAAAAAGCCCGGCATAAGAACCATGATTTCGGACGTGCAGGAATACGCCCGGAGTAAAAAATTTTCTTTAGGCGAGCTGGTGGCCAGGCGCGGGAGCACAGCTCAAAATTCGGGCACGGGGTCGGACTTTGAAAGGTTGAGGTTGTGGATTTATATTTCGGCAGCGGTTTTGATTCTGGTCTTGGGAGGATTTGTCGCGTTTTGGATAAAACAAAAATTACAGGCTCCCCCCGAAATTTCCGGCATTGAAGCTCCGAAGCCGATAATTCCGGCTGGTCGCGAGCAGACTATTAAACTCGCGAGCCCCGATCGAAAAATATTTTTTGACGAATGGGAAAAACTTTTTACTCTCCAGCTCCTTCCGCGCGAGTTTCTTTACGTAAAAATTTTTGATGAGAACCGCCCCGCGTTTCTCCAGGGCCGGGGGTTTTTTGAGTTTATCGCTATAGCGCCACCTCCCATTTTTTTGGATAGTTTAGATGAGAGAATGACCATCGGGCTGATGGACACCTCGCGCGGAAACGAGCCGGTTTTAATATTTGAGATAGACTCTTATTCCTCGGCTTTCGCGGGGCTTTTGCAATGGGAAGAAAAAATGCCGGCCGATTTACAAGAGTTGCTTTCGCCCGACATCGCTTTTGATCGCGGAGAAAATGTTTTTAAGGATTCGGTCGTTGCCAATAATGACGCGCGTTTTTTAAAAAATAAATCCGGCGAGTCGCTACTTGGCTACTCCATTTTCAACCGCCGATTCCTGATAATTTCCCAATCACCTCAAGCTATGGAGGGCGCGATAAGACAGATGAGCGCTCTGCCGCCGAGATGACATTATGAATAATTTATGATACCATTTTAATTATGGCTTTAGACTTAAATCATTTTAGAAAAAAACTTGAAGAAGAGCGCCTTCGCGTGGAAGGCGAGCTTCAAACCATTGCTAAAATCTCCCCGGACAATCCTAAAGACTGGCAGCCTGTGCCGCTGGATTTAAATACC
Organism: Patescibacteria group bacterium; assembly: GCA_038063435.1. Lineage (GTDB taxonomy): Bacteria > Patescibacteriota > Minisyncoccia > HO2-45-28 > HO2-45-28 > HO2-45-28. The sequence goes on along the minus strand of JBBTVC010000025.1, from coordinate 3,931 downwards.
CAAACGTCGGAGGCAAGCGAGATGGCCGATATGTTTGAAGAAATGGGTAATCGCGCCGCGCGTCAAGCCGAGCTTGAGTCCAGGCTCAACGAAATAAATAAGGCGATTGATAACATTGAAAAGGGAACTTACGGTTTTTGCGCCGTTGACCAAGCGCCTATACCCGAAGCGCGACTTGAAGCCAACCCCGCGGCCGATGTCTGTGTAGAGCACGGAAAATAACCTATTTTTGCCTTAAAACAAGGCGTTTTTTGAGCTATTGACAAGTGGATATATTTTTGGTATAATGATAGAGTAATAAGCTGAATGGTTCAGCTACGCACCTACAGCTCGTACCTAGACAAAAAGGAGAATTGATATGTCACGTAGAGAGCTTGACAAGTTGCTTTCGATGAAATTCAGCGCGCTGTTCCTGGCGGCGTCAGCGGTATTCGGATGGCTGTTTTGTGCCAACATGATGCAGCCGGTTCCCGATCACGCCATATCGCAGGGCTCCTTCACGGGAATGGTCGCGTCGCTTCTCGCGACAGCATTCTTCGTGATCAACATGCTCCGGCTCATGTTCCGGATGCGTGGCGTCAAGATCACCTCCTGAAAATAGTCAGGCGACGCAGAATCAATATCAACCGCCCAGTTCCTTCGGGAATTGGGCGGGCTTTTTAAAAAAACACAACCGCCCGCGTTAAAAATATACAACAACTAAAAAGATGCCTGTTTTATGCGATCGCATAAAACAGGCATCTTTTTATCTTCAATAAAACCCAAATTAATTTTCAATAAAGCTCAAATTTTTTTAACAGTTCGGCTTCGTTGGTTATGTAGCTTACGCGCAAATATTTCACATACCAGCCGCATTCAAAAACTTCGGAAATAAAATTTATTTCGTCTTCGCATTCGTAAGGAAAAACAAACGCGCTTTTCTGCAGCTCGATAAATCCCAAGGCCTTCAACTTTTGCCGCAGCGCTTCGCGAGCCATTTTGAATTTTTCGGGAACGTCAAAAATAACCACGCGCCATTTCCCATCCCACTTTTTCGGCTTTTTAATTTCAAGATCGTCCAATTCATAACGCAAAACTTTTTGTTTTCCGTAATCGGTTAAAACGACCGTCATCGTGCCGTCCTTGTTTTCGGTAAAACCAACCAAACGATCCTCGTAAAATTCTTTTATTCTTCTGTATATGTCCTGTCGATTTAAATTTTTCCAATCCCGCTCCACAGCTTTAAGGAGTCTAAAATATCCGGCAGGGGAGCGTGAAAATCCCAAAGCCACGCCGGCGGACAGCAATAAAAGAATTTTTTTGCGAATCGTATCTTTATAAGCCATATAATAAATGATACCACTTTTATGCTATCGCTGAAAAGTGGCGACATTTTGTTGATTTAAAACAAGATTAAGATTGGTTTAAAACAAGAGCAAGGCTGGCCAGTTTTATTGTGTTGACCAAATCATAATTCTATGTTAATATCTCAACAAGCATTAATCGTAACTTGAAAACATCTTTTGCGTAAGACAAGCGCGGAAAGGAGGGTCGTATGCGCCGGTTCGTTTTTGAGCACGCGCTTCTTGGCACGGTATTTGGGGCGTTCTTTTTGTGGCGCAAGGGCGTGCCGATAGGACTCTCGTTTTTTGTGGGAGTATCTGCGGGCGCCGCCGCCACTATGTTTGCTGTTTGCGCCGTTTTCGGTATAAAAAAAGTTGAATAAGTTATTACAACTCCGCTCCGAGTTTCCTCGGAGCGGGTTTTTTGTTTAGAAATTCATTGGCGGTGGGTGCAGGATTTGAACCCGCGAGGGGATTGCTCCCCAACTGGTTTTCGAAACCAGCGCTTTAGACCGCTCAGCCAACCCACCGTTTAAGAGAGTTTAACAGAAAATCTTTTTTAAAAAATAGTCTATTTCGGCGCGCGAAGGCCCCAAACGCCCAAAGCAAGCGACGCAACAATCGCTATGCCTATTATATAATCCGGTTTTACCGTATCGCGGACCAATATGGTGTAGGCGGCCATCAGCCAGATGATAACTATCGTGATCGCAAGCCAAGGATATTTCATACTTCTTTAAGTTCATTATACAGCTCGGGGTATTTTTCTGCCAGAGCCGCGATTAGGTTCATCATTTTTTCTTTAGACGCGTAGCGTTTTTCTCCGGCAACATCAAGCGCCGCTCCTTCTTTTTCCGGAGCAATCTCCACAATGCGCAGACTTTCCAATTCGTTTAGTTGCGCCGTTTCTTGTCTGTGTTGGGGCGCCTGCGCCTGGACCTCTTCAATGGTGTGGCGCTCAAAGAAAACGCGGGCGGCCTTAACCATATCAAAATCCTCGCTTAGCTTAAGACAAACCATGTCTACTATAAGAAGACTGCGTAAAAATCCTATGACGTCCGGCGGGAAGCGAAGTCCGTATTTTTCAATAGTCCTCGCAATTCTCAAAAATGCCCGCGACGAGCTTCGCTCACTTATAGACGCGTCTTTACGGCCGGTAAAGAAATTCCAGTCTTTTACGATGGGCGCCAAATCTTCGGCCAGACGACGGGTGACGAAATTAAGAACCGTTTCATATATTTTTTGCATTTGAGGGTCGCTTTCAATCATGTCGCCGTAGTCGCGCATCACTCTTTGATTGAGGAAGTCGGCCAGGCCCTCGGCGCACTCGCGAAAATCCAATTCGGTCGCGGCTTTAATGAATCGCAAAAGGCCGATATTATCGTAATTTGACCGGCCGATTATGCCGAAATCTATAAAACCTATTTTGCTTTCGGGAAAAATCATCAAATTCGCCGGATGCGGGTCGGCATGGAAAAATCCGTCAATAAAGTATTGGCGCATCAAATCATAGATGAAGGCGTTGGCCGCTTTAAACAAATCAATGTTTCGTTCGTTTAATATTTTTTTTAGGTCGTCCGGCCTTGTGTTCAGGTAAACCATTATTTTTTTGACCTGGCTTCCGGCAAGAAACTCCTGAACCAAAACTCTTTTGGTCGCAAGTTCGGTGTATATTTTCGGAATCGCGACGTTTTCCAGTTTATGGCGCTTGGCATGGTCGTAAAGAATTTTGTTATTTTGGGCTTCGGCCGTATAGTCAAGCTCGTCTTCAAGCCACTCTTCAAGCTGGGCCAGTATTTCTTTGGGCGGAACGGATTTTAGCGAGCCAAAAAATCGTGCTAAAGGCAGAAGAAATCTTAAAAACGCGAGATCAGCTTGGATGTATTTTTCGCTTTCGGGTTTTTGTATTTTTATAACCACTTCATTGTCGCCCCAAAGCCCTTTATAGACTTGGGCGAAAGACGCGGTGCCCAGCGGAATTTCATCCACTTTATTAAAAACATCGTTTATTTTTTTGCCGGTCTCTTTTTCAAAAACAGCGAACATTTTTTCGTTATCAACCCTTTTGGCGTCATCCAGCAAATCAAGCAGGGCAGTCGCGTATCTCATTGGCATAATATCAAAACGCATGGCCAGAATCTGCCCAAGTTTCATATAAACGCCGCCGAGTTCTTCAAGAATAAATCGCAGGCGTTTCGGACCGTTTATGTTTTTGAAAAGATATTTAAAAAAAATGGCCGGCATCGCGAAAAAACGGCCGGTGAAAATAAAAAAAATCATACCAGTTCTAATTTGCTAGTTTAAACCGCGCTTTTAAAGCCGATTACGGCAAGCACTATGCTCGTTATGACGCCGGCTAGGTACAGATTGGTCGGGTCAAGCCGCGCGTCGTTATATAAAATTAAGGCAATCGCTAGCCAAATGCCGACTATAGTGACTAATGTCCATGGATAACGCATAATGTCATTTTATCATTGACTTTTATCTTTGCAATGCTAGTTTTTGGGTAGACTAAGAAATTTGAAATGGAGACCAGAGATGCCGAAAGAGCCGGTTTTGGGGCCGAAATCTCGTAAAGTAATAGCGCTTGCCAAGAAGTATTGCGCGCC
>JBBTVC010000024.1:16826-24743 GCA_038063435.1 Patescibacteria group bacterium | reverse complement strand
CCAAGATAGGCGATCCCACCGGCCGTTCGGATACAAGGCCTAAAATTTCAGACGCGGATATAAAAAAAGGAGCGAAAGAATTCGTTAAGCAGGTTTCAAAAATACTTTTGACCGACAAAAAAGTTTTTGAGGCGAGATATAATTCGGAGTGGTATTCAAAAATGAAAGCCGAAAATATGCTGAATCTTTTATCGTTAGTCACGAATGCCCAGCTGATTAAGAGGGATATGTTCCAAAAAAGGATAAAAAACGGCAAAGACATATATGAGCACGAGCTTATTTATCCGCTGCTACAGGGCTATGATTCGGTGATGCTTGATTCCGACCTGACTATTATCGGTTCCGATCAGCTTTTTAACGAAATGATGGGCCGGGCGTTGCAAGAAAAATTAGCCAAAACTCCGCAAGTAATTATTACGACAAAAATTACTCCCGGAATCCGAGGCGGCGAAAAACAATCCAAGAGTCTGGGTAATTATATAGGACTTTTAGATTCGGCCCGCGAGAAGTTCGGTAAAATAATGAGCATTCCGGACGACTTGATAATTCAGTATTTTGAAATTTATAGTGACACCGCTCTTGCCCGCGTTAAAGAAATAGAGCGAGGCCTGCAAGGCAAAAAAATTAATCCCAAAAACGCCAAAATGGAGCTGGCTGAAGCCGTGGTCTCCAAATATCACTCTACCAACGAAACCAAAGACGCTAAAAATTTTTTTATCGAAACATTTCAAAAAAAGAATCTTCCGCAGGACGCGGCGGTTGCGGCTGTTAAGAAAGGCGAGAGCATAAAAGATGTTCTTGCTCGTTCGGGTTTGGCTTCTTCTAAATCCGAAGCCTTCAGACTGATAAAGGCCGGCGCGGTGGAGTTTGACGGCGCGGTTGTAAAAGATATCCGCACTAAACTTGAACGGGACGGCGTTCTGCGCGTCGGAAAAAAACGCTTTGTTAAAATAAAAATAGACTAGAAACCAAAACCCGCCGGAGAGGCGGGTTCTATCCGCCAACTGGCGGAGGCGGATTGATTTTTATTATTCGGTCTCCCCGTCTTCTTCGAGGTCTTCGGCGTCTGTTGGCAATTTTACTTCTCCATCTATGTCTTCCTTGTCCTTGTCCTCGTCCTCTTGCGCGTAAAGATTAAAGTCGTCTTGATACGGCATGCTTATTAAGCTTGTTTATAAAATTTTATTGCGACCGCCCTCCGAAAGACTTCGGAGAACTGACTTTATTTTTATCAATTATATTCAGGCTTGTAAAGGTGTTTAAAATCCCCTGTGGATAACCTAAATTCTTCCGGAGGCCGTAAAAGCTATGGCTATGGCGTCTAAGGCGTCGTCGTTGAGCGAATCGTCGGTTTTGAAAATAAGTTTTATCATCTTTGCGACTTGTTTTTTATCGGCCCGCCCATAGCCGCAAACGGCTAACTTTACTTCGGGTGGTGAGAACTCCGCGATTTTTAAGCCATGCGCCAGATATAATATCGCGCCCCGCGTTTCGGCAACGCGCATGGCCGTTTTTTGATTGGTGTTTAAAAAAAGTTTTTCTATCGCCAGCGCGTCGGGTTTATGTTTGGCTAGAAGTTCTTTAAGGTGCCGGCCGACCTCCTGCAGGCGGTCTTCAAAAGCCGTGTCTTTGGAAGTTTCAAAGCACCCGGCATCTATCAATTTGCCCGATTCCAAAATAGCATAGCCCAAGCGGCCATAGCCCGGGTCAATGCCGAGTATCTTACTGCTTTTCAATTTCAGCGTTGGTGTATATTTCATTTATATCGTCGTGCTCGTCTAGCGCCTCAAAAAGCTTTTTAAGCGAATTTCTTGAAGCCTCGTCTATCTCTATTGCGGGTTGAGCCTGCCAGCCGTCATTGGTTTTTTCAAAAAGAAATCTGGCCGAACCCGGCGATGCCAATTTGACGCCGTGCTCGGAAAGTATGTGTTTGATTTCCTGCGAGGCGCGGTTTTTATTGTCGGTAATGCCGCTAATCAATATGGCCACGCCGCCCGGGCCGTAGGCTTCAAATAAAACTTCTTCAAGAGCGCCCTCTTTGGCTTGAGCTCTTTTTATGGCCCGCTCAATATTGTCCGAGGGCATATTAAGCCCGCGGGCTTTTTCAATCATGGACCTCAATTTTGGATTACCCGACGGATCCGGGCCTTTTTCCTTCGCCACGACCGTAATTTGGCGCGCGAGCTTAGCAAAATACCTGCTCTTTTGCGCGTCAGTTGAGGCCTTCTTATGTTTTATCTGCGACCACTTTGAGTGTCCGGACATGATAAAATTACTGAAATTGGCTCGGCGTATTTGATATGCTACTGGCCTTTCTGACCTCGGCCAGTATTATGTCTTTGACCTTGTCTACATGAGGTATGTCGTAGGCGGTGAAACCCTTCTCGCCCGCGGTCTGAACTCTTAAATTGCCGTAATGCAAAAGGGTTGCGACGAAACTCGGAATCTCAACCGTAATATCTTGAATCCTTGAAAGCATGAACTCCGAAACTTCGCGCCGAAACATTCCTTTTTGTTCAACGTCTATTACGCGCGTATTTGTTACTATCCAGACATCAAGGTAATAGTCCATCCACAGCACGAACGCGATCATAAGGACTATAAAAATATAGACCGTAATGAAATAGAGCGTTAATGTTCTTAGCCCAGAATCCATTGCTACGGCGGGCAGGATTGCTAGCGCCGCTGCGGCCGGAATCAAAAGAAGGGCGGCAAAGGTAAGTTTGTTCGCGACAACTATCCAGTGCCGGTGAAAGGCTATGATTACACGTTCTCCTTCCTGAAGCTTAAGCATGTTTAATAATTTATTATTTTATCCCACGGGATTAAAAACAATAACACGGTTGAAATCGCGGCGAAAATAAACGCGAATAAAAGAAAGGCGCCGATAATCCAGCGGGCTTTATCACCCGGCAGGCTATACCGGCGGTAGTGCCACAAAAGAGCGGTAACCAGCAGGCCATAAACCGCCAGAAAAATGGCATGCGCTATTACGGCTAAAAATTTAATATTCATCTTTTAATTATAGTAGATATTTCTGTGGCAGGGTCAGGCCGAGATGTTGCCAGGCCTTGGCGGAAGCAACGCGGCCTCGGGGGGTGCGCTCAATGAAGCCGAGGCGCAATAGAAACGGCTCGTAGACTTCCTCCACCGTGCCCGGGTCTTCCGATGCCGCCACGGCCAAAGTGTTTAAGCCCACGGGCCCCCCGCCGAATTTATTTATTAAAACTCTAAGCAATTGCCGGTCGGTTTCTTCAAGGCCTTCGCTGTCAACGCCAAGAAGCTCCAAAGTTTTTATGACAACATCCTGATTGATTTCAGGAATTTTATGCACTTGGGCATAGTCTCGGGAACGCTTTAACAGGCGATTGGCGATTCTTGGGGTGAAGCGCGAACGCGCAGCAATAAGCTCCGCGGCCCCAGGATTGACTGTTGTTTTTAATATGTCGGACGAGCGGTTTATTATTCTGACGAGTTCTTCGGTCGTGTAGTAATCGAGCTTGAATGTTCCGCCGGAAAAACGCGAGCGCAGGGGATTCGAAAGAAGAGCCATACGCGTGGTCGCGGCAATAAGAGTGAATGGCGGAAGCTCTAATTGTATTGAGCGCGCTCCGGGCCCTTTGCCGATGATTATATCAAGCGTTCGGGATTCCATTGCCGGATAAAGAACTTCTTCAATTGTTTTATTGAGCCGGTGCACTTCATCAATAAAAAGAATGTCTCCTGAAGTGAGGTTGGTAAGAATTGAAGCCAAGTCACCGACCCTTTCTATCGCCGGCCCGGATGTTATTTTCATCTGCGACGACATTTCTCTGGCTATTAAGTGAGCGAGACTTGTTTTGCCTAAACCCGCCGGGCCGTGGAGCAAGACATGTTCCAATGCCTCGCTTCTTTCGCGGGCTGCCTGCATAAGTATTTTCAGATTTTTTTTGATTGGCTCCTGTCCGACATACTCGTCCCACCTTGTCGGGCGCAGGGTTTGTTCAAGATTTGCGTCTTCGTGTTCCTTTTTGGGTATCATGCTGGTTATATTATATGTCCTTTTGGGGTTTTTAGGGGTTGACAAGTCAATGTTTTTTTGCTATACTTCTCGCAAATAGTATTTTTATAGTGTCCCAAGGTCTCTAGGCAATTCTTTAAATTTTGGGTTTGATTTGGAGGGCGGCCCGGCCCCCTCCTCGTTGAGGCTAAAGCTTAGCCGTTTCTTCGGTCAACCCTTAGCTTGTGGTTCCCCATGCCGCAAGCCCCTGCCTAGAGACCTTGGGACGCTTAATTTTGCGCCACCCGATTCAGCTCTTCCAGCGACGTAATCCCGCTTAAAACTTTTAATATGCCGTCATCAAACATGGTTATCATGTCTTGTCTTTTCATTGCTTCTTTAAGGTCGGCTTCGGACGGCCTTTTTAAAATCATTTTTTCCACATCGTCATCCACCAAAAAAGCCTCAAATATGCCGATTCGGTCTTTGTAACCGATGTCGTTGCATTTAACACAGCCAATAGCGCGCCAAACAGCCGCGTTTCCCCCCCCAACGCCTTTTTTATATTTTGCCGGCATATTTTTAAGCGATTTTTCGATAATCGTTTTTTCTTCATCGGTTGGGCTGTCTTTTTTTCGGCAATGAACACAAAGTTTTCTTACCAGGCGCTGGGCCATGGTTACATTTATGGCCGGCGCGATAATGGTCGGGTCGGCTTTCAAATCTATTAGGCGCGGTATGGTGCCCGCGGCATTATTGGTATGAAGAGTTGAAAATACCAGGTGGCCGGTAAGGGAGGCATGCATCGCGATTTCAGCCGTCTCAAGGTCTCGTATTTCGCCGACAAGAATTACGTCCGGGTCTTGTCTCAAAATTGAGCGCAGGCCGTTTACAAAGTCATAGCCTTTTTCGGTGTCAATTTGCGTCTGGTTGATTCCGGGAAGGTGATACTCCACCGGATCTTCTATCGTCACTATGTTTATGCCGGGCCGGTTAACTTTTTTTATAAAAGCGTAAAGAGTGGTTGTTTTGCCCGACCCCGTAGGCCCGGTGGTCAGAATCATGCCATTCGGCCTTTTGAGCTCGTGCTCTATTATCTTTAAAAGTTCGGGATGCATCCCAAGGTCCTCAAGAGTTACGGCTATCGTTTTGGGATTTAGAATTCTTAAAACGACAGTTTCGCCGTACGGGCCGGGTAGAGAAGAAGTGCGGACCTCCATGTCGCCGGTTTTTGTGCGGACGGTGAAGCGTCCGTCCTGCGCGCGGTCGCGGATATTAAGTTTCATTTCTGAAAGCAGTTTGAGCCTTGAAAGGATAAGGTTGTACGCCGAGATGTTGAAAGAAGATATGTCGTGCAGCACTCCGTCAAGCCTGAACCGTATGCGTGCTTCGTTTTCGCGCGGTTCAAAGTGGATGTCCGATGCGTCTAAGGCCAAAGCGCCGGCGAGTATCACCTCGACCGTTTCGGATATTTTTCTTATTTTTTGCGTGGCCAAATGAGGCTCAATAAGTTTTTGCAAGGTCGCTATGTTTTTGACTTTTTCTTCAAATTCCTCAAGACGCTCCCGCGAGATGTCTATTAAGCCGGTTTTTATTTCTTCGAAAGCCGGGATTTCTTTATATCTTGACCAGGCGCGCTCCAAACTCGCCTCCGAAACAAAAAAAAGCTCGGTGACATAACCTTCGTCGGCGAGCCTTTTTAAAACATATTTAGTTTTTATGAGTTCGGGGTTCAAAACGGCGACCTGAAGTTTTTTAGCCACTTTTTGAAATAGGGCTATTTTAGCTTCTTTGGCCTCGGCCTCCGGCACGATTTTTAGCGCGTCAAGGTCTATGGTCATGCGCGAAAGGTCGGCGTAGGGCAGGCCGTGTTTTTCCGAAAGGAGACGCGCTAAATCCTCGGCTTCTTTTTGCCTGAATTCTTCAAGTTTGGCTTGGATGTCGGTATTTTTGGCCATGCCAAACTTATCTTAACATCAAAAAAATTGTTTTAAAAGTTGACGGATTCGCGTTTCTGCTTCGGAAAAGTTTTTAAAACCTGATGCGAAAAAATACAGACTCTCGGGCTCCGCGCTCAAGGCCATGGCCAGACTCGCGAGAGTGTTTTTGTTTTCATGATATATAAGCGAGCGCACTTCGTCGCCGCTTTCGTAGCAAATAATTGAAGAAGGGTAGGGCATTATGTTTGAACGCACTTTACGAAGAAGAAAAAGCAAATTTTCTTTTGACGCCGATACGCCGGTTTTTTCAAAATCGTTTTTGGTCAGGAAGGTCCAGCTGGTCTTGAGGATTTCTTCCGAAGTCGTTCTGGCCAGCGCCCGGCCGAGGATCTGCGCTGACCCCGCTTTTTTATCGGCGAGCATTATTTCCCCGATTGTTTTTTGGTCGGCGCCGGAAGTCAAAAAGGCGTCAGCCAGACCAAAAGCATTGCGGTTCGGTCTTTGAAAGTTGTCGGTTTCACAAATCAGCGAAGCCATTAAAAGCGTCGCCGTGTCTTGGGGTATGGGCCGGGAATCGTTTAGAATTTCGTGAACCTCGCTTATTTTTTCGGCAACGGTTTTATCTCCGCCTTGCGCGTATATTGTTTTTTCGGTCGGAGGTCTTACGACCGCGGGGTTTATTTTTTTCCAGCCGTCTTCTCCGTCAAAAAAACAAAAGGCCGCGTCCATTTCGTGCGGCGACTTCTCAATGATAAGGTCGGTTGGTTCAATTTTATTTTTAGGCGATATAAGAATGTTGAAAAAAGTTTCGTCTTCTTCGTATTTCAGCTCTTCTATCGCGGAGGACTTGGGTATTTTTATTTTTATTTTTTGCGGGAGCCCCCGGTTTTCTGGGCGCGAAAAAATTTTTACGAATTTTGTCTTGAAATTTTCGTTAGGCGCCGGAGTTAAAAAGACGTTTTTTCCGGAAGCGTCCAAAATGTTTTTTAAAGCCAGCATCGCAAGCATTGTCGCTTCATCGGCCGACGGTTCGCCGGCGATAAGTATTTTGGAACTGGAATCTATGAGTTTTTTTATAGTTTCTTGGGCTGTGGTCATTTATTCTTTCCTAACATATTATATGCTCCCAATCAAGTTTGTGTTTTAGGCACAGACATTCGGCGGTTTTTGAGCTCCGCGGTATTTGATTTTTCAAAACGGCAGTTCGCTGTTCCAGCGACAGTGACTGCCTGCGCTCTCGGCGAAAAATCCGCCCCCAGCCTTGCGAGGCAAATAAAAAGGGGTGGAACCCAGCTTTTTCGCCTCCGAGAGCTTTTCAAAACCAAACACCGCTTCGCTTTTTCAAAAACCGCCATATGTGTGTGCACATTACAGTTTTACTTGACTCTTAGCTAAAACTATGCTATCATTAACAACAGTGGATTTCGTGTGGATTAAGCGTTGAAAACCGGACTAAAACCCTTATCAAGGAGGTTGAAAAGTGAAGAAAATATTGTGGATTTCCTGTGTATTACTTCTGTCTGGATGCGCGCTTGGGCGGCCGAAGCCAATCTTTTGGCCGGAGCAAAGTTATGCCCCGGTGATCAGAGGGCGCGCCGTTTTGATGCGTTACAACGCTCAGGCTTGTCCCGCCGGCGGTGATCAGAAAGACATTGCGGTCGTGATGCCCATCATCGAAAATGGGTTGCATCTGCAAAGAGCCACACTAGTCGTTGACGATGGACGCTGGGACTGGCAGCAACGGCGCGATTTTCGCCCCGATTTTGTGGCTCTCGTCTGCGTTTCGCGCATTAACGATAAAAGATCCGTCTTCGGCAACTACTATTCCTACTACTTCACGGCTGTGATCAATATCAAGATCGTTGACCGGTTTGAGCGAGTGGTGGCGACATCTTATGGCGAGCATCGCTTCCAGACCGACAGCCCCTATGCCGACGAGAGCTGCAGCATCTGCTCCGGAACTTGGGAGGGTTCTTTTAAGATCGCGGCCAAGTTAGC
>JBBTVC010000024.1:0-16816 GCA_038063435.1 Patescibacteria group bacterium | reverse complement strand
TAGCGTCGCGCACGCTCTCCGAAAGATGAAAAACGCCCCGCCCTCATCGTAGAGATACGGTGAACGGCGGGGTTTTGTTTTGCCTGTTTTTTCGGTAAAATTGATTTAATGAAAGGCGTTTCTTTTGAGACGAACTCGGCGAAAAAGACACAAAAAATTGCCGAAATTCTGGCCAAAGAATTGCTTAAAACCCATTTTGAAAAACACGCTTTGGTTTTGGCGCTTTCAGGAGAACTGGGCAGCGGAAAAACCACTTTTGTGCGCGGCTTGGCCGCCGGATTCGGCATTAAAAGTAAAATTTCAAGCCCGACTTTCGTTATTGCTAAACGCTATGCTCTAAACATTAAACGTTATAAGAACTTTTATCACATTGACGCTTATCGTCTCGCCAAACCCAAGTACATTTTAAGTCTCGGGTGGCGCGATATGGTTGGCGATCCAAAAAACATAATTGCCATAGAGTGGGCCCGGCACATAAAAAAAGTTCTGCCCAAGCGCCACATTGATATAAACTTTAAACACGTTTCAAAAAATAAAAGGAAAATTGTTTTCTACGCAGAATAAACCATATTTACAAGACATCCGATATCCTGTAAATTAAAAGATATATGCCTCACGCCGTGATTGTGCCCGACGAATATTACCACATATTTAATAGGGCCATAAACAAACAGATTATGTTTCTGGATAAAGTTGACCACGCTCGCATGCTTTGTCTTTTAATATTGGCACAATCGTCTGATCCATTGGACAACGTTGGTCGGCGCTCCCACTCTTTTTTAAAAAACGGAAGTTTGAATTTATCCAAACATGGTTTTGAAAATATTCTAAAAAATCGAGTTGCGGAGTTGGCTGCTTTTGTTATTATGCCGAATCATTTTCATATTATTGTTAAAGAACTTGTTGAAGGCGGAATTTCTTTGTACCTGCAAAAAATAGAAATAGCTTATACAAAATATTTCAACACCAAATATCACAGATCGGGCTATCTTTTTCAGGGGTCGTATCAATCCGTACATGTTGAAGACAATGACCAGCTTCTTCATTTGTCTGCTTATATACACAGAAATTCTCGCGAACTTAAAGGGTGGCGAAACAAGGAGCATTTATATCAATGGTCCAGTTTTTTTGATTTGGTTCAGGGCAACAGGTGGGGGGAATTATTAAAACACGAGATATTGTCCGAACAATTTAAAAACCCAAAAGAATATTTCGATTTTGTTAAAACAAGCGGCACCAAGGAGCTCGAGGGGGAGTTGCTTATTGACTAACTCGTTTTACCAACTTACAGGACATCCGATGTCTTGTAAGTTGGTGGTAGATTTTGGGGTTGTGAAAACAAAAATCCCGCTGGCTTGGAAAGCTCGCGGGGTTGCTGCTTTTCTAAAGGCCGCCAAAAAGTTTCGGCGGCCGCTGCTTGTTGTGTTATCAAAGGTCTTGATTAGAGAATAGACCAGAAGTCGGGCATGCCACTCATTTTCTTACGCTCTTTTTTTTCCGCTTCAATCGCAAGCCATCTCTTTCTATATTCATCATAATCAAACACTTTAACACAATTTTCGCGGAAATTTGAGACGCGGATTAAACTTGTGTCGCATTTTATCTTTTCGCCTTTCATAACCACAACGGCGTACTGGGTATCACACCCAATGCTTGTGCTAATAGGATGGTTCACCATTGTTTGTGCGTTTGAACACTGGCGACGCGTTTTGCAAAGTACTATTTCCACGGAATCTGAGGCGTAGCGTTCATGGTACGTTGCCACAACGGCAAATTTATACATCGTACTATCCTCCCTTTTTTGAGCTGGACAAGTGTTAGAATCCAATTGCAAGTATAACAGTTTGTTGGAAAAAGTCAAGGGTCGTGGTTTTCAGTAGTTTTCTTTACAATTAAGTAATAATGCCTGATAAAAACAAAAAACTGCTGGTGATATTGGACGCCCATGCCATTTTGCATCGGGCTTATCACGCCTTGCCTCACTTTACATCACCCAAAGGCGAGCCGACAGGCGCGCTTTATGGTTTTACGGCAATGCTTTTGAAAATCATTCGCGAACTTAAACCGGACTATTTGGCCGCGGCCTATGACTTGGCCGAGCCGACATTCCGGCACATTGCCTATGAAAAATATAAAGCTACGAGAGCTAAAACCGACGACGAATTGATTCCGCAGTTTAATAGGTCAAAGGAAATTCTTAAAGCTTTTCATGTGCCGGTTTACGAGGAGCCGGGGTTTGAGGCCGACGATATTATCGGCACGGCGGTTGAAAAAAACAAATCGGTTAAAGATATTGATATTATGATTGCTTCCGGCGATCTAGACACCCTGCAATTGGTCAGCGGGGACAGAGTCAGGGTTTACACTTTAAAAAAAGGCAACGAAGAAGCGATTTATAACGAAAAGGAAGTTGAGAAAAGATATGGCTTTGGTCCGGAACTGGTACCCGACTATAAGGGTCTCGTCGGCGACCCATCGGATAATATTCCGGGCATAAAAGGAATCGGCGAAAAAACAGCCAAAGATTTAATCTGCAAATTCGGTCCCCTTGAAACTATTTTGGATTTAGCAAAAAACAATTCTGAAAAATTAAAGAAGTCCGGGACAAAAGAGCGAATCGTAAAATTGCTTGCCGATGGCGAAGAAGAGGCACTTTTCTCTAAAACTTTGGCCACGATTCGCAGAGACGCGCCGATAAAATTTGATTTCCAAAAAGCAACTTGGCAAAACTTTAACCGAAGCAGTCTCGAAAGTATTTTCCGGGAACTGGGATTCATCAGTTTTTTGGCCCGCATCCCCGGAGAAAGGCCGGCTGAAAATGACGGCGCGCTCGATGCCGAACCGGAAATGAGGCGAAAAATTGAAGTGGCGTTCTGGCTTTTGGACTCACGGCGCATAAATGTCGGCTATGAAGAAATTTTAAAAATAACCGGCGCGCGCGATGCCGAAGATGTCTATAAAAAACTTTTGGCCGAACTCGAAAACACAAGACTCGGTAATCTTTTTAAAGAAATAGAGCTGCCGCTGATACGGGTCCTGGATAAAATGCAAAAAAACGGCATCGCGATAGATGTCAAACTGCTGAGGGGGCTTTCTAAAAAAAATGATAAGGAGCTGGTCCGGTTAACCGCGAAAATTCATGAAATCGCCGGCGAAAAATTCAACATAAACTCAACCAAAGAAATGCGCCGGATTTTATTTGAGAAACTCGGGCTGGATGCCAAAAGAATTAAAAAGACCGGAGGAGGGGAAAAATCAACCCGATTTTCCGAGCTTTTAAAACTCAAAGGGCTAAATCCTATAGTTGACGCGATTTTAAAATATCGGGAGCTCGCCAAATTGAAATCAACTTACGTTGACGCTTTGCCGGCGCTTGCAGGCACAGACGGCAGAATTCACACCACTTTTTTACAAACCGGAACTGCAACCGGACGCCTTGCTTCTCGCGATCCCAATTTGCAAAATATTCCGATAAGAACCGAGCTCGGACGCGAGGTCAGGGCGGCGTTTTTTGCGCCCAAAGGCAAGATGATTCTTACGGCGGACTATTCGCAAATAGAATTGAGAGTCGCGGCCATTCTTTCGGGCGACGAAAAAATGAAAAAAGCTTTTAGTGAGGGCAAAGACATACATGCCATGACTGCTTCGGAAATTTTTAATGTTGACGCTAAAGATGTGACGCCGGAAATGCGAAGGAGAGCTAAAATTATAAATTTCGGAATACTTTACGGCATGGGCAAGCAGGCATTAGCCGAAAATCTTGGCATCGGTCAGGACGAGGCCGAGCTTTATATCCAAGAATACTTTAAAGATTTCGAAGGCGTAAAAAGTTATACTCGAAAAGTGGCTGATAAGGCCAGAGATAAAGGATATGTCCAGACCATGTTCGGCCGTAAAAGATATTTGCCCGAAATAAATTCGCCGGCTCACTTTATGCAAGCTGAGGCCGAAAGGATGGCGGTTAACGCGCCGATACAGGGGACGGCGGCGGACATGATAAAAACAGCCATGATCCGCATAAATGATATGACCGAAAAAGATCCGGCAATGAGGGGGCTGGCCATGCTTTTACAGATTCACGACGAGCTTTTATTTGAGGTTGAAAAAGATATTATGGAGGAAGCGGCCGCAAAGATAAAAAAAATAATGGAAGGAGTTTTGGAATCCGATGTTCCGATAAAGGTTGAATTGAACGCCGGACCCAATTGGGCTGAATTAAAAAAATTGGATTTATAACATGCTTTATTTGATTTACGGCGAAGATTCGTATCGGGCGCGAAAAAACACGCGCGATATTGTGGAAAATTTGGCCGGCCGTGATGCTTCGGCCGCGGTTTATCGCATAACCACCGAAAACGCGGGCGAAGAAAAATTGAAAGATTTGATTTCGGGACAAAATCTTTTCGGCCAAAAATCAGTCGTGGTTTTTGACGGCTTGCTTAATGGCGAACTCGGCGACTTTTTGATTTTAAGCGTTAAAGAAATGTCCGGGTCGCCGGATGTCTACGTCATTTTAGAAGAAAAACTGGAATCCAAATTAGTGAAAAAAATATCAAAATTCGCACAAAAAACCCAAAAATTTGAAAAATTGCCGGCATCCGATATTGAAAAATGGGTAAAAAGCGAGGCCAAATCCCGAGATATTGTTTTGAAACCGGATGAAATTTCTTTTTTGGCCCAAAACTTTGATTCAAATCTTTGGACTATAGCGCAAGCGCTCGAGCTAAAAAGCCTTGGCGCAGACAACGATTTTAAAAAGTTCGTTTATAATCCTTTTGAGCTCGCCGATTTGTTTGCGTCCAGAAAATCGCGCGAGGCCTATTTTTGTTTCCATAAAAATTTGGCTTCGGGCGTAACGGCTGAAGAAATGTTTTGGAAACTTTGGTGGCAGACTAAGACTCTGCTTAGCGTCGTAGCTTATAAAGAAGCCGGACTTAATAATTTTCAGATAAAACAAAAAAGCGGCCTGCATCCGTATGTTGTACAGAAAAGCTTGGCCGCTCTTTCAAGGCTCAATCGTAGAGAGATTGAAAATATATGGGACGATCTTTTTTTGCTCTGGCGCGATTCAAGGCTGGGACAAACCGATTTGGCATCGGGACTCTCTTTTATTTTATTAAACCTTAGTCCTTCTGATAAATTTAACCAGACGGCTTTTTTTGCGGCTGGCGGTATTTCGGTGTAAAACATTTGTTTTAGCCGCTTTATCCATGGCCTTATAAGCTTGCGGCAAAAGCGCTAACGCTTCGTCATGCTTATTTGATGCAACCAGCTTCTTTATTTTTCTTACGACTTCTCTTATGGCGTCTTTGCGCGCGAGGTTTTGAACCCGCCTTCTCTCGGCTTGTCTTAAAGCTTTCTTGGCTGATTTAATAATTGGCATAAAATATAGGATAGCTTTTTATCATATTATTTTCAAGAGGTCTCTTAATTTGGCCGCCTCTTCAAAGCGAAGTTCGGATGCGGCTTCGAGCATCTGGCGTTCAAGTTCGGCTTTTATACGCGCCGGGTCTTTCAGTTCCTGCTGGAGTTTTTTGAGCTCGGCTTCAAGCGGATCTTTTGTTGGTTTGTCTTCCAGCCAAAACGGGGGACGGATGTCTTTTTTAATCGCCTCGGGAGTTATGCCGTTTTTAATATTGTAGTCATTTTGTACTTTTCGTCGTCGGTCTGTTTCTTCAATTGTTTCGCGAATGGAGCCGGTAATTGTATCGGCGTAAAGTATGGCCCGTCCGTTGGGGTTGCGCGCCGCCCGTCCTATCATCTGAATCAGCGCGACCTTGTTTCTCAAAAATCCTTCTTTGTCGGCATCAAGTACGGCAATCAGGCCGACTTCGGGCAAATCCAATCCCTCGCGCAAAAGATTTATACCGACCAAAACGTCAAAATCGCCCCGCCTCATATCGCGAAGCGTCTTTGAGCGTTCCAGGGTTTTTATTTCCGAATGTAAATATTCCGCTTTTATTTTTTTGTCGCGCAGATGTTCGGAAATGTCTTCAGCCAAGCGCTTAGTTAGTGTCAAAACCAAAACACGCTCTTTTTTTGCAACACTTTTTTCAATTTCTTTTGTTAAGTCGTCAAATTGGGTTTTAGCCGGCCGGATTTCAATTTCCGGGTCCAAAAGTCCGGTAGGGCGTATGAGCTGTTCGGCCACATCGTTGCCTGATTTTTCTATTTCAAAACTCGCGGGTGTGGCCGAGACGAAAATAGTTTGCCCGACTTTATTTTCAAACTCTTTAAATTTAAGCGGGCGATTGTCTAAAGCGCTTGGCAGGCGAAAGCCGTAGTCAATCAAAACTTGTTTTCGCGCGCGGTCTCCTTCGTACATCCCGCGTATTTGAGGCACTGACATATGCGACTCGTCGATAAAAATCAGGGAATCTCCCGGCAGGTAATCCAGAAGTGTGGACGGAGGAGTTCCGGGTTCGCGAAATGAAAGCTGTCTTGAATAGTTTTCAATACCCGAGACATATCCGGTTTCTTTGAGCATTTCCAGGTCAAAATTAGTCCGCTGTTTAAGCCTTTCAGCTTCAAGAATTTTGCCGCTGTCCGTCAGCTCTTTGAGCTGGTCATCCAATTCGGTTTTGATGTTGCGGGAGGCGATATCCAGTTTTTCTTTGGGCGTTATAAAGTGCTTGGCCGGAAAAATTTTACGAGCCCCGATTTTTTTTCTAGCAGATAGTGCCGATAGGGAATTTGCGCGTTCCGATAATGATTCTATTTCGTTGCCGAAAAAATCAAGGCGGGTAATTTTTTCGCCGTCAGGCGATACGATTTCAACCGCTTCACCTTTGACCGAAAAAGTCCCGTGGAGATTATCAATATCGTTCCGCCCGTATTGCATATCGGCAAGCCGTCCAAGTAAATCGGCGCGCTTGATGGTTTGTCCTTCGCGCAAATCCAAAGCTATTTTTTCGTATTCTTCAGGATCGCCTACGCCGTAAATACATGAGACCGAAGCGACTATAATAAAATCGCGGCGAGTTAGCGCCGACTCGGTTGAAGCGTGCCGAAGCCGGTCAATGAAATCGTTTATTTTAGCATCCTTTTCTATATATGTATCGGTTGTCGGCATATAGGCCTCGGGCTGGTAGTAGTCGTAGTATGAAACGAAATAATGCACGGCGTTTTCCGGAAAGAATTCCTTGAATTCCTGGTAGAGCTGGGCGGCCAGAGTTTTATTATGCGAAATGACAAGCGCTGGACGGTTTAGGCCAGCGATGACATTGGCCATCGTGAAAGTTTTGCCAGAGCCCGTTACTCCGATTAAAGTCTGGAATTTTTTTCCGGAATTTAAGCCCGCAACCAATTTTTCGATTGCTTGAGGCTGATCGCCGGTGGGTTTATATAGTGAATGTAATTTAAAATTCATAATTTTTTAACGCAAAATTAATTTTTCTCAGCTTATATTCCAAACCCATCCGGATTTTATGAAATGCTCTGCAAAACGAAAATTATGGCAATTTTTCTCGCATGAACTTAACGCTCCATCGTTCCTCCCTTCGGGAATTTCCTACTCGCTATTCACGCTCCAAAAATTGCTTAATTTTAAGTTTTTCTCCCGCAACTCAAAAAATCCGGATGGGGTTTGTAATCTTAAAATCTATTCACAAACGCTTTTATAAAAGCGAAGCGATGTTTGCTTTTAGAGAGCTTTCGGAGGCAAAAATGCAGGGTTCGGCCTCTATTCGTATTACACAGAAAGCGTTGAGGCCGATTTTGCGCCGAGAACGCAGGCCGGCTTTGCCCGCTGGGGCAAAGAACGGCCGGTCGGAGAAAGCAATCTCGCCGAGCCATAAAAGCGTATGTAGAGCCAAATGACTCAAAAAATGAATTTTGTATCAATAAATTATATAATAGAGATGACATGATTATAACTCTTGATGGAAAAGTCACGTTCCGCGGCCAGCGCTATTTTATCATTGAGGTTAACGGTGTCGGCTATAAGGTTTTTGCCGGCACCGAAACTTTGCGAAAAATACCGCAAAATGAGGCAAAAGTCAAGGTTTTTACGAGTTTGTGCGTGCGCGAGGACGCGATGGACCTTTATGGATTTTTAAGTCTGGCTGAAATGGAGCTTTTTGAAACGTTAATTGGCGTTTCCGGAGTCGGTCCGCGAACCGCTTTAGGTGTTTTGGGCGTAGCCCCCGTTGATATGCTTAAAAAAGCGATAGCTGCGGGCGAGACTTCATATTTGACCAAGGTCTCGGGGATCGGCCGAAAAACCGCCGAAAAAATCGTAATTGAGCTTCGCGATAAAATGGGCAAGGGGATTGAGGGGTCGGATGAATTTAGGCATGAAGAAGACGCGCTTGAAGCGCTCCGCTCGCTTGGCTATTCTTTACGCGAAGCGCGCGAAGCCCTGAACAAGGTGCCGCAAGACGTAAAGGGCGCCGAAAAACGCATCAAATCTGCTCTGAATGTTTTAGGCAAAGGAAAATGAATTTAGTAAAAACTTTATTGCCGGAATGGTTTTCGGTTTTACTCCGGCCGATTTATCATTGGTTGTTATCTTGTATCGCGGCATTTTTTTACGGCCGGCCGTCTAGAAAATTGGTTGTTATCGGCGTTACCGGAACGAACGGCAAAACGAGCGTGGTTGAATTTGTTTCGCAAATTTTGCGTTCAAGCGGAATAAAGACAGCATCAATTTCATCGGTCTATTTTCGAGTAGGCGATGATGTTCAAAAAAACGAGTTTAAAATGACAATGCCCGGCAGATTTTTTCTGCAAAAATTTTTGCGCCGCGCCATGGATGAAGGCGCGACCCACGCGGTTTTAGAAATTACATCGGAAGGCGTAAAACAATTCAGGCACAAAAATATTGACTGGGATATTCTGGCTTTGACCAACATAACTCCTGAACATATTGAATCTCACGGCTCATTTGAAAATTACCGCAAAGCCAAAGAAAAAGTTTTTGCCGAGCTTTCAAAAACCTTTCGCAAACCGAGTATTCCGAAAATGATTATTGTAAATGGGGATGACCCCGAAAGCCAGAATTTTTTGAAATACGACGCCGACAAGAAAATAATTTATTCAAAAAAAGACGCGCCCCAAGACACAAAACTTCCCGGCGAATTTAATTTATATAATCTTGCCGCCGCAATTAAAGTTGCCGAAGCCCTTGGTGTTGACCAAGAAAAAATCCGGCAAGCAGTAGGAAAAATTGAAGGCGTTCCGGGTCGTATGGAATTTGTTCAGCGCGAGACGTTTTCGGTCGTGATTGACTACGCTCACACTCCCGACGCTCTTCGCAAAGTCTACGAAACATTACGGGGCGCAAACAAAAAATTAATTTGTGTTCTTGGTTCTGCCGGCGGGGGACGGGATAAATGGAAAAGAAAAGAAATGGGCAAAATCGCATCCGAATTTTGCGCGCAGATTATTATTACTAACGAAGACCCTTATGACGAAAATCCGGCCGGAATCATTGACGAGGTGGCTTTGGGAGCTGAAGAGAGCGCAAGAGTTTCGCCCGAAAAAGCGGCCCAGACCAGCATTACGAAAATTTTGGACCGAAAGGAAGCGATAAACCGCGCGATTCAAAACGCAAGACCTGGAGATGTCGTGATTATCACCGGCAAAGGCGTTGAGCCTTGGATAATGGGTCCGGCTGGCCAAAAAATTCCGTGGGACGATCGCGAAATCGCCCGCGAAGCGCTGAAACAGCTATAATAAAAAGGTCGATAAAATAAAACCTAAAAATTATGTTAAAAAACCACAATCACGATTTAGTTCACGCTCTTTCGGAAAAAAACGATGCCGTTTGGCGCTGCGAGGGCGAGTATTTGAAAAATTCACAGGGCTGCGAACATTGCACTAAAATGTGGCGCGAAATTGCGACTGACGACAATAGACACATCGCGATGCTTCTGGAAGAGATCAAGCGCCATACGAACGAAAACAGGTTTGACTAAGTCAAACCTGTTTATAACCCAAAAACTCCGCGGTTGCGGAGTTTTTGATTTGTGTTATTTTTAGATAAGATCGCGTTCGTCTGGGGGAATAATGATTCCAGAAGGAAGTTCAGGCGCGCGGATAGTCGTTTTTTTTGACATAAACGTTCCGCATTATTTCAAGGAAACAATAGAAAAAGTCGCGGATGGCGTAGAGGTGGTTTTTCTCAAACACGAACTAAGCCGCGAAAAAGACGATGTTGTTTTGAAGCATTTTGAAAAAGAGGCCAGACAAAAACATCCCGGAGCGCTGGCCTTTATCCTTACTCATGACCTCAATTTTGAAAACGACTCCGGATATTCTTTGTCCAGCCCTCTCTCCATAATAAAAATTCCGATGTCGACGTCCGAATGCAGGATTTTGACTAAAATTGCCTTGAAAACGGTTGTTAATTTTTTTAAGTTCTTGTCTAGCCAGCCACGGCCCGTGCGTTTCATTGGAGTTTTTAAAATAGAATAAAACCGAAAAAGAGCTCGCTAGAGCTCTTTTGTTTTTTCCCAGGAGAATTCAGGGCGGCCGAAATGGCCGTAGCTAGCGGTTGGCAGATATATCGGCTTTCTTAAATCAAGATATTCAATGATGGCTTTGGGACGGAAGTCAAATTTTTCGTTAAGAAGCTTTGTCGCAAGTTCGCTTTTCTCATTGAAGGTTTCGGCGTGAAGCATCAGCGGTTCCGCTTTTCCGATGGCGTAGGCGACGCTAACCAAACACTCTTTGGCAAGGCCCGATGCAACAATGGACTTTGCGGCGTGTCGGGCTATATAGGCCGCCGAGCGGTCTACTTTTGTCGGGTCTTTGCCCGAAAAAGCCCCCCCGCCGTGGGGCGCGAGTCCGCCGTAGGTATCAACCATTATTTTGCGCCCGGTAAGTCCGGAATCCGCGGAAAAACCGCCGAGAACGAAGCGGCCGGTAGGGTTGACCAAAATTTGCTCCGGCTCTTTCAGGCCGAATTTTTCAAGGAGCGGCCGGATAAGTTTTTGAATCAAAAAATTTTTTAAATCAGCTGCCGCTATGTTTTCGGCGTGCTGGGTTGAAACGAGGAGAGTCGTTAACTGACCTTTTTCAAAACTGACTTGGGCCTTTCCGTCGGGCCCGAGCATTTTTTTGGCTTCATTGTCTTTTCGACGGAGCTCCGCAAGGCCCGAAGTAAGTCCGTGCGCAAGCACAACCGCTAAAGGCATTAGTTCTTTGGTTTCATCGCAAGCATATCCATACATAATGCCCTGATCTCCAGCGCCTCCGGTGTCCACGCCCTGGGCTATGTCCGGCGATTGTCTTTCTATCCTAACGACGACCTCGAGCGGCTCACTATATCCAATTTGGCGGTAAACCCTTTGAGCTGTTTGGGCGACCTCAACCTCGGAGGCCTTGCTCGTTACCTCTCCGCCGATGAAAAGACGGCCGTGGGAGCCAAGAATTTCAACGGCCGTTCGGCTGTTCGGGTCTTTACGCAAAAATTCGTCCAAGAGCGCGTCAGCAATCTGGTCGCAAACTTTGTCCGGGTGGCCTTCGGTGACGCTTTCAACTGTGTGGTGTGGATAGTAAATTTTGGAAAACATTGTATAATTACCTTAAAGCTAAATTAATAACTAAGCAAAGTTTAAAACAAATGAACAAAATGTCTAATGGCAAAAACTCTTTTTGGTCGCACGACCTATGGACGCGCTGTGAGGCCGGATATTACCTTTTAATAATCCTAGTTGCGGCTTTGACTTTTTGGGTCGGCGCCAAGTTTTTAAATGAAATTAAAAACCTAACTACGCCGTCTCCCTCCTCCCCGACTATTTCGATTACAGGCAATGGCAAGGTTTTAGCCAAACCGGATATCGGCATGGTTAACTTGTCCGTGGTTTCTGATTCTTTAGATATGTCTTTTGCCCAGGACGAAGCCGCCGAGCAAATAAACAAAGTGATAGATTTTATTAAAAACTCCGGCATTGAGGACAAAGACATTAAAACGACTTCTTACAATATAAGCACGCTTTATGATTATCCAAAGGGCAACAGGAAATTTTTGGGTTATGAAGTGCGCCAAACCGTTCAGATTAAGATCCGCGACCTCAAAAAAGCCAGCGCCATCATTGACGGCATTGCTGACTTTGGCGCGATTGAGATAAGCGACCTTCGTTTTATGATTGACGATGATGAGGCTTTGAAGCAAGAGGCTAGAGCGAAAGCCATCGCTGATGCCAAAACCAAAGCCCTTGTTCTTGCCAAGACTCTAGGAGTCAGGCTCGGAGATATTGTTTCTTTCAATGAGTTCGGCGGCCCCGTTCCTTTCTACGGTTATGCCATGGAGTTGGAAGTGGGCGGAGATTTTGATAAATCGTCCGCGCCGTCAATACCGACCGGCGAAAACGAGATAGCAAGTTCGGTCAATATAACTTTTGAGATTAAATAGTTATATCGAGGTTTCAGCAACTAAATTTGAATTTTGGTCAAAAAGTTTTATTGTTTCTCTGACGTTAGACCAAGCTTCTTCGTTTCGCTCCAGATACACTCTCCACTCGTTTGCGAAAAATCCCGCGTCTTTTTTGTGGGTTTCAACACAGCTGGCGTAACTTAATTTCTGGTCAATAAATTCACGGCAGGCAAAGTTGACGTTCGACGGGGCGTTAGACAATGTCGGCGTCTGGCAGCGGGGCAGAGTTTTAATGTAAGAAAAACAGGCGTTGTTTTGGGCGTCAACTCCAGGTTCTTTGTCAGGCGGCGGGCAATTTTCCGGCAGTCGCGGTTTGAATTCGTAAAGGCGGTTGAAATAGCCAGTACAGATATTTGGCCGGAAACCGGTGCCTATCGGACTTTTTCCGGTGATTATGATTGCTTTTTCGCCGGGTCCCAGCTTGATATTTGATTGGGTGTTTACCTGGCCGACATAAGGCAAGCCGGCGCCGGTAGGTATTATGAAAATTTTATTGTCCCTATTTTGCAGTTTCCAACCACTTATATTCACTTCCTTGGTGTTTGAATAGTCGGCAAGGAGTTCAATATATTCTTCATCCGGCCTTTCGGTCCAGATGTTAGAGGTATAAATTCTGATAACGGGCGCGGGTTCTTTTTTCGTGGAACCGTTGGACACTGTCCCGCTATCGGTGGCAGGCGTTTCCGCGCCGGGCTGGTCGACGGGCTTCATAAGGCTTGCGCCGGAAATCCACAAAACAGCGGCTATTATCAGTATTAAAATTACCCAAGATACGTCGCTCATTTTTTAAGTATATAATTCATTTGCTAAAATAAAAATACACGCGGTATAATAAATTGGTTTAAGGAGTTTTAGCTTTATTTTGTAAAAAGGTCGAAGTTAATAAAAGTAAAAACTATGCTTAGTATTTTTCCTGATTTACTGGATTATTCTCATTTCGCGCCGTTTATTTTGCGCGTGATTTTGGGATTGGTTTTTGTCGTTCACGGCTACCCCAAACTTTTCACCGGCTTTGCTCAAACCGCCGGTTGGTTTGATTCAGTCGGCATAAAGCCGGGCAAGTTCTGGGCTTTTGTCGTGGGCGCCACGGAATTTTTCGGCGGAATCGCGCTTATTTTCGGTTTTGCCACACAGCTTGCAGCGCTTTTGATTGCCATCATTATGCTGGCCGCGATTGTAAAAGTTAAATTCAAACAGGGCTTTGCCGGCGGATACGAGTTTGATTTGATGCTACTTGCCGCGGCCGTGGCTCTTATGCTGATGGGTGCCGGCGCTTTCGCTATTGATTGGCCGTTATAATTTTTCTGGGAGTTAAAAAATAAAATGGCGGGAGCCGCCGCCATTTTATTTTTAACCATAATATGTTAAAAGTACTTAATGGTAAAAGACACGGTTATTTTTGATTTGGAGACCAAAAAAGAGTTTGCCGAGATAGGCGGGCGCGACCATCCGGAGCTTTTGGGCGTTTCAATGCTGTGCGCTTATTCCTATAACGACGACAAGTTTTCGGCGTTTGAGGAGGGAGAGCTTAAGGAATTTGAAAAGATGCTAAAAAACACCGGCCTGCTCATCGGCTTTAATATCCGTGGCTTTGATTTGCCGGTTTTACAACCCTACGTCGGCGTTGATTTAAAGAAAATAAACTCACTTGATATGATGGACGGCGTGGTTAATTCTGCCGGATTTCGCGTGAGCTTGGATAATCTTGCAAAAACAACTCTTGGCGTTGCCAAAAGCGCTGACGGCCTTCAGGCCCTTGAGTGGTTCAGGCAAGGGAGGATTCAGGAAGTTAAAGATTATTGTTTGAAAGACGTTGAAGTCACGAAAAAACTTTACGAGTTCGGCAAAAAAAACGGCCATATTAAATTCGTTTCGCGCTACTCGCCGGAACCGGCGATATTAAAAGTTGACTGGTCAATGCGGGTTGCCGACGACGACCCCCAGCTTTCGCTTATTTAATTTAAATTTATGTCGCCAGAATCATCTAAATTAAAATTTCACGCCGCCGAGAGGATGATTTCATTTGTTGAATTGATTGATGAAATTCTGGGCTACGTCAAAACCGATCCGAACCGGCACTATTCGCTTATGATCGGTAGCGACTCCAGAGCTTCAGACGAAACCGAGATAATCACCGCGGTCGCTATTTGGAAAATTGGCAACGGCGGCAGATATTTTTGGACTAAATCCGAAGTTGAGCGTTGCCCGACATTGCGCGACCGGATTTACAAAGAAGCGATGAAATCAATAACTTTAGCGCAGGAAATCCGAAGCGTTTTAAAAGACCGCGTTGGCGAAGATTTTTTGTGGGACAATAAAATATCGGTTCACATTGATGTGGGAGAGGTCGGCCCGACCAAAGAATTCAAAGAAAGCGTTTTAGGCATGGCCAAGGGCTTCGGCTTTGACGCGGTTATAAAACCGGAGGCGGTCGCCGCTTTTGTCGTGGCCGACAGACACACTTAGTCCTCGTAGTTTAACGGATAGAACGCTGGCCTCCGAAGCCGGTAATGGCAGTTCGATTCTGCCCGAGGGCACACTAAACAAAAAAGAGCCCGTTGGGGCTCTTTGGTTTTACTATTTGAAAAACGCCGTCCTGAGACCTTTTATGTATTCCGTCTTTTCGTGTTTTGAACGCAGACTGCTTTTTAAGAATTGGCCCTCGATTAATCCTTTCAAAAACGCGACCCTTTCTCTTGGGACGCCCATTATTTTAGACAGGTCTTTTAAAGTCGGGAAAGGACTCAGAATTTTGATCGGCTTTTTCTTTTTCATTTTGACCTCATATTTTCGGCGCGAATGATTCGCCGCAGCCGCAAGAAGGTCCGGCGTTGGGGTTGGTCCATTTCCACCCGCCGTTAAACTCGTCGGCATAGTCCAGAGTTGTGCCATCAAGAAACTGCATGCTTTTTTGGTCAATGGCGACTTTTAAATCCCCAAACGTAAAAACATGGTTGGTCAGCAGACTTACGGATTCGGGCTTTACAAAACCCATGCGATAAGACAGTCCCGAACATCCTCCTCCGGCGACACCGACGCTGAAATACGCGCTATCCGCGACATTCATTTTTTTCTTGAGTTCTTTTACTTTGGCAATGGCGTTTTGGGTCATCTCAAACTTGGGACTATCGGCCATTTGTTTCTCCTTTTTCCGTTGGTGGAAAAGAACCCGAACCTATTATAATATATACCAGACATCCGCCCGTAGCTCAACTGGCAGAGCAGATCCCTCTTAAGGATAAGGTTGTAGGTTCGATTCCTACCGGGCGGACAAGGAAAAAAGAACGGACGGATCCGTTCTTTTGTTCTATTACTTCTTGTTTGTGTTTTATTACTCAGAGGTCACTGTTTCAGTTTCCAAATGTTTGAACTGTTCCGGAATATCGCTTTTATCGTCAGTGAGAATGAAACAGGGGTTTTTCCATGTAGATCTTTCAACAGGCAAGAACCTCAAAGTTAATTTGTACCAAGGAACCCCGTCAATTCTTTCTTGAAGAGCGGCTTTTAGACCGGCGCGCAACACTGGATTGGCTATCATTTTGTCGGGAAGATCCGATCTCAACCAACACTGAAAAGCTCTGTCCAGAAGACTTTCTCTGTCAGTGAGAGGCGTGAAGGAACTGGTATATTCTGAAAAGCAGCCACTCAATTCAATTGAACCAACGTGTTGATTCTCTTCTAGCTCTCCAAGAAATAAATGCACCATTGTTACTTCTTTTGGTAAGTCTACAAAATGTGCAGTAAAAATTGTGCCTTTCCGGCGTTCGTACAACGTTGCCGTTCTGGGCATCTCCTTCTCCTCTTGAATGGTTGGCCCAAACCTCCACCCACAGTATATCAAGGTATATATATTTTGTCAACAATTTGCAATGGCTCAACAGCTTTGCAACACTTTATTTTTTTATTTTTGAGTGATATAGTTGCAAAGGATTTTTGATACGCGAGAGGTGGCGGAGTGGACGATCAGAGGCAGGTTTCTTCAACAAAACGCGAAGATGTTGAAATGGTTATGCCTCATCACCTTAATACTCTAGGAACTTTATTTGGCGGATGGCTGCCGGTTTGGTTTGACCTTGCCTGCGCTAAAACCGCGAGACTGCATTCGGGATTGACCTGCGCTACGGTAGTTTTTGATGCCATAGAATTTTATGAGCCGGTTTTTGCGGGAGAGTTGGTAATTATTAAAAGCCAAATTAACCGAGTGTGGAATACTTCTTGCGAGATAGGCGTTAAAGCTTTTGCTTTGGCTCCCGACACGGATGAGAAGAGGTTTATAACCTCAACCTTCCTGACATTCGTGTCTCTTGATAAAAATCTTAAGCCGATTCCAATGCGCAAAGTTTTTCCAGAAACCGGAGAAGAGCGGATTTATTTTGAAGAAGCCGACGTCAGGCGCAGGCTGCGCAAAAACCGCGCCCGCGGAGTTTAGAAGAATTT
>JBBTVC010000023.1:0-1131 GCA_038063435.1 Patescibacteria group bacterium | reverse complement strand
TTTGTGTCTGCTTGAAATAGAGTTGATTGACGAAAACGACAAAGTTGAACTTCCTCCGTTTTTGAATATTGTAAGAGAAGTTACGGGCGATCCCGAATACACTAATTCGGAAATTGCCAGAAAGAGATAACTCCGCAATTGCGGAGTTTTTAATTTGGTGATATAGTTTTAAGCAATGAAAATAATTTTTTCTGATAAAAAGCCGGGGGATGCAGCGCTTGTTATTTTGCGCAAGGGCCACGAAAGCGTTGTCGCTGTTCAAGGCGGGCGGAAGGTTATTTATATCGGTTTGGGTAACGGCGGAAAATTGAACCGCAGGAAATTGGTTATATTGGCGCGAAAAATAATTGTTTTGGCCAAGTCTTCAAAAATTTCGCGCATCACCCTTGATTTTAAGGATTTTGTTAAAAACTTCGAAGTTGCCGAAAAAGAGCTCGCCGAAATTTTGGCCGTAAATTTTGAAATGGCTAATTTTGAATTCGTAAAATACAAAAGCCGGCCCCGCGACGGATGGAATTTTGTTAAAGAAATTTTTGTTTTTGGTAAAATAACACCCGAAATTAAAAACGGATTTAAAAAAGGCCAGATTGTGGGCGGAGAAGTAAATGCCTGCAGGGTTTTAGCCAATACTCCGGGAGGAGAAATGACGCCCGCTGTTTTGGCGGACGCCGCCAAGCTCGCCGTGAAAAATCTGCCGGTAAAAGCTTCTGTTTTGAGTAAAAAAGAAATGGAGGGGTTGAAAATGGGCGGGGTTTTAGGGGTGGCTAAGGGTGCAAAAGAAGAGTCGAAATTCATAATTATGGAATATATGGCTGGCAGCCCAAAAGACAAACCGGTGGTTTTAATAGGCAAGGGCGTAACATTTGATACCGGCGGTTTGAATATTAAAACAGGAGAGGGAATGTATGAAATGCACATGGACATGTCGGGCGCCTCGGCCGTGATTCATGCCATTGTCGTCGCGGCAAAGTTAAAAATCGCAAAAAATATTATTGGGCTGATTCCGGCCGTTGAAAACATGCCTTCAAACGAAAGCTTCCGTCCCGGAGATATTTTTCGTATGATGTCCGGGCGTACGGTAGAAATTATAAACACAGACGCCGAGGGCCGGATAATTTTGGCCGATGCCCT
>JBBTVC010000022.1:0-4013 GCA_038063435.1 Patescibacteria group bacterium | reverse complement strand
CGGATAAGAATCGGCGCCGTTGTTATCAACAAAAACTTTTTCTTTCGGGAATAGGTGATAAATTATATAGCCGCCGATATCGTAATCATTAAATATCGGACCCTTGAGATTATTATTTTTAAAAAATTCTCCGGCGCCGTTGGAATAACGGTCAAGGCCGATTCCTAAATTAGCGGGATACCCCTGCTCTCTTGCGTCCGCGTTAATGCGATACGCTTTATATGAAAAAACAAAGACGATCATAAAAATCAATATATAACCCGCCACTAACGTAATTTTAGGATATTTTCTTTTCAGCCATTCCTTTGCCGCGAGATACGCGCCATTGAAATTAGATGAAACCGCGGGCAAAAAAATCAGCGCGAAAAGGGTTGCCAGCCGCAATTGAAGCAAAGCGGCGCCGGCGCTTCCGAGACCAGCAAGCAGTAAAAAAATAGGCTTGTCCCGAGCGAGGCCGATAAATTTGTTCCAAAAACCAAATAAAAAACTTAATAAAAATATGGCAATCATCGGAATAAAAGCGGAACTGAAAATATCCCACGAAAATAAACTGGCTTTCAGGTTAAACAGCGGCTGGTTTTCGCTTACCGTAAAGGTGGCGTAGCTGTGGATTTTAAGCGGAGCAAGCGCGCCCTCAACGCCGTTCGGATTTATAAAAATAACAATAAATAATATCGGCAAAATTATTAAAAGTTTTTTAACTGCCGGGTCTCGCCAAAATCCTTTTGGATTTAAAACCGCCTTTTCAAATAAAAATCCGCCGACAAGAGCCAGCCCCACGAAAAAAAAGAGGTGGAAATTGACCCACAGAATCTGGAGCGGGATCAACCAGAAAATTCTTTTTCTTTCGGGATGCTTTTCTAAATCCAAAAGTAAATACAAAAAGAGCGCGATAAAAAGATAGCTGAACATCTCCGGCCGTATTCTGACGCGCCACGACAACATTAGAATGGTTGGAAACGAAAATGCGGCGACCAGCCAAAAATCGGCCTTTTTTATCGCCGCCAGAAAAAGAATTACGAAAGCCGAAAGTAAAATTATCGTTTTTAAAATAGTAAGTACCGAGAAACCAAAAAATTCATGGGTAAGATAAAAAACCACGCTTGAAAGCCAATGATGGTCGTAAACCGGATAATCCGGCATTGTGTAAGAATAAATGTTATTTCGAAAAACTTTTTGCGTCTCCCAAATGACTTTGCCGTCCGTAATATAAAGACCGGCGTCATTGTCAGCCATCGGCAGACTGATTTTTACAACCAAAAAAGAAGCATAAAAAGCCAGAATAATGACAAAAACAAAAACTTTTTTATAATCGGCGGGAATCAAATTCTTCATAAAACATTTTTGAGATCTGGCCGATAATGCCGGAGAGCTTATCAAAATCCCGCCCCCGAGTCATGACGCATAAGAGATAAGGATTTTTCGGATAATAGACGATCCCGCAGTCGTGAAGCTGTTTTAAGTGTTCGTCTTCGGTCTGGCGTTCTCCGAACTTGTGAGCGACCGGAATACCCGCGGGAACGCCGGCCACGATACCGTCGTTAAAATCCGTCTTTGCAAGAAACGCCAATGCCATTTCGGATGTTTCTATTTTTTCAAAAAAAGACGATTGGTAAAGCTGTATAAAAATTGATCCGTAAGATTTCACGGTGAGATTGTTTTCATTCGCGTCATTCGGCTGGATAATTCCAAGGCCTTTCATGGTATCAAAAAAAGGGCCGCCGCCAGGATATGTCTGGTTCAGATATTGAACAAGTGTAAAATAAGCATTGTTGTCAGAGTACTGAATCATATATCTTAAAAATTCTTTTATGGGGCGGGGCGCATCCTCTTTTATTGATTCGGTTGGGAGTATTGTCTGTTTAAAAAGTTCCCCTTCTTTTAATCTCCGGAATTTTATTTGTTTTTCAAGCAAGCCCGGATCGCTTTCCGAAAGCGAAAGATAAGTCATCATTATCGGCACTTTCAATAAACTTGCCGGGGCAAATTCCGCGTGTTCATTAAGTCCCAGTGTCGGACCATTTTTAACGTCCCGAAAATAGACAGAAGCTTCGCTGATAGCGCCTTCGTCAATTTTTTCGCCGATAAAATCTTCAAGACCGGCTTTAAATTTGCCGTAGGCGTGTTTTTTTACAACAAATGAATTGCCGCACGCCAAGTCCTTGTTGATATATTCAAACCGCGAACGAAAACAAAAAAGCAAATCGGTGTCAATAATACCAACGCGAACGGCGATAAAAATCGTGAAAAGCAGAAGAAGAAGAAGAAGAAGAAGAAGAAGAGATTTTGAAACCCGAATGTTCATTTTCCAATTATAGAAAAATCCCGGCCTATGCGCTAGGCGCGGGACTTTCTTCGGCCGGAGGAAGTAGAGCCGGTTCAGGGGTTGGTTCTGATGCCGGCGCTGGTTCGGGCGGAGGAGTTTCCTCTACCGCCGGCGGAGACGATTCTTCCGTTGCCGGCGGCTCCTCCGCAGGAGGAGACTCTTCAGAAGGCGGAGCCGGCACAGGCTCTTCAACTACCGGCGCAGATTCTTCGGTTGGAGCTGGTTCTGTGGCCGATGTTGTTTCCTCAACCGGTGTAGGAGAAGATTCTTCCGCAGGCGGGGGCGATTCGGCTGACGGCAATACGGCCGGGGTGGACGTTCCAAACAATTCCGAAATAATGCACTCCCCAGCGATATGCACTAAGGCGCCTTGCGCTATTTTCACGCAATAAGGTTCGCCTGTTACGGTATCGTAAAGCGTTATTCCGCTTGGCCTGTCCCGACTGCCAATCGTAATTGCTCCGCTGAATATGGCATTTCCAATGTCATCAATCGTAAGAATCGGCGTTGTTGATGCCGTCGGCGGACTGGTACTGCCAAATGTCATTGACATTTGGCCGGGTCCGGCCCGTATGAATATCAGCTTTCCGCCCTCGGCTATTTTCATAGTTATGTTTTTATCAACCGGTTCAATGGCATTAACAACTAAAGTATCGGTCAAAACCCGCGGCGAAATAATCTCAAGTCCGGCCATCAAACGATCGGTATAAATTTCCGAAAGAGTAGAACTGGCGGTAATTTCTTGCTTATGGGAAAGCATTTGCGCGAGGAGCAGGCGGCCGGTATCAACATCAGCCGGTATTGAATCCATATCAACGCCGTAATTCGCAAGCACCGCCTTGGTGCGCGAACCCGTGGAATAGGTTGTCGAAACAAACATCAAAACCTTTCCTGTTTGGGGCGTTGATGTCGCTATACCAAGTTCGGTTGAGCTTGCCGCTGACGGAAAATCCTCAAGCGCCGAACCGATGATAAGCCCCGCCTTGTCCGCGCGAACCGCGACCCCCGGCACATCCGAGGGGGCAAGCGTGTCGCCCTTCCGGATAGGCCCGTTCGCCGTTGAAACCTTCGCGTGCGCGGTTCCCGAAAGCGCGATGGGCTGGACATCCGCCGAATGCTGATCAAAAAGCTCGTGATTCATCACCTGCCACGGGTTTGTGGAAACCACGCCGACAACGCGGTCTTCCGGCGTTGCTTTTTTCAATACGGCGGTCTTTTGCAGGTGGCCCTGTGAATTGTAGCTTGTGTCGTTCGGGCCGACCGCCACAACATCTCCCGCCTCTACCCCGTCCTCAACTACGAAAAACTCCGCGAGGTCTCCGCCGTTCGTCCCTGATAATGACCAGACAACAACTAATCCTTTACCCCCGTTGCCACCAACCGCTGCGGCGTTGATCCCTGTCGCGCCTCCACCTCCTCCGCCAGGGGTCACCCCACTGAATCCGGCCCTGTTTGCTGCGCCATTACCGGGAGAACCAAACCCGCCAGAACCACCTCTTGGACTCCCTCCTCCCGCTCCGCCAAACGAACCTTCATCTGCAACATTGATCACATTCTGTCCGTTGCCGCCGCTAAAATTGATTGCCCCGCCGGATGCAGTCCCCCCTATGCCTGGAGTGTTACCGTTGTTTGCGCCTCCATTTCCACCATTCGCCCGCAAAAGAACGCCGCCGGCGCCGCTCGCGTC
>JBBTVC010000021.1:0-3267 GCA_038063435.1 Patescibacteria group bacterium | reverse complement strand
ATACACAACAATATTGCCCGAAATAACACCTTCTTTGCTTCCCTTATCGATCACTAATTGATCATTATTCCGGCCGATAATTTTTACCGGCAATAGCTCTTGCGGTGAAGGCTTACTCGCTTCAAATTGATCATGTAAAGCACGATTCTCCTTTTCAAGTTCTTTTTGTTTTACATCCAGATCCCCGGCCTGCTTTTCAAAAAGCCGTTTTAAGTATTCGGGCGACTCCGGCGCGAAATACGTTTTTTTGCCTTCGTCGTAAGAACTTACGAGCCCTTTTTGTTTCAGCGATTCAATCTGGACATAGGTGGTTGAGCGATTGACTTTGGCTTGTTTGGCCAATTCATCGGCCGTGGCCTTGCCCAACTCCAAAGCGGCAAGATAGACCCTTGCCTCTTTTTCCGAAAGCCCGAATTCTTGAAGTTCTTGAAGCATGATTAGTTTATTATATATTATTCGAGTTCTGTAAAAAAGAGTATAATTAACCAATGGCAATGAAAAACTTGTAATATAAATTATTACAGGCTATAATCAACTTATATGAGAAGCGTAATTAACATATCATTGCCAAAAGAATTAACCGAAGAGGTTGAAAAACAGGTTAAAAAAGGCCGGTATTCTTCAAAAAGCGAGTTTTTTCGCGATATTTTACGCGAAAGGTTTGAGGAAGAAAGAATACTTAGGGAACTGGAAAAGTCACGAAAAGAATTTGCCGCCGGCAAGGGAAAGATTTTGCGCTCACTAAAATATTTGCGCTAGGCATGAGGATTCTTTATTTGGATAGATTTGCCCGGGAATATAAAGGATTGCCGAATAAAGTTAAAATCGCCGCCGAGAACAAAGAAATAATTTTTCGCAAAAATCCCTTTGATAAAAGATTGCGGGCGCACAAACTTTCAGGCAGAATGAGCGGTTTCTGGTCATTTTCGGTTGATTATAAATATAGAATTATTTTTGAATTTGCGTCTAAAGAAGTTGTTTGGTTCCATTTAATCGGCGATCATTCAATTTATCAATGAAAATCCCTAAAGAGATTAAAGAAGTTTATAAAACGCTTACCGGCGCCGGATACGAGGCGTATCTTGTCGGCGGATGCGCGCG
Source organism: Patescibacteria group bacterium (assembly GCA_038063435.1). GTDB lineage: Bacteria > Patescibacteriota > Minisyncoccia > HO2-45-28 > HO2-45-28 > HO2-45-28. Next base: position 2,166 of record JBBTVC010000021.1, on the reverse strand, counting down.
GGATTTGCTGTTGGATAAAAAACCCAAGGACTGGGACATAACCACGAACGCAAAACCGGAAGAAATCCAAAAAATATTCCCCGATAGTTTTTATGAAAATGATTTTGGAACTGTTGGTATCAAAACCGGCTCCGACGACCAGACGCTTGCTATCGTAGAGATTACGCCCTATCGTATAGAAGAAAAATATTCTGACAAACGCCATCCCGACGCGGTGAAATTTACGACCAAGCTTGAAGACGACTTGAAGCGCAGAGATTTTACGATTAACGCGCTGGCTCTCCAACTTGGAAGCGAGGCTTCCAAGTTGGAGCTGGTTGATTTATTCGGCGGCGAAAAAGATTTAAAGGACGGCTTGATCCGCGCCGTAGGCAAGGCCGAAGACAGGTTTGAAGAAGACGCTTTGCGCATCATGCGTGCGATAAGGCTTGCGTCCGAACTGAATTTTGAGATTGAAGATAAAACCAGAGATGCCATGGCCAAAAAGTCGGGCCTTTTGGAATTTATTTCAAAAGAGCGCGTCCGAGACGAGCTCATAAAAATAATTGAAGCTGGAGAGCCGTCTCGCGGATTTGAGCTCATGCGCGAATTAAAAATCCTTAAACATGTTTTGCCGGAAATTGAAGAGGGCTGGATGGTCGGACAAAATAAGCATCATATTTATACCGTCTGGGAACACAATATGCGCGCGATGGATTACGCCTCCAAAGAGGGGTGGTCGGCAGAAATCAGAACGGCTGCTCTTTTGCATGATGTCGGCAAACCGCGCGTCAAACAGGGCGACGGGCCGGATTCCACTTTTTACAACCACGAAATGGTCGGCGCCAAAATGACGGCGCAGATTTTGTCGCGTCTTCACTTCCCTAAAAAATTCGCCGAAAAAGTGGTCAAGCTCGTGCGGTATCATTTGTTTTATTATAATGTTGACGAAGTAACTGAGTCTTCGGTGCGAAGACTGGTCCAAAAAGTCGGACCGGAAGATATGGATGATTTGATTAAAGTGCGAATCTGCGACCGGATAGGTTCGGGCGTGCCCAAAGCCGAGCCGTATAAGCTCCGCCATTTTAAATTTATGGTTGAAAAAGTTCAGCGCGACCCTATTTCGGCGCGTATGCTCAAAGTCAAAGGCGATGACGTGATGAGGGAGTGCGCGATTGAGCCAGGGCCGAAAATAGGCGCGGTTTTGGATGTTCTTTTGGAGGAGGTCCTTGACGATCCGAAACTAAACGATAAAGATTATCTTTTAGGCCGAGTCAAAGAGTTGTGCGTAATGTCGGATGAAGAGCTTGCGGGGATGCGCGACGAAGCTAAGAAGAAAAAGATTGGATTAGAAGAAGAAGAGGTTGGCAAGATAAAGAAGAAACATTTTGTTAAGTAGTCCTTCGGCAAGCTCAGGATAAACGGGCCGTAGTGTAGCGGTAGCACGAGTCCTTCGGGAGGATTTAGCCCGAGTTCGAATCTCGGCGGCCCGACATAATATGAAAAAAATAAAAATTCCTTATTATCGCCAAGAAAACGGATATTTTTGTGGTCCGGCCACTTTGAAAATGGCTCTGGAATTTTTCGGCAAAAAAATAAGTCAGAAAAAACTGGCCAAAATCGCAGGAACTAACAAAAAACGAGGTACGCTTCGCAAAGACATGGTAAAAACAGCAAGACGTTTCGGTTTTAAGGCCAAGGCGTTTTACTGGGGCGATTTCAAGGCCATTAAAAGCTTTTTAGCCGAAAAGAAAATGGTCATAGTCATATTCGTTGAACCTTCGGAAGGGGAAAACCACTACGCCGTGGTAGCCGGAGTGGACCCGAAGATGATTGTTTTAAACGATTCGCTGAATGGCCGGAATTTCCGTATGTCCCGAAAAGAATTTGTCGCTCGTTGGAACAAGTGGAAAAGATGGTTTATGGTTTTAGACAAAGAGGACCAGTAGTAAAGCGGCATTACGCGTCATTCGCATTGCCGGGACGGCGGTTCGATTCTCGCCGGGTCCACCAATTCAAAATACTCCATTCGAATGGAGTATTTTGAATTGGTGGGATATTCTGAACTTTGGACGAACCTACTTTGAACGGAACTAAGGAAGCCGCCCCGCCGCCGCTCCCTAACGCTCGCCGCACCACAGAAAAATACTCTTTTCATTAGGAGAAAAAGAAATCCGGCGCGCGCAA
>JBBTVC010000020.1:0-3705 GCA_038063435.1 Patescibacteria group bacterium | reverse complement strand
GCGCTGCGGCGGTCTTCATAATGTATGTCTTTTTGCCGTTTTTTCTTGTCGTTCTTCTGGGCCTGCCGGTGGGCGCCTTCGTGCTGGCGCTCGCTTTTTACAAAATAAACAATCAGCCGTTCATAAACATAGTGGCCAGCGCCGTATCGTATTACGCCAAATCCAAATTATACATCTGGAAAAAAATAGAAAGAAAGCCGGAGGAAATAAAAAGGGTTATGCCGGCCGAACAAAAAATGGTCTTGCCGAAAATAACCGAGAGTAAATTGAGAGACTTGGCGTGGTCTTTAGATGTTAAAGAAAAAATAAAATAGATATGACCAAAGCACAATCAGCCCAAGAATTCGTTCCAATCCGCGAAATACGCGACGGAATCGTAATAACCGACGACGGCAGTTTGCATATGGCGCTGATGGCCTCTTCCCTTAATTTCGCCTTGCGCTCGGCAGACGAGCAAGAAGCCATAACCGCGCAGTACCAGAATTTTCTGAACTCTTTGGATTTTTCGGTGCAAATTATGATTCAATCGCGGAGACTTAATATTGAGCCGTACCTTGAAACTCTGCGCGAAGCCGAGCGAGACCAGACGAACGACCTTATGAAAATACAGACGCGTGAATACGTTGAATTTGTGCGCACCTTCGTTGAAACCACAAAAATAGTCACAAAAGGTTTTTACATAGTCGTGACATTTGTTCCGCCGTTAATTGATATCGGCAAAAAAAACGGAATTAGCGGAATTTTTAAAGGATTTTTCAAAAGCAAAAGCGCTGGCGGCGGGGACTCGCATCTGCCTGATGAAAAATTTGAAGAGTACAAAGCCCAGCTTTGGCAAAGAGCCGAAACTGTCTCCGGAGCTTTGGCTTCAACCGGAGTCAGAACAGTGCCTTTAAACACCGAGGAGCTGGTGGAACTTTTTTACGGGCTGTTTAATCCGGGCGAACTTGAAAAAGGAAGGACGCCGCAAAGAATTTAAATATAAATATGGCTATAGGAGACTTATTCAGAAAAAGAGAAGGAAAACCAAGCGATGAAATTATCGCTATAGAGCCTTCGCAGATATACGAAGCCGCGGTTTTGGAATTGAAAGACATTATCGCGCCCTCGGCTCTCGAAATAAATTCCAACTACGTAAAAATTGGCGAGAAAATCGCGCGAACTCTTTTTGTTTTTTCTTACCCGAGATTTCTCGCTATAAATTGGTTCAGCCCGATAATAAATATGGACAAAGTTTTTGACGTTTCCCTATACATTCATCCCTTGGATACGGCCGGAGTTTTAAGGCAGCTTCAAAAAAAGGTTGCTGAAGTGCAGTCCCAAATTCACATGCGCGAAGAAAAGGGCTTGGTCCGCGACCCGATGCTTGATGCCGCTTATCAAAATCTCGAACAGCTTCGCGACCAGCTCCAGCAAGCGACCGAAAAACTTTTTTCTTTCGGCTTATACCTGACGATATACGCTGACACGATTGAGGAGCTCAACCGCGAGGAATCGGAGATAAGGTCAATGCTTGAATCAAAACTGATTTACGCAAAACCGGCTCTCTTCCAGCAAAGCGAAGGACTGCTTACCGTATTTCCTTTGGGACACGACATACTCGGCGTAAATACCAAATTAAATTCTTCGCCCATATCAAGCCTGTTCCCCTTCGTCTCTTTTGACCTGACTTCAAATAAAGGGATTCTTTACGGAGTCAACCGCCATAATAACAGCCTTGTTCTTTTTGACCGATTCTCGCTTGAAAATTATAACTCGGTGATTTTTGCCAAATCAGGCGCCGGCAAAAGCTATGCCACAAAACTGGAGGTGGTCCGCTCGCTCATGTTTGACACCGATGTCATAGTGATTGACCCCGAAAGGGAATACGAGTATCTGGCCGAAGCGGTGGATGGCCGGTATTTCAGCATTTCGCTTTCGTCCCAGCATCATATAAATCCTTTTGACCTGCCTAAGCCTCGCGAGGACGAAGACCCCGCGGATGTCTTGCGTTCAAATATAATTAATCTCGTCGGTCTTTTCAGAATAATGCTGGGAGGTCTTACGCCCGAAGAGGACGCGGTGTTGGACCGGGCAATTACCGAAACATACGCGTCCCGCGACATAACCCCAGACTCGGACTTTTCAGAAAAAATTCCGCCGATACTTTCAGACCTTGAATTGGTTTTGGCCAACATGGAAGGCGCTGAAGGACTTGCTCAAAAAATGCGCAAATACACTCAAGGAACATGGGCCGGGTTCATCAATCAGCCGACCAATGTGGATATCAATAAAAAAATGGTGGTTTTTTCGGTCAGAGACATGGAAGACGAATTAAGGCCGGTGGCGATGTATTTAATAATTCATCACATCTGGAACGCGGTGCGAAAAGACATCAAAAAAAGATTGCTGGTAATTGACGAGGCCTGGTGGATTATGAAAGAAGAGCAGGGCGCGTCTTTTCTTTTCGGGATCGCCAAGCGCGCGCGAAAATATTTTTTGGGAGTTGCGACCATCACCCAGGATGTCGGCGACTTTTTACGCTCGCCCTACGGCGTCCCAATAATCACCAACTCCTCAATCCAGATTCTTTTAAAGCAATCGCCAGCAACGATTGATCTGGTCCAAAAAACTTTCAATCTGACCGATGAAGAAAAGTTTCTGATTCTTGAATCCGATGTCGGCGAGGGGCTTTTCTTTGCCGGCCTGAAACATGTCGCCATAAAAATCATAAGCTCCTACACCGAAGACCAGATAATAACATCTGACCCGAATCAGTTGCTCGCGATAAAAAAAGCCAAACAGGAAATTAATCCCGACAATAAATAAAAATGGCTGAGCAAAATCAAATTGAAAACGAACGGGCGCTTAATCTGGCCGAGTCGCGAAAAGACGAGGGGGCATCGTTTGCCGAAACAAACGCTTCGTCAAACCGGAGAATAGAGATGACCGAGGGAGGATTAATGACCGGATTCGCTTTTTGCGCTTTCCTTGTGGGCCTTATTCCTTTTCTTGGGACCATAACAAGCGGCGCGACTTGGTTTATAATTTATATGTGGGCAAAAACTCGCGGGCTTCAATACCCTCCGCAATATATGCTCGGCGGAGGCGCTGGCGGACTTATCCCGTTTGTGCCGGCTCATGTGGCGCTTGTGTGGTTTATAATACTTTACAACAACAATCCCGGATTTAAAGCGTACTTTGGAAAAAATGTTTAAAAAACCTTTCATTATTATAATGGTCGTAATTTTGGCGGCTTCTTGGGCGGCGGATAGCGCCTTTGCCCAATTTGATTTCGGCGTAAATTCCGACAACTTTTTCATTGAATTAAGCCCGACAGACGCTCCGGGGCCAAATCAAAGTGTTACGGCACGGCTTTCGGGATTTTCTTTTGATATTGACCGGTCTCAAATAACCTGGACGCGCAACGGCTCCGTTCGCGCCAAAGGAGCCGGCATAAAAACATTTCCATTTACGACCGGCATCATCGGCTCGCGAGAAAGGCTGAGCGTAGTGGCGCTTGATGCCGACGGCATTCGCCACGAGGCCGAATTGTCTTTCACGGTTGCCGACATTGATCTCCTGTGGCAGGCCGAAACCTCTGTCCCTTACTGGTACAAAGGCAAGGCGCTTGTCTCGGCCAAATCCGGGGTCGTCGTAAGCGCTTTTCCGAATCTGATTTCCGGTGGAAGAAAAATTTCTGCATCAAATCTTATTTACCGCTGGACG
>JBBTVC010000019.1:0-1217 GCA_038063435.1 Patescibacteria group bacterium | reverse complement strand
CCCGTTTTTGGAAAAGCGATTACCTCGCGGATATTCGGCTCGCCCTGAAGAATCATGAGCAAACGATCAATCCCGGGCGCAATACCGCCATGCGGAGGAACGCCGTAGCTGAAAGCTTCAAGCAGATGTCCGAAATCTTCTCTGGCTTTCTTTTCACTCATACCAAGCAGCTTAAACACTTTCATTTGAAGTTCTGGGTCATTAATTCGTATGCTTCCGCTGGCAAGCTCATAACCATTACAAACCCAATCATACTGGGTGCTGACCATTTTCAGCGGCTCGTTTTCAAGCAGTTCAACGCTTCCCTCTTTTGGCTGAACAAACATATGATGTACCGGCTGAATTTCTTTTGTTGCTTTATCCGGCTCAAAACTTGGAAAATCAACAATCCATGCAAAAGCAATTTCATTCGGGTCGTCTTTATTCTCGCGCAAGTCCGGTTTATCGGTGCCGTATTTTTCCACAGCATCGCTATAAGTGATTCTCGGCCACGGGGTTTTCGTCTTTTTTTCCGGATAAATTTCTTTCATCATTTCGGTAAACATCCCCTCCACAAGCGACATAACTTCTTCGGGGCTTGTAAACGACATTTCAATATCAAGCTGAGTGTGTTCAGGTTGCCTGTCGCCCCGGGTGTCTTCATCGCGAAGGGCCCGCGCGATTTGAAAATATCTTTCAAGACCCGCGACCATTAAAAGCTGTTTATATTGCTGTGGCGATTGCGGGAGCGCGTAAAATTTACCGGGATAGACGCGCGAGGGCACGACGTAGTCGCGGGCGCCCTCCGGCGTAGATTTAGTAAGTAAGGGGGTTTCTATTTCAATAAAATCCCGCTCATGCAAATAATTTCTGGCAAAGGAAATTACTTTATCCCGCATAATCAAATTGCTTTTCATTCTTGAGCGCCTTAAATCCAAGTAGCGGTACTGCATTCTGTTGTCCTCCCCAACTTCATATCCGTCAGTGCCGAGTTCAAACGGCGGGGTTTTGGCTTCGCTCAGAATTTCGAGTTTTGTCGCCCCAACTTCCACATTTCCGGTCGCAATATCCTTATTTTCCATCCCCTTTGGTCTTTCTTTAATTTCGCCTTCAATAGAGACCACCCATTCCGAACGAAGTTTGTCGGCAAGCTTTAAAAGTTCTTTATCGGCCGGAGTAAAAACCACCTGAACTTTGCCCCAGCGGTCGCGCAAATCAATAAAAATAAGCTTGCCGTG
>JBBTVC010000018.1:0-2954 GCA_038063435.1 Patescibacteria group bacterium | reverse complement strand
ACGATTTGACGTATGGTCAATTATGACGCCGTCTAAATCCAAGCCTATCTTCATCATTTTTTGCATGATAGCATTTTAGTCAGATGTGTGGTTTTTGGCAAGGAGTTTTAAATGGTCAGCCGAGCCGCGGAATTTGAAAAACTTTTACGGGAAATGCACGCGTTTTTAAAAAGAAACCTGCGCGATGAAACTCCGCGTCCGCTCGTGGTGGAATTTACCGGGTCGCCCGACTCGGGCAAAACCACACTCATCAACGGCATAGACTCCATTTTCAGAAATAGCGGCTTCAGGGTGCATAGACCTCAAGAAGGAGCCGAGGTTTTCAGAGCGTTGTCCCGAAAAACGCCTCTTTACAACCTGACCACCGGGGCCTACGGCCTGATAAACGTTTCTTCTGCCGCGACCGGCCGCGACTACGACGTTGTTTTGCTTGACCGCGCTCTATATGACGCTCACGGATGGATGCTTTTTTGGAGACGAAAAGGAAATCTTAACGAACAAGACAAAAAAGAATTTCAAAGATTCTTCACGCATCCCTTGGCACTTGAGTATATTGATTTATGTCTTTATGTCGTATGTTCTCCTAAAGAAGCCATGCGAAGAGCAAAACTGGATGCCCCGACAATTGTTGAATCAAAAGAAGGAAGCTATACAAACCTCAAAACCATAGGCGAACTTGTTGAAATTTTTACCAGAAGTCATGATGAAATGAACACTAACGGAAAACCAGTGATTTTAATTGATTCAACTCATCTTTCCAAACCGCAAATGTTTGACAAAGCGATTGAAGCAGTGTTTGACGCGGTCAAAAGAAAAGTTGCGGCCAAATAAAAACCCCGATATCCCTCGGGTTTTTTTAAATCATAGATATAACCGTGGCAAAACGGCCTTCTTTTTCGCCCGTGATTCTTTCGGCTCTGTGATGAGAAAAGAACAAATATTCGTCGTTTTTATCTTTAGCGCAGCAAGCGCAGTGCGCGGCGATTTTTATGTGCTCGTGTTTTATTCCGGCATCCAAAAGCTGTTTTACGTTAAAATCAAGCAGATCAACGTATTTGCCAAGCAGGCCCTCACCAACAAAGGGTTTCCAGCGCGGGTCGGCCGGGAGTTCGTCCGCCAAATGGTCCCAACAGCACTTGTGAATTCCTGGACCTATGCCGATGAAAATATCTTCGGCTTCAACGCGGTAGGTTCTTACGGCAAGTTTTACGGCGAGGCGCGCTATTTCCAAATCAGTCCCGCGCCAGCCGGCGTGAATGAGGCCCACGAATTTGCGGTCAATCGTACCCATTAAAATAGGGAAGCAATCGGCCGGACGCAAAACCAAATAAGTGTCGCAGGAAGAAGTCATAAGCCCGTCGCAAATTTTTTCCGTCTCGCCGTCATAATAATGCGGCAAAACAACGATGTTGTCGGAATGTTCCGGCAAAATAGACACAATTTCCGCTAAAACATTGCCGTGGGCCGAAAAACATCTCGCGAAATTTTCTTGAGCCGTTTTTTCATCATCCCATTTAAGCGACATATTACCGGCCCGCATAGTGGTAAAAAAATGTCTCGCCGGAAAGTCGTTTAAACGGCAAACCGTTCCGTCTTCGCTGAACTTGAGCCCCGTGAACATGCGGACCTCCTTGACCCCGTAGTAGAAATCGGGCTACTCGCAGAGCGAGCGTAATAACATTTGCCCGATTTTCACTATAGGGTTGACGAAATTTTGAATTGAACTCTCTTACAGTTATAATAAAACTAATGAGCAGAATCAAGATCGGGGTGCTCCGCGGGGGGCCGTCATCGGAATATGAAGTTTCGCTTAAAACAGGCGAGGCGGTTCTTAAGCATTTAGACCGCCAGAAATACGAGCCGATTGACGTTTTGATTGATAAAACTGGCGTCTGGCACCTTGGAGGATTAAAATCCGAACCCCACCAAGTTTTTAAAAATATTGACGCGGCCTTCAACGCCATGCACGGCGAATATGGAGAAGACGGCAAAGTTCAGCAACTTATGGAAACTTATAAAATCCCTTATACCGGCTCCGACATTTTGTCTTCAGCCACGGCAATGCATAAGCGTTTGGCTAAGGATATTTTTGAAATATCTGGCATCCTGACTCCTCCCGCCGTAAGCGTTTCGGCCGACGATGACCCGGCGGCCAGAGCGGCGGGGGCGGTGCGTAAAATGCTTTTTCCGATGGTGGTAAAACCGGCCAGCCGTGGCTCGTCAATAGGCGTCGCTGTCGCCAACGACATATACAATCTGGTCCTTGCGATTGAAAAAGCCTTAGGACATGACAAAGAAGTTTTAGTTGAAAAATTTATCAGCGGACGGGAAGCGACCTGCGCCGTTTTGGAAAATTTCAGGAATCAAAAACATTACGCTTTCCCAGTAGTTGAAATAGTTCCGCCGCCATATAAAAAAATTTTTGACTACGATTGCAAATACGACGGCTCAAGCCGTGAAATATGCCCGGGCAGATTCAGCGAAGCAGAGAGCATGAAAATAAAAAACGCCGCCGTTGTCGCGCACGCGTCACTCGGCTGCAGGCATTATTCCAGATCCGATTTCAGAATAGACGAAAAAGGACAAGTGTATCTTTTGGAATTAAACACTCTGCCCGGCCTCACCGCGGAATCGCTTTACCCCAAAGCGGCTTCGGCCATAGGACTGGAATTTTCGGGTCTTCTAGATCACCTCGTAACCCTTGCTTTAAAATAAAAACCGCCTATTTTTTAGGCGGTTTTTCAATAAGTTTTCTGCCGAGAGACGCGAGCTCTTTTCTAAGTTCTCGGATGTGTTCTCTTTCTATTTTTCTCGCTTCCGCCTTTTGATGCGCCGCTAATTCCGCTCGTTCGGCCAGATATTCGGCCCTGGCGTCGCTAGGATAAAGCCAAGCGTAAACAGCTTTTATGGCCAGCCATAGAAATATCGCCGCCAAAACTCCGCTGCCGTCAGCC
>JBBTVC010000017.1:0-4934 GCA_038063435.1 Patescibacteria group bacterium | reverse complement strand
CCGGACTTAATCAAACAGGCAGCGCGCAAAAAACGGCTGGAATTTGACGTTGACGGCTTTTTACAAATAGACGACCAGAGGCGAAAAATAATGGCTGAAGTAGAAGAGTTGAGAGCTAAACAAAACCGGGCTAATGACCGAGTGGCATTAATCAGCGATGAAAACGATAAAGAAACGGCGATAAAAAATTTAAGAGAACTTAAAGACGAGCTCGCCAAAAAAGAATACGAATTTAAAAAGCTTGATACGGAGTGGCGTAAACTGATGTATGATGTGCCGAATATTCCCGACCCATCGGTGCCGGAAGGAGCTGACGAAAGAGACGCGCGAGAAGAGAGAAAATGGGGAACACTCCGCGAATTCAGCTTTAAACCGCTTGATCACATAACTTTAATGGAGCGCCTTGACCTGCTTGAGCTTGAGCGCGGCGCTAAAGTCTCTGGATTTAGAGGTTATTTTCTTAAAAACGAGGCCGTAATACTTTCACAGGCCCTCTGGCTTTTTGTTTTAAATAAAATTAGAGAAAAGGGTTATACGCCTGTGCTTGCGCCGGTTTTGGTTAAAGAAGAAAACCTGTACGGCTCGGGACATTTTCCGCAGTCCCGCGAAGACGTCTATAAAACCCAAGACGACCTGTACCTTTCAGCCACTGCCGAAATATCGATGATGGGACTCCATTCGGACGAAATTTTTGCCGAAGACGACTTACCTAAAAAATACGTCGCTTTTTCGCCGTGTTTCAGGCGCGAAGCGGGGTCATACGGCAAAGATACGCGGGGCATTTACCGCCTGCATGAATTTTACAAGGTGGAACAGCTAATTCTTTCCGTCGCCGACCATCAGGATTCGGTCCGGCTCCACGAAGAATTGACCGCAAACTCCGAAGAAGTAATACAGGCCCTCGATTTGCCTTATCGGGTTATAACGCTAACCGGAGGCGACATAGGCCGGGCTCACGTTAAAACGCATGACATAGAGGTCTGGATTCCTTCCGAGCGCCGCTATCGCGAATCGCATTCGTCGTCTTATTATCATGATTTCCAGACAAGACGCCTCGGCATACGCTATAAAAACGGAGAGGGACAAACTAAATTCTGTTATTCATTGAACAATACAGCCATCGCAACGCCAAGAATCCTGATATCAATTTTTGAAAATAACCAGCAGGCCGACGGCTCAGTAAAAATTCCGGAGGTTTTACAAAAATACACCGGCTTTGATTCAATCGAGCCTAAAAAATAAACGAAACTATGCGCGGCGAAATAGCATATAAATTCGAGCGGCAAAAACGCCTGCTTTTTTTAAGGCGAGTTTTTCTGGCGATTATCGTTTTTGCCGTATCAACCGCGGCCGTTTTTTACGGCGCGGGCCGCTTATTTCGATTATCTAATATAGAAATTGCCGGCAACGAGCGGGTTAATACTGACGACCTGCGAAGTCAAATTAAACAAACGCTGAGCCAAAACTCCATCCCCTTATGGCCTGAAGAAAATATTATATTTTTTAATTCAGAAAGCCTTGCCGAGGCTTTAAAAAAACAATTCGCGGCGATTGACGCCGTAGATATCTCGCGCGACATCTGGCGCAAATCTTTGACTGTGGAGGTTAAAGAAAGAAATACTTGGGCAGTTTGGTGCCAGCATGCGTGCTTTTACGTGGACGGTGGAGGAATTTTATTTGAGCCCGCTCCGCAGTTTTTAGGCGATTTGATTTTAAAAATAATAGACGAGCGTTCAGATAATTTTAGCCTGGGCGACCGCATAATGGACCTAAAGACGCTTAGCGGCGTTCAAAAATTCGCGGAGCAAATTAAAAAAAATAGCGGTTTGTCGGTAAAAAATATCAGAATCCTGCCGGAAACGGAATTGTGGCTTGATACCGACGGCGATTTTAAAATAGTGCTTGATCCGGAAACGGATTTTGACAGAGCCTATGAAAATTTGGCAATTTTTCTGAAATCTGCTGCCGAAGAAAAAATCAATGAAATTGACTATATTGACCTTCGTTTCCAAGACAAAACGTTTTATAGATCACTTCCTGTTTTCTAGGGCGTTTTGCAGGGTCTCTCTGTTTAAATATTCTAGCTCCGCTCCGGAGGATAAACCTCGCCCAAGCCTGGTTATTTTAAATTCGCGTCCGGCGGTTAATGGCTCGAGAATTTTTTCAACATAGCGCGAACTGAATTCTCCTTCGGGCGTAAAGCTTAGAGCTAAAATCACTTCTTTGACTTTGGTGTCGCTTTTTACGCGATTAAAAATATCTTTAAGCCTTAAACGATCCCTGCTTCCGGCATCAAGCACCGAGATTAGTCCGCCTAAAATATGGTAGCGGCCGTCATACGCGCCCGATTTTTCCATCGCCTCAAAATCGGTGTCTTTTTCAACAACGGCTATTTTAGACCAGTCGCGCGATTCATCCGCGCAAATTGAGCAGGCATTTGCCCCGGAGTGGATTCTAAAGCAAAGCGGGCATTTTTTGATTCCACCAAGCTCGCTTAACGCGGTTTTAAGATTTTCGGCAACGGATTTGTCGGCATCCGCAAACCAATAAGCAAAACGCAGGGCTTGGCGCGGTCCGATGCCGGGAAGCATTGAAAAAATCCTGACCAATTTTTCAATAACCTGCGGTTTCATGCTTCGTAGTTTCTATACTCCCCTTTGGCCAGACCGGAAAAACTTGTTTTGTGCTGATTGAAATAAAGAGCAACTTGCCCCAAAGGCCCATTTCTGTGTTTTTGAATCAAAATATCCGCTTGATTCGGCCTGTCGCTTGCTTGCTTGTATTTATCCTCGCGGTAAATAAACATCACCACATCCGCGTCCTGTTCAATTGAGCCCGAATCGCGCAGATCCGAAAGGCGGGGGACTGGCGGATGGCGCTGTTCAACGGCCCGCGAAAGCTGTGATAGCGCAAGAACCGGAACCTTGAGCTCTTTGGCCAATGATTTGAGCGATCGGGATATTTCGGTTATCTGCTGAACCATATTGTCGGATTGTACTCTTGGCTGCATAAGCTGTAAATAATCAACCACTATCAACCCGAGCCCTTTATCGGATTGCAGGCGCCTGGCCATGGCGCGCATCTGAAGAATGTTATTTGAAGCAGCATCGTCAATAAAAATCGGCGCTTTGGAAAGCCGCTCAAGAGCAGACGCAATTTTCGTGAAATCGTCGTTTTCTTCGGATAAACGGCCGGTTCTTAATTTCCACAAATCAATATCGGCCTCAGCCGCGATAAAACGGTCAATTAAATCTTCGGATGACATTTCAAGCGAGAACACACCCACGGAAACATTGTGATTTACCGCCGCGTTGCGGGCGATGTCCAAAGCCAAAGAGGTTTTTCCGAGCGAAGGGCGCGAGGCAAGCACTATCAGATCGGACTGCTGGAAGCCGGAAAGGATATTGTCCAAATCGGCAAATCCGGTCGGAACTCCTCTAAGTCCTCCTTTATTTTTATGGAGATTGTCTATCCTGCTCCATGCCTCTCCCAAAACCGAGCCAACCGAAACAAAACGCTGTTTTAAAGAAGTCTGGGAAATTGAAAAAATTTTTTTCTCGGCTTCATCAAGAAGATAATCAACGCTTTCTTCTTCTTTGTAGCCGAGGTCATTTATGTGCTGGGACGCCTCCAGCAATTCGCGCATAACTCCTTTTTTGTGAACTATCTCGGCGTAATAACCTATGTTTGCCGCCGTGGGTATTGAATTGACTAAATCAGTAAGATAACCTTTTCCGCCGATCGCTTCCAAAAAATTTTTTTCCTGAAGACGGTTTGAAACCGACATTAAATCAATCGGCTCTTTTTTCTCAATAAGCTCAAGAATGGTTTCGTATATCGTCTTATTGTTTTGGCGATAAAAATCCCTTGAGCGCAAATAATCAATCACCTTGAACGCGGCGTTGGTGTCCAGCATCAAAGCCCCGAGAGTAGACATCTCGGCTTCAAGATTTTGAGGAGGAATACGCATTAAATCCGCCATATTTATAAAACAATTCTATCAGATGCCTACAGGGGGTCAAACTCAAAAAACTGGATAAACAGTGAATAAAAAAGCCCAATGCGTTAAAATAAAATAATGAAAGATATCGCCTGGCATTCTCTTTCGGCCGAAGATGTTCTGTCGGCTCTTAAAAGCGATCCCAAAAACGGCTTAACCGCGCGCGAAGCCGAATCGCGCCTTGAACAGTACGGCCCAAACGACATTGAAAAACGTCCGACGTTCCGGTTCTATAAAATCATCTGGGCCCAGATTTACAGCCCTCTTGCGCTTATCCTTATCGCCGCGGGGTTTATTTCAACATTTTTAAAGGATTACGCCGATGCCGCCATAATTTTCATAACCGTTGTTATAAATACAGCCATTGGCGCCTATCAGGAAGGACGGGCATCAAAAGCGTTTGATAAACTGCGCGGGACCTTAAAAACCTCAACAATGGTTATCCGCGAAAGCCGGCGTCAAGAAATAGACACGGCCTTACTCGTTCCAGGCGATATAATTTTTCTTCAAAGCGGAAACAGAATTCCGGCGGATGCGCGTCTCATAGAAACGGGTGGATTGGAAACAAACGAAGCGGTATTGACAGGCGAATGGGAGGCAGAAATCAAAGACACAAGGCCGGTTGACCAGAAAACCACCATTGCCGATATAACCAACATGGTTTGGATGGGAACTTCTGTAAACGACGGCTGGGCTAAAGCCGTGGTGGTCAGCACCGGCGAAGATACCGAATTCGGAAAAATAGCCAGACTTGTAACCCAAAAAAAAGAACAGCCGACACTATTTCAAAAAGGAGTACGAGAGCTTGCCGGGTGGATAGGCGTGGCCGTTGCGGCAATCACTTTAATTATTTTTATCGCCGGAATTTTTAGAGGCGGGTCTCTGAAAGACACTTTTCTTACGGCCGTAGCCATCGCGGTTTCAAGCGTGCCCG
>JBBTVC010000016.1:0-33230 GCA_038063435.1 Patescibacteria group bacterium | reverse complement strand
CACCTTCTTGTAAAATAGTTGGTTTCTCATTTGGAATTCCATGAACGATTTCGTCGTTTACGGACAAACAAATTGACGCCGGAAACGGGAGCTCTTTACCCTCATGATAATTTTTAAAAGATGGTTCGGCTCCGGCCTTTTTTATTTCGCTCTCGGCGAGTTTATCCAAGTCGGCCGCATAAACCCCCGGCCTTATTTCACGCTCAAGACGCGCCAAAACGCGGGCAAGTATTTGCCCGCTTTTTTTAAGTATATCTATTTCTTTTTTTGATTTTACGATCATTTTAATCCGATTGCGGCAATAATCTGCCGGTGAATGAACTGAATTTCATTGGGATTGCCGTCAATTTCAATCAATTTATTTTTGCTTTCGTTTCGGAAATACTCAACCGCGGGCAAAACGTGCTTTGCGAAATAGTTAAGTCTGTTATTAATGACTTCGTCAGTATCATCCGCCCTGCCTCTTGCTTTAAGCCGTTTAAACGCCTCATCGCGTTCAACATTAAGATAAATAGGGAAAACTTTTTTTATCTCAAAAAAAACAGCCAGCTCGTCGAGATCACGGGCTTCGTTAATGGTGCGGGGCGAGCTTGGAAAAATAATATGCTGATTCTCCCGAAGCTCTTTAATGATGCGATCGGCCCATAAAAAAGTTGCCAGAAACGGCGGAGCAATATTACCCGCCCTCATTACCTTTTCATCAACCACCTTTCCGGCATAGCTTCCATTTTTTACTATTCCCCTTAAAATATCGCCGGTTGAAAGCCAAAGAACGGAGTTTTTTCCGCTTTTCTTTTCTAAGACCTCACGAACCAAGCCGGCCTGCGTATCCTTACCGGAGCCGGAGAAGCCCATAAATAGAAGCACTGTCGGATCTCCCATATTTAGAAATCTTTTATAAGCATAAAACTATTCGGTCAAAAAATCAAAACGGCTAATCGTAGCTTCTCATCACCATCTGGGCTTCAATTTGCTTGATAGTTTCCAAAACCACCGAAACAACAATCAAAAGGGCTGTTCCGCCTATGGTCAAAGTAACCAAGCCGGTTACCGCGCGCATAGCCAGAGGCAAAACCGCGATTGCGCCCAAAAATAAAGCGCCGATTAAAGTTATGCGGTTAAGAATTTTATACAGAAATTCAGACGTTGGGCGGCCCGGCCTTATTCCTGGAACAAAAGCCCCCGATTTCTGCAGATTTGAAGATATGGCGTCGGGATCAAAAGTAACCGCGGTATAAAAATAAGTGAACAAAAACACCAAGATAAAATAAAGGCCGGCATAAATCCAAGGGTTGTTAAAAAAGTTTAAAAGCGCTGCGGAAACAGCCTTGATAGCGCCATTATCAATACCGGCAATAAAATTTATGATCATTTGCGGAAAAAGAAGTATGGAAAGAGCGAAAATTATCGGAATGACTCCGGCCTGATTCACTCTTAATGGCAAATACGTTGAACTTCCGCCATACATCTTAGAGCCGCGTACGCGTCTGGCATAAGATACCGGAACTGGCCTTTGACCTTCGGTAATTATGACAACCGCGGCAACGGTTAAGGCCGCCGCGAGCGCAAACCCCAAAATGACCGGCAATTGATAAATGTCGGAAGCAAAGATAGTCTGGCCCAAAGCCTGCGGCACGCCGGAGATGATGCCTGCGAAAATAAGAATTGAAACGCCGTTGCCTATCCCGTATTCGGATATCAGTTCTCCCAGCCACATTAGAAGTATTGACCCCGCGGTAACTATGATGATATTGGTTATGTGGCCAAACAAAGAAAGCTCTCCCAAAACTCCCTGGCGCGACAAAAGAGTCAAAAGGCCGAAACCCTGAAGCAAGGCCAGAGGAACGGTGGCTAGGCGCGAATACTGATTAAACTTTTGACGGCCGGCCTCTCCTTCTTCCTGATACATCTCTTTAAAGCGCGGAAAAATCATGGTCAAAAGCTGCATAATAATTGAAGCGGTGATATAAGGCCCGACGCCGAGCATCATAATTGAAAGATTGTCCAGGGCTCCGCCCGAAAAGATATTTAAAAGGCCGAAAAATTGATTGCCGCCGAAAAAAGCGGCTAGCCTCTCCTGATCCACCCCCGGAATAGGAATAGTGGCGCCGGCGCGAAAAATGGCCAAAATCAATAAAACAAAAAGTATTTTTTTTCTTAGATCGGGGTCGGTGAAAATAAGTTTGAATTTCTGAAACATATTGCAATTTTAATTTTTAGACTTCAGCACGACGTTGCCACCAGCTTTTTCTATTTTATCTCTAGCGCTTTTAGATATCTGGCAGTCCGCGACCAGAAGCTTCTTGGTTATCTCCCCCGAGCCCAAAAGCTTTGTTGCCGGAATTTGGCCTCCTATTTTTCTTAAAAGGCCTTTTTTGATAAGCTCTTGCGGCGTGACCTTGTCGCCCGGCGCGAAATGTTTTTCCAAATCACCGACATTTACGACCGCGACTATTTTTGGACGGATTTTAGCGCGATAGCCCCGGAGTTTGGGAATTTTTTTCAGGATATCGCGCATTTCCGGCCGCATTCTGTGTCCGGCCCTGGCCTTCTGGCCTTTAATGCCTCGTCCGGAATAAGTGCCGCGCTTTCCGCCGCGGCCGATTCTCTTCTTGCTTTTTGTTTTGGTTTTGGGTTTCAAATCGTGGATCTGCATGATTAAAGTTTATGTCTTAATCTTTTTTAAAGCTTCTATAGCCGCGCGGGCATTCGATATTTTATTTTTGGTGTGGGATAAAATCTTAGCTGATGCGTTTTTAATTCCGGCGAAATCCAAAACCGTGCGCACCGAGCTTCCGGCAACAAGGCCGTGGCCTTCGACTGCCGGCCTTATTACGACTTCAGCGCTTGCGAATTTTCCGCGAACATCGTAAGGGATGGAACGGGCTTTGGTTATGGGAATTTTGATGGTCCTTTTGCTGGCTTGCCTCACCGCTTTCTGGATAGCAGTCGCGGTGTCCGCGGCTTTAGCCGTTCCCACGCCGACATCGCCCAGTCTATTACCCACCACAACCGTGGCCCTGAAACTAAAGCGCCTGCCGCCGGCGACCACGCGGGCGACCCGGCGTAAATCAACAAGCTTCTGATCTAAGTCAGATTCTCTTTTTTCCCTAGTTCCTAAAAAATCTTTTCTCATATAAATAATTAAAATTCCAGGCCTCCTTCTCTCGCGCCTTCGGCCAGAGCCTTAACCCGCCCGTGGTACTTATAGCCACCGCGATCATATACCACTTTTTTAATTTTGGCTTCTTTGGCTTTTTCGGCAATCATGCGTCCGGCTTCGCGGGCCCGCTCGCTCTTATTTTGTTTTTTGGAATTTTTGACCGAAGCGTCGGAAAGACCAACGATAGTTGATCCTTTTTCGTCATTTATAATCTGGGCATAAATACTTCGATTGGAACGGAAAACCGAAAGACGCGGACGCTCGCCGGTTCCGTAAAAACGGCTGCGCGCTCTTTTGTGTCGGCGTATTCTTTTTTGTTTTTGATTTTCCATAAATTAAAATTTTAGCCGGCCGCAACCACCTTTTTACCGGACTTACGCCTTATGACTTCGCCGGCATAATGAATGCCCTTTCCTTTATATGGCTCCGGTTTTTTCTTGCTTCTTATGACCGCCTCCGCGTTGCCGACCATTTCTTTGTCCAGCCCGGAAACAGTTATGACATTTTTCTCGACCGCAAAAGCCACGCCTTTTGGCGGAACAATCTTGACCTGATGGGAAAAACCAATATTTAAGACCAGCTCGCTTCCGCGGACTTCAGCCTTAAAGCCTATGCCCTCCAATTCCAGTTTCTTTTCAAATCCTTTTGTTACGCCCTCAATCATATTTTTAAGATGTCTTACGTGGGTGCCTAAAATCGCGGACGAACCTTGCAGGCCCTCAACTAATTTAACACGGACTTCGCCCGGTGACATCTCAAAAGCAACTTCAGGCGGAATCTTACGGATTAGTTCGCCCTTAGGGCCTCCGACCCTCAATTCTCCGTCCTTACACTCGACAGTAACGCCTTGGAGCAACATTATTGGTTTTTTTGCTAAACGGCTCATATTTCTCTACCACACTTCGCCCAAAACCTCTCCTCCGACTTTTAATTTTCGCGCTTGCGTATCGTCTATTAAACCTACGGGCGAAGAAATAATATATAAACCCATTCCGCCTTTTAGCGGCTTCAACTCGCGCCAGCCATTATAAATTCGGCGCGACGGCTTTGAAACCCGCCTTATTTCCGAAATCTTGCTTGCGCCCGACATGTCATAAAGCAAAACTGTTTCGATGTTGCGGCGATTTTTTTTACCGCGCTTGGCAATCTCACCGACAAGCCCCCTCTTTTCTAAAAGCTTAGCGATATCCATTTTGATTTTTGAATACGAAAATGTAGCTGCGTGCTTTCGGGCGCGCCCGGCGTTCTTTATGCGCGTGAACATGTCGCCAATCGGATCGTTTACCATGATGATTTACGAATTCCTGGTATCTCGCCTTCGTTGGCCAGCTCTCTGAAACAAATGCGGCATAAATCAAAATCACGCATATAGCCGCGTTTTCGGCCGCAACGAAAACAACGCCGCACCACGCGCGATTTATATTTTGGTTTTTTCTGTGCTCTGGCTACAACTGATGTTTTGGCCATAAATTATTTTTTGAACGGCACGCCCAACGCCTTAAAAAGCGCGGCGGCTTCAGCCTTTGATCGGGCGCTTGTAACCAGCGTAACCTCAAGACCGAACGGGACCTTAATATCTTCGCCGGCTATTTCTGGAAATACGATATGCTCTTTCAAGCCAATCGTCAAGTTACCCGAAGAATCAATCGTTTTTGGATCAATGCCCCTGAAGTCGCGAAGGCGCGGAAGCGCGACACTTATCAGTCGCTCAAAAAAATCATACATTCGGGCGCCCCGCAGAGCGCAAGCCAGTCCCACAACCACGCCTTTTCTGGTTTTGAAAGTGGCAATGGATTTTTTGGCTTTCTTGGGCGCGCATTTTTGCCCGACGATCATTTCCAGATGTTTAGCGACAATCTCGATGTCCTTTTCCTCTTTGCGGCCTACGCCGGTGTTTACTACAATTTTAATCAAGCGCGGGCAGGCCAGAGCGTTCTTCAGACCAAGCTCTTTTTTAAGCTGGCTAATTACGTTTTCTTTATATTTTATTTTGGCGTCGCTCATGGTATTTTAGCGCTGCATTTTCGGCAGGCCCTAAATTTATTTCCTTCGGCATCAACCGAGTTTTTTGTCCTCTGGGCTTTGGAGCAAGACGGGCAAATCAGCATCGCGCTTGAAACATGGATCGGAACCGGAATCTGTACGACCTGACCCTTCTCACCTTGCTTACGAGGGCGGCGATGGCGTTTTCTGATATTTACGCCCTCAACCACAATACGGTTTTCCCGCGGTAATATTTTAAGCGCGCGGCCGGTTTTTCCCCGGTCTTTTCCGCTTAAAATTTTAACCAAGTCGTTTTTTTTGATTGCGCTTGCCATATTAAACCACCTCCGGAGCTAAAGAAATAATTTTAACAAAGCCCCGCTCGCGCAATTCTCTTGGCACCGGCCCGAAAATACGTCCGCCCTTTGGCTCTTTGCCGTCAACAATCACAGCGGCATTATCGTCAAATCTGACATAAGTGCCGTCTCTCCGGCGATAAGGCTGACGTTGTCGGACTATAACCGCGCGAACCACGTCTTTTTTCTTAACCTCCTTGCGCGGCTCGGCCTTTTTTACCGAAGCGACAATAATATCGCCGATGCGGGCGTATCTCTTCCTGGTGCCACCCAAAACACGGATGCATTGTATAATTTTGGCTCCGGAATTATCGGCTATTCCAATCATTGATCTGGGCTGAATCATATCAATTTTTTATAATCCAATTTTTAGACCCTGAAAGCGGCCGGCTTGATTCTATGACTACCGTTTCGCCTATTTTATGCTGTCCGGTTTCATCATGAACGCCGTATTTCTTGGACCTTTTAAAATATTTGCGGTATTTAGGATGTTTAATATAGCGCATAACCTCAACAACCGCCGACTTGCCGGCGGAAGAAACGATTTTGCCTTTAAATGTTTGTTTGTGTTTAGTTGGTTCAGTCATGTTTTTTTACTTGATTTAGACGAGTCAAAATTCTGGCTATAGTTCGTCTGGTTTCTCGGCCGCTTTTAACATTTTTGATTTTAGACTGCACTACGGCAAAACGAAACTGCCTTAAGCGCTCACGCTCATCGCCAAGGACGCTTTCAAGATCTGAAACGCTATTCTTGCTGAAAATATCTTTAGCTTTCATCGTTTTATTATTTTGGTCTTAATGCCCAGTTTAGCTCCGGCTTTACGCAGGGCCTCGCGCGAGTCTTCTTCGCTTAGGCCGTCGACTTCAAAGATCACGCGCCCGGCCTTGACCATCGCGAAATAACCTATGGGGTCGCCCTTGCCCGCGCCCATTCCGGTCTCCGGGGGCTTGGCGGTTCTTGGACGATCGGGAAATATTCTGATCCACATTTTGCCTCCTTTTTGCACATGGCGCGATATAGCTTTGCGCCCGGCTTCAATTTGCCTTGCCATTATCCAGCCCCCTTCCTGGGATTTTAAACCAAAAGAACCAAAGGAGACTTCCGATCCCCGGCTTTCAACGCCTTCTTCGCTATAACGCAGACGATGCCATTTTCGATGTTTAACTTTCTTTGGAAAAAGCATGATGATTTATTTTTGGTCAAACACGTCGCCCTTATAAATCCAAACTTTTATGCCTATGTCGCCGTACGGCAATTTGGCTCTGACCCTGGCAAAATCAATATCCGCTCTTATGGTCTGCAAAGGAATCCTGCCGTGTAAAAGCCATTCGCGGCGGCTCATTTCCGAGCCGTCCAGCCTTCCGGCTAAAGCGATTTTGACGCCTTTAACCTCTTTATGCGCGGCGACTTTATTTAAAATTTGTTTTAAAACCCTCCTGAAGGACAGCCTTTTTTCCAAATTTTCGGCAACAATCTTAGCGACAATCGCGGCATCAGCCTCCGGATTTTTAATCTCCTCAATCGCCAACTGCAGTTCGCGCGGCTTGGGCATTGAAAATTTTACGAATAATTTTTCTATCTGATTTTTTAATAAATTAACCCCGGCGCCCGAACGCCCGATAATCAGGCCCGGTCGCGAGGTGAAAATTATGATTTTAAGCATCGTTGGCGAGCGCTCAATTTCTATTTTTGAAACGTACATTTTAGCCAGCTTCTCACCCAACCACGAACGTAGCTTGACATCTGCCTTAAGAAGATGACGGAAGTTGCGCAGGTCAAACCAGCGCGATTTCCAATCGCGAACCTGACCTAGCCTGAATGAATATGGATGAACTCGATGCGTCATAAAATTATTTTTCGCCGAGAATCATTTTTATGTGGCTTGTCTTTTTGCGAATAAGCGCCGGCGTTCCTCTGGCCCTAGCCATGAAACGCTTAAAAACCGGGCCTTCGTCAACCGTTAATTTTGAAATGCGAAGTTTCGCGGAATCAAAACCCGAATTGGTTTTGGCGTTAGCTAAAGCCGAATTTAAAAGTTTGAATAAGGGCTTGGCTCCTTTTCTTTTAGAAAACTTTAAAATAGTTCCGGCCTCATCAATTTTTTTGCGCCGGATCATGTCGGCAATCAGCCTCATCTTCCTCGGAGCTATGCGAATATAATTAAGTTCTGCTTTCATGGATTTTATTTAGTGGCGGCAGGCACGACCTTAGCCGACTCAACGGCCTTCTGCTCAATTTCGCGCTGCATTTTTCCGCCATGCCTTACGAATTTTCTTGTCGGAGAAAATTCGCCGAAGCGGTGCCCGACCATTTCTTCGGTTGCCGTAACCGATATAAAATCACGGCCGTTGTGAACTCCAAAAACAAAGCCCACCATCTCCGGAGATATTTGAGAACCGCGCGACCATGTCTTAATAACCTCGCGCGAGCCGGCGGAAAGTCTGCTGATTTTTTTCATCAATTTAGGATCCACATACGGACCTTTTTTACTGGATCTGGTCATAATTTTATTTTCTGCGGGATAAAATAAGAGAGTGCGAATACTTCTTGCGCTTGCGGGTTTTTACTCCGCGCGTTCCGCGGCCCCACAAGTTTTTGGGCCTTCTGGTACCCCTTAAAGCCCGGCCCTCCCCTCCGCCGTAAGGATGGTCAACCGGATTCATAGCCGAACCTCTGACCGTCGGCCTGACGCCCATTCTCCTTACGCGTCCAGCCTTGCCAAGGGTAATAAAAGAGCGCTCTTCGTTTGAAACTTGGCCTATTGAAGCCCAGGAATTCTTGTTAATCCTTCTTATCTCGCCCGAAGGCATTTTAAGCTGGCTGTATTTTTCTTCGTGAGCTAAAATTTCGGCTCGAGCTGCCGCAGCTCTTATGAGTTTAGCTTCCGATTTCGGCTCAATTTCGACATTATAGACCAAAGTTCCCGGCGGAATCAAGTGAAGCGGCCGGCGATTTCCGGGTTTAAGCGGAGCGTTTTCAGCCGCAATAATTTCTTCGCCGACTTTAATTCCGGACGGCATCAAATGATAGCGATATTCCCCGTCGCGATAAAGCACCAGACCAATGAAACCCGACCGTCCCGGGTCATATTCGAGCGTAACCACGCGAGCCGGAATGTTTAACTTGTTATATTTAAAATCAACCAGACGAAAGAGCCTTTTAACACCTCCGCCGCGATGGCGCACCGTAATGCGTCCGCGGTTATTCCTTCCGGCTTGTATTCGCGCCCCCTTAGTCAAACTCTTTTTCGGCTCAACTGCGCTCAAAAACGAGCGGTATTCCACAACCTGCATATGACGACGAGATGGAGTTGTTGGTTTATAAGATTTCATGAAAATTCAATTTTTTGGCCGTGAGCTATTCTTACCGAGGCCTTGCGATAACCCGGACGGCGGCCGATTTTACGGCCAAGCCGCCTTAAACGCGAAGGCATGTTTATCATATTAACCTTTTCTACCCTTACTTTATACAATTCCTCAACCGCTTTTTTCACCTCGGGCTTAGTGGCGCCAGAGGCGACGCGAAAAACATAGACGCCTCTTTCGTTCATAATTGACGACTTTTCGGTAATCCGGGGTTTTTGTAAAACAGACGCCGCGGATTTAGACTCGCCTAAAACTTTCCGGCTTTCTGATTTTCCGGCATCATCTTGCGTCAAAACCGGTTCGGCTTGCGCTGCCGACTTTTCAAGTCTTTTTATTTTTTCCCTTTTTTTGAAAAAATCCAGAAGGTTCATGTTTTTAAGTTTTAACTAAATTCAAAATATCGTCACGACCAAGTACTAAATACTTAACTGAAAGCGCGTCAAGCGGATTCATGTTTCTCGCCTCCATCATTTTTATACCCGGAATGTTCCTAAAGGCCAAAAGCGTTTTTTTATCTTTGGGTACTACAATAATTTTAACCCCGCCCCGGCTCAAACTATTAAATCCTTTGACGCGGCTTAGGGCCGCAAGCGCGTTTTTGGCCGCTTTTGTTTTGCCCTCAGCCAAAACAACATCGCTTACAATCAGCATTTCGCCGTCGGCGTTTTTCTTGGCTAAAACCATAAAAAATGCTTTTTTCTTGGCTTTTTTATTGATCTTGCGGCTGTAATTTTTTTCGGAAAGCGGTCCGTGAGTAACACCACCGCCAGCCCAAATCGGCGAGCGAATGGAGCCGTGACGGGCGCGTCCCGTGCCTTTCTGGCGCCACGGTTTTTTGCCGCCGCCCGAAACCTCGCCTCGGCCCTTGGCTTGAGCGGTGCCCTTGCGGCGATTGGACTGCATTGATTCAACAACCTGATGAATCAAATCGGCATTCCACTTTAAACCGAAAACCGATTCCGGCAATTCCAGAGTCTCAACTTTCTTGCCCTCTAAATTGTAAACATCGGCTTTCATTTTATTTTTGACTTACTATTTCAACCAGTGTTCCGCGCCTGCCTGGCACTGCCCCGGACACCAAAATCGCGTTGCTTTGGGCGTCCACTTTAAGAATTTCCAGATTGCGCACGGTGACCCTGTCCCCCCCCATGCGTCCGGGCATGCGCATGCCTTTAGCCACCCGACCGCCGGCCCTTCCGCCGCCGCCAATCGATCCCGCTTCGCGCTCCGAATGTTTTTGGCCGTGAGTTCTCGGCCCGCCGTGAAATCCGTGGCGCTTAACCACGCCTTGAAATCCTTTGCCTTTAGAAATCGCGCTTACTTTTATCTTTTCTCCCTCCTTAAAAATTCCGGCATCGATTACGTCGCCGACTTTAAAACCGCTGACATCATCAACCCTAAACTCCCGCAACCATCTGATTGCGTTCAGATTTTTAAATTTGGAATCCGAAATTTTTGCAAAGTGGCTTTTCTGCGGTTTTTTAATGCGCTTGGGATTTTTAGAGCCGTAGCCAACCTGGACGGCGCTGTAGCCGTCTTTTTCCTCGGTTTTGACCTGGACCACCACCGCGGGCCCGGCCTCAACCAAAGTTGCCGGCCGGACCTCGCCGTCGGCGGTAAAAATCTGCAGCATTTCTTTTTTTTGTCCTAAAATAAAACTCATATTTTTACGGATAGAAAAACAAAACCCCCCGGATTCCCGGGGTTTTTGTCGGCAATCCTTTAAACTCAACCCTACATCATTTTAATCTCAATGTCCACGCCTGCCGGCAGGTTTAAGTTAGTCAGAGCGTCAATGATTTTTGGGTTGGGGTTTAAAATATCAATCAGTCTTTTATGTATTCTCATCTCAAATTGTTCCCGCGAATTTTTATGCACAAAAGATGAGCGGTTGACCGTGTACTTGCGGATTTCGGTCGGCAATGGCACCGGACCCGTAAGCTCGGCGCCGTAGCGCAAAGAGGTGTCCACAATCTGTTTGACGCTCGCGTCTAAAATCTTGCTGTCATATCCGCGCACGCGAATCCGCAATTTTTGCCGTTCGTCTTTTTTTGAAGCCAGGGGCTTGACAGCGGTTTTTGCCACGTTAAACCAAGATTACTTGATTATTTTCGTCACGGCTCCAGCGCCTACGGTTTTGCCGCCTTCACGGATGGCAAAACGCTGTTTTTCTTCAAGCGCCACCGGCGCAATTAATTTAATGTTCAGATTGATGGTGTCTCCTGGCATAACCATCTCGGTTCCTTGCGGTAAAACAGCCTCACCCGTCACATCGGTAGTGCGCATGTAAAACTGGGGCTTATAGCCGGCAAAAAATGGAGTATGCCGGCCGCCTTCTTCCTTGGTCAAAACATAAATTTGGGCTTCAAATTCGGTATGCGGCGTAATAGAGCCAGGCTTGGCGAGAACTTGTCCGCGTTCAACGTCCTCCTTTTTAAGTCCGCGTAAAAGTATTCCGGCGTTATCTCCGGCCATGCCCTCGTCTAAAGATTTATTAAACATTTCAATGCCAGTAACAACCGTTTTTTGGGTCGGCTTCAAACCAACAACTTCAACTTCTTCCGACACCTTAGCCTTTCCGCGCTCAATTCGTCCGGTAACCACCGTGCCTCGGCCCTCAATGGAGAAAATGTCTTCAATCGGCATTAAAAACGGCTTTTCAATATCTCGGACCGGTTCGGGAATATATTCATCAAGAGCAGTGGTTAATTCTAAAATCTTTTTAACCCACTCATCGTCAACCGACTTAGCTTCAAGGGCCTTAAGGGCTGAACCGCGAATAATCGGAGTCTTGTCGCCAGGATATTCATATTTATTCAAAAGCTCCCGGACCTCGGCTTCAACCAAATCAACCAGGTCTTTGTCTTCAGCGGCGTCAACTTTATTGAGGAAAACGATGACCGCCGGCACTCCGACTTGACGTGCTAAAAGAATGTGCTCGCGAGTCTGCGGCATCGGGCCGTCAACGGCGGAGACAACCAAAATCGCGCCGTCCATTTGCGCGGCACCCGTAATCATGTTTTTAATGTAATCGGCATGTCCCGGAGCATCAATGTGCGCGTAGTGGCGCTTTGCGGTCTCGTATTCCGAGTGGTGTAAAGCGATGGTGATTCCGCGCTGGCGTTCCTCGGGAGCATTGTCTATGTCTTCGACTTTTTCTATTTTAACTTTGTTGCCGGCCAGATTCAGCGAGTGCAAAATGGCCGCGGTCAGTGTGGTTTTGCCGTGGTCAACATGTCCTATTGTGCCTACGTTTACGTGCGGCTTTGTTCGTTCAAATTTCTCTGCCATAATTTTTATTTAATTATTAACTTTTAATATTTTGACTAAAAAATAACCTTTATTAAAGGCTCAAAACCTATAGATAATAGTATAGGGCGAGCCTCGTATTTAGTCAAGTGTAGCCCGAAAATCCTTTTTTAGCTATACTTTAACTATTATGCCTCAAAAAGAAATAGTCCTTTCGGGAATGAGACCGACCGGCGAACAGCATATCGGAAATTATTTCGGCGCGGTGCGCCAATGGATATCAATACAAAATCAGTATAAATGCTACTTTATGGTCGCCGACCTTCACTCTTTAACCACCCTGAAAACCACTAAAAATATAAAAGAAAAAACACGCGAGATGGTGACCACTTGGATTGCGGCCGGACTTAATCCGAAAAAATCAACTATATTTTTGCAATCGGCCGTTCCGGAGCATGGCGAGCTATCTTCAATTCTTGCAACGCTTCTCCCAGTCTCAATGCTAGAACTAAATCCGACCTACAAAGAAATGGTTGCCGAAAACCCAAAAGCTGGCTCTTTTGGCATTTTAAATTATCCGGTACTTCAAGCCGCGGACATTCTTATTTATAAAGCAAGCCGGGTTCCGATAGGAAAAGACCAGGATCCGCATCTGGAAATATCCCGCGAAATTGCGAGACGCTTTAATCATCGTTTCGGAAAAATATTTCCGGAGCCGCAGTCTCTTTTTGATGAAGTGCCTAAAATTTATTCGCTGACGCATCCGCAAAAAAAGATGTCCAAGTCGCATGGTTCCGATTCATATGTCGCCCTGCTCGACTCGCCGGACAAAATCCGGAGTAAAATTAAAAGAGCTGTTACGGATTCCGGCTCGGCTATAAAATACGACTCAATAAATAAGCCGGCCGTATCCCACCTTTTGGATATTTTTTACCTGGTAAGCGAGACGCCGATAAAAAAACTCGAAATAAAATATAAAAATTCGGGCTATGCCGAATTTAAAAACGATTTAGCCGAAGCGATAATCGCGCATCTCGCGCCCATCCAAAAAAAATATAGAGAACTCGCGAAAAATCCAAAAAAAATAGAAAAAATTTTAAAAGAGGGGTCTAACAAGGCCCGGCTCAAAGCCCAGAAAACTATGGCCGAAGTAAAATCCAAAATCGGCCTTTTGCAATTTTAACTCTTTTGTTTTTCCTTTTTTACTGCGCGGAAATTTCTACGCCGAATTTTTCTTTGATGAAACCTGCTATTTTGTCCACTTTCGCGCGAAGCAAAACGATTTCTTCGTCTTGATTTATCACCCGCTTCATAAATTCATCCAGCGTCAAAGTTAAGTCTTTGATTAGTCGTCTATTTTCCTCTATTTCCGCCTTAAGCAAGCCGAATTTTCCGTCTACAGCATTTAAAATTACTTCCGTCTGTTCTGAAAGAAGGTCTCTTAACTCTTTTTTAGTAACATAGTCGGCCATGCACACAGAATACTCTTAAGCACGGGGCCTGTCAAAATCCAAAATCGGCCTTTTGGATTTTTAACAAAAACCACAAAAGCCTTGAAAACCAAATTAACCACATTTCTACGATCGTAGGGGTCTGGTAAATTTAAAATTATAAAATCAAACAAAAACCACCTAGGCATTTAGCCCTGGTGGAATAATTTTGACGTCTATTTTTTGATTACTCTTTAATCGCAAAATGTTAAATAGAATCCAAGCGCTACTCGCGGACACCGGCAAAACTGCATGGGCGAGTCAACCGAGGGCCCGGATCGATCCAGAGCCAGCCGAGATTACGTATGGCACCGCTGCGCCATAAAAACAGAACGCCGCGGTTGCCGGCATCAGGAACTGGATTCTGCAGATAGAAGATAATCGGACGCCCTTCCACCGGCAAATGCTTGTATTGCTCTACGAAGTGGATTACATGATCCACATCCGGGCGCTTGAGGCCTCTTTTGATATGCTCGGCCTCAATCTCGGTATCGCTTGGTTCGGGGTTATCAAAGTGCTCAACAGTAAAAGTCTCAATCGTGACCAAGCGCTCGCACCCTGTCTGCAATACGCATCGCTCAACGATCGAGTTATCGCAGGCGCAGGCGCTCGCTTTGACAACTTTGGCGATGTTTTTTCTTCCGCCGATTTTCACTCGAAAGATGTTGATGAGCCCGACAAGCGTCTCCACAATCTGGTCAAGAACTTGCTCGTTTTTTGGCTGCGCGAGTCTGGAGACAACCTCAACGATACTCCCACCCTTCTTTTCCAGACGGCCGGCTAGTTCTCCGACGACCGCCTGGAAGTGACCCGCGAACTGTACCGCCGCGTTGCTTTTGGCCACGACTGGCCTCCTTTGTTTTTGCTCGCCCCTCATTCCAGCACCATGCTGAAACCACGGGCAAGCGGGAACTATTTTTATATTATACACCCGGAGACATGTTTTGTCAAATAAACCAAAATCGGCCTCTTGGATTTTTAATTTTTTTATATTCTATAAATTGTACGCAACGTCTATCTAGCGCCGCAGTAATCTAATAGTAACGATCGTTACTATTAGATTACTGGATCATATATGATGCTGGGTTGCCGTGATTAAAAATTTGGTTTAGAAATTAAAAAATAAAAAAACCGCCTCGGCATTATGCGTTGGCGGAATAATTTATTTTTAGTTTACATATCTCCACGCAACCACCGAATAATGTTGCTGTAGAATTTCCTCTTCCTCTTCTGGATCAAATTCAAGCAACTTCCAGCACCATGTCGGATCCGTTTTTACTAATATCGCCTTAGCCAAGAATGGCACATTATCTCTACAAGCACTCTCCTCGACAAGGATATAAACAGGCGCGTTCTTGTTTGGAAAACCACCTACATGCCACACAATTTCACCCCTACCCTAGTCCAAGGATTCTAGAAAAATTCTAGCTTATTTAATCCTTTCTGTCAACTCTTTTATTTTTTCTTCCATTGGTTTTTGGGAATCGGCCTCAACGACGAGGCGCACGAGAGGTTCTGTTTTAGAAGCGCGGATATTGAACCACCACGAGTCAAAATCAACAGACAGACCGTCAAGAAATGACTGGCGGCCGCTTGAATATTCTTTTTTTAACTTTTCTATTGCCTCCTGCGGATTTCTGGTCTCAAAATTTAATTCTCCGGAATGGAAATATTTTTGATACGGCTTTAATAATTCAGAAAACGGCTTGTTTGAAACCGAAACCAGAGTTAAAACATGCGCCAGCATCAAAAGAGCCGAATCAGAATAATAAAAATCTCGGAAATAAAAATGTCCGGACAATTCTCCTCCGAAACGGGCATTTTTGGCGCGCATGGCTGTTTTTATATTTGCGTGCCCAACACGAGTTCTTACTACATCGGCTCCCCTTCTTTGCGCAACTTCAAATAAAATTTTTGACTCGCGCGTTGTAATAAGAATCAAGTCCCCTTCTCGCGCGAGATTGTCCAGCAAAAACGCAAACATTATATCGCCTGGAACATAGTTTCCTTTCTCGTCTATAAAAAATATTCTGTCGCCGTCTGCGTCAACTATAAATCCAAAGTCGGCGCCGGATGTCTTAACTTTTTCTTCAAGAAGTTTTCTTGACTCCGGCAAAAATGGGTTCGGTGAATGATTCGGAAAACTTCCGTCGGGCTCAAAAAATAATTTTTCGGAAGAAACACTCGTTTCGTCTAAAAATTTTTCTAAAATTGGCCCGGCCGATCCGTTTGAGGCGTCGGCAACAATTTTTAACGGCCGTTTTGTGTCAGTGTGCTTTTTTAAAAAATCTAAATAACCTCGGCTAAAATCCTCTTTTGTTGCCTTTCCTACTCCGAATTTTCGCGCAATTTCTAAGTTGGCCAGCGTCTCGACTTCCGGCAAGCCGTCTTTTTTATAAACCGGCCGCCCGCCCTCGCGGATCAATTTCAATCCGTTATACTCTTTAGGGTTATGCGAAGCGGTGATCATTCCGCCGCCGGCCGAGCCGGACGAATTCAGCGCGAAATAAAAAAGAGGCGTTGAACAAAGTCCGACATCAATAACGTCCCGGCCCTGGTCTAAAACTCCTTGCGTGAAAACCTCGGACAACTCCGGCGAAGAAAGCCGCGCGTCCCGCCCTACGACGATTTTACCGAAATGTTTTTTTTGATTTAGATATTCGCAAAAAGCGGAACCAATTTTATAAACAGCATCCTCGTCAATTTCGTCGGGATATTTTCCCCGAATATCGTATTCTTTAAATATAGACGGATTGATTTTGTTCACGCTTTAATCTTAACATTTGTTTATGTCTCTAAAAATCGGCATAGTCGGCTTGCCTAATGTCGGCAAATCATCATTATTCAACGCCCTTTTAAAACGCGAGCAGGCGCTCGTGGCCAATTACCCATTTGCCACAATTGAGCCGAATATCGGCGTGGTCAGCGTTCCGGATGAACGGCTGGACAAACTCGCCCGCTGGTTTAATCCCGAGACCCCCCCTCCAATAGTCCCGACAGCCATAACTTTCGTTGATATCGCGGGTTTGGTTAAGGGCGCATCCGAAGGCGAGGGGCTCGGCAATCAATTTTTAAATCACATCAAAAACGCCTCAATAATTCTTGAGGTTGTGCGTGATTTTGAAGACCCCGAAATACTTCGTGAACACTCAAAAAATCCGGGGGAAGACGCTGAAATAATAGAAACCGAACTACGGTTAAAAGACCTTGAGTCGCTTGAAAAAAAACTGGATTCAATTAAAAAAGACCCGTCTAAAAAAGAGGAGGCTGTGTTTCTTTTTTCTCTTAAAGAAAAAACGGCTGGGGGTAAAGAGTTCCGTGTTTCGGAAAAAGACGCCGGGAATGAAAAAATATCCGTGGTTCTAAAAGAACTCAATTTACTTTCGCTTAAACCAAAAATTTACGCATTCAACACCGATGCTTCAAAGCTCGCGGATGTAAAAAACTTCAAAAAAACACACCGCGAAAAACCAATCATTTATTTTTCAGCCAAAACCGGAGAAGGTCTCGATGACTTAATAAAAGTCTGCTACGAAGCCCTGAATTTAATATCATTTTTAACCGTCGGCGAAAAAGAAGCGCGGGCCTGGACAATAAAACGCGGTTCGCGCGCCAAAGAGGCCGCCGGCGCCATACATTCGGACTTCGAGAAAAATTTTATCAGGGCCAAAGTAATCGACTGGCAAAAGCTTGTTTCAACTAAATCCTTTGCCGACGCCTCAAATAAAGGGCTCATCCGGACCGAAGGCAAAGATTACGAAGTTTTAGACGGCGATGTAATAGAATTTTTAATCGGCAAATAAAGTGTTGCTGGGGTTGAAATTTATAAACATACATGCTACTTTTGATTCAATGGATAAAGAAAGCGACCCTAAGCTATATGAAATATCGTACTTAGCCAGAGCCGCAGACGACCAAGCGGCTCTTGAATGCGCGGCTTTGGTCGGCGGGGCAATTGAAAAAGAGCACGGAATAATTGCCACGCAAAACCAGCCGACGCGTAAAGTCTTAAGTTATCCGGTGGGCGGGGAAAAAGAGGGCTGGTGGGGCTGGATAAAATTTATGGCTAGGCCCGAGGCCCTGGCCGCGATTGAACAATCTTTAAAAGATGATTCAAAGAAAATAGTGCGGTTCGCGATTTTTAAGGTTAATAGAGCCGAGATGTCCGAGAGACCCGCGCGCAAAAGGAGAATTATTCAGACTCCGGCCGCGGAAAAAACCGATATCGCCGAAATAGACAAAAAACTTGAGGAAATGCTGGGAAAATAAATTATTAACTAAAAATAACAAAAATGAATTTAAATAAAATTTTTTTAATAGGCAATCTGACCCGCGATCCGGAAATAAGGGCGCTGCCTTCCGGGCAAAGCGTGGCCTCTTTCGGTGTTGCGACCAACCGTTTTTTCAACGACAAAAGCGGACAAAAACAGCAAGACACCCAATTTCATAACATCGTAGCTTTCGGACGGCTGGCCGAAATTTCCAAACAATATTTAAATAAGGGCTCTCTTTTAATGGTTGAGGGAAGAATCCAGAATCGTTCGTGGCAAGGGCAAGACGGGCAGAAAAAATACAAAACCGAGGTTGTAGCCGAAAGCATACAGTTAGGACCGCGAAGCTCGGGAGCCTCGGTCAATAAACAGGAGACAGCGCCGAAAGAAGAAGCCCAGCCGGAAGTGCCCACTATTGATTACGGCGAGGAAAATATAAACCCCGACGAAATTCCTTTTTAAAATATGAGAAAAGAGCAGTGTTATTTTTGCACTTCCAACATGAAATCGGTGGACTATAAAGACACCGAGGTCTTAAAAAAATTTTTAAGCCCGCAGTCAAAAATTTTAGCCAAGCGCAAAACTTCGGTTTGTTCCACCCATCAGCGTAAACTCGCAAAAGCCATCAAACGCGCCCGCCAAATGGCCTTAGTACCGTTTGTGACACATTAAAACCGGGCGCTCGCTCATTTACAAATCCGCTGAACCTGTGCTATTTTTATATTGGGTTGGCGCTGTTTGAAAACGGGGGGACGGAAATTGTTTACACGAAAAACGTGGGTGACCATTTCAATTTCCGCGCTTATTGCTTTATTCTCGGGCATCGCTCTAACCATCGGTAAAATAAAAGATATTTCCATAAGCGAGCAAAGAATAAAAGAAAAAATCGCTGAAAAAATTCCGTTCAGGGCGCAAAAACTAAGAACTGTTGTTTTAATTGACCGGCTGGATTTCAACCTTGATAACAACTTAATAAACTTAAGTTTTGACGTTAAACTCTACGGTTTTACGAAAGAAGTAAAAATAACCGCGAAAGCAAACGGCAATCTCGTCTATAACAGCCACGGAGGCAGTTTTCATTTCCGACATCAAAATCTTGAATTTTTGGAGTTGGGCGTTGCCGGATTTGAGAAATCAAAAATGAAAGAGGAACTTATTAGCGCAGCCGTTGAAATGGCTGTCGGTTTATATCTAAACATTTTTCCGGTCTACAGGCTTCCAGATGATTTTAAGGGCAAGGTTATGAAAATCGCGCTGGAATCAGTTGAAATCCGCGACCGCACAATCATCGCGCACCTTTCTTTCTGGCAGCTGACTAAAACGGTTTTAATTTATAGCCTTTTGTTTGTCTTAATGGTTCCGGTCGCATTCGGATTCATAATGAACGCGCACTGGACGAGCTTTTTAATACTTGGACTGGGCTAAGGTCAACAAAATTACGAAGCGGCGGATTTGGCCGCTTCTTTTATTTTTTTAACCAGCTCCTGAGTGATTTTTGGATTTTCTTTCAAAAAGTTTCTGGCGTTTTCGTAGCCTACGCCGAGCTTGTGGGCGTCGTAAGAAAAAGTGTTTCCCAGTTTTTTAACCAGTTCATATTTAATTCCCAGATTCAAAACATCGCCCTCGTAAGAAATGCCTTCGCCAAACATTATGTCAAATTCGGCGAACCTAAAAGGCGCGGCCACTTTATTTTTAACCACTTTGGCTTTAACACGATTGCCGATTGACTCTTCCCCCTTTTTTATCTGGGCCGTGCGGCGAATATCAATGCGGACTGACGCGTAAAATTTAAGCGCTTTTCCGCCGGGTGTAGTTTCGGGATTGCCGAACATCATGCCGATTTGCATCCTTATTTGATTTATAAAAATAACGATGGTTTTAGTCTTTGCGACAAGGGCCGTGAGCTTGCGAAGGGCTTGGGACATGAGCCTGGCTTGCAAACCAATATGGGCTTGGCCCATATCTCCTTCAATTTCCGCCCTAGGAGTAAGGGCAGCGACCGAATCAATCACCACAACATCAATGCTTGCCGAACGCACCAGAGATTCAACTATTTCAAGGGCCTGCTCGCCGGTGTCAGGCTGGGATATCAGAAGGTCGTCAATTTTAACTCCCAACTTTTTGGCGTACTCCGGATCCAGCGCATGCTCGGCATCCACAAAAGCGCAAAGACCTCCTTTTTTCTGGGCCTGCGCCACGATATTTAAAGCAAGTGTTGTTTTACCCGAAGATTCAGGGCCGAAAATTTCAATCACTCTTCCCCGAGGCACTCCGCCAACACCCAAAGCCATATCCAAAGATAGCGACCCGGTCGGCACCACATCAACGTCAACCCGGCGGGCCTCGCCAAGTTTCATAATCGCGCCCTCGCCATATTTGGCCTGAATGCTCTTGATCGCCGCCTCAACGGCAGCCATCTTGTCATTTTTTTCCTCTTTTTGTTTTTTTATCATTTATTTAAAATTATTCCGTTAATTTTACCATGACCATTCTTTTTTCGGAAATCTTGCGGCCAAAACGGCCATCGGCCTTAAGCTCAATAATATTAAGACCCGAAGCCAAAATCAATTCCTCTTCAAAATCGCCGTTTTCATCAGTATAAACCAGCCGGCCATTAAGCTCCAATTTAGTTATATCGTGTCCGCGGCCCCTCACCAGAATGTGGGAATTACTGAGGCCTGCGCCTTCTTCGGGAAAATCAATCGTAATTTGAGGCCCGCGCCAAAAACTTTGGAAAATAAAAATAAAATAAACAAAAAAAGACGCCAAAAATAGTCCGAAAATCCATATTACGACAAAGCGTCTCATATTAAATTCTTTTAAAACGAATCAAAAAAGTTTTTTCCTTCTCCGGTGTTTTCGGATTCTTCTCCTTCGACGGCTCCAACCGCGTTGTTTGGATTCTTTTTTATAAGCACTTCGCGAGGCTTCGCGCCATCGGCCGGCCCGATAACTCCGCGGGACTCCAAAATATCCAGGAGTCTCGCCGCGCGGGCATATCCTACCCGGAGCCTCCGTTCAGATACGAGGCTGATGCTTTGCCGGCCTGCATTATCACCTCCTCCGCTTGTTTATAAAGCTCGTCGTCAACTTCTTCCGCTTTGCCTGTTTGAAAAATAGACGTAGCGCTGTTTTCGGGCTCAAGATTCAAGCCGTCGAATTCCGACTGGGCATATTGGGATTCAAGATGCTGGGCAACCCTTCTCACCTCTGATTCAGAAACAAAAGCGCCCTGTAGTCTTCGCGGCTTTGAAGCATCACCTGATAAATAAAGCATGTCGCCATTGCCCAAAAGCTTCTCGGCCCCGGCCATATCGAGAATAGTCCGCGAATCAACTTGAGAAGCCACCTGGAAAGCGATGCGCGAGGTTATGTTGGCTTTAATTAAACCGGTAATAACCTCAACCGACGGCCTCTGTGTAGAGACAACCAGATGGATGCCGACAGCCCGCGACATCTGGGCCAGACGCACGATTGAAGCTTCCATTTCCCGGGGGTAAGCCGCCATCATGTCGGCCAGCTCGTCTATCACTATAAGAATGTAAGGCATGGGGAATTCCCCGGCATTTTTAGATTCCTGGTAGGACTTGATATCGCGCACTTTGACGGCGGCCAAAAGTTCGTATCTTCGCTCCATTTCTTTGACCGCCCACTTCAAAGCCATTATCGCTTTTTTAGCATCGGTTATGACCGGTGTTAAAATGTGTGGTATTCCGGAATAAACCGTGAGCTCAACCCGCTTCGGGTCAATCATCAGAAAGCGAAGCCGGTCCGGAGGATTGCGAAAAAGTAAAGACATCATCATGGCGTGAATCGCGACTGATTTGCCCGATCCGGTTGAGCCTGCGACCAAAAGATGCGGCATTTTGCCAAGGTCGGCAAAAATCGCCCGCCCCGTGACATCACGCCCCAAACCCAAAAAGAGGGGCGCAGCCGATGATTTATATTCTTCCTGCGATAAAATACTGCCCATGCCGACCAAGGCTATGGACTTATTCGGTATTTCAACTCCAACCAATGATTTACCGGGAATGGGCGCTTCAATTCTTATCGGATGGGCAGCTAGCGCTAAAGATAAGTCATTATGCAAACCGATAATGCGCGAAAGTTTTATGCCTTCGGCCGGTCTCAGCGTGTATTGGGTTATTGACGGACCGACATTTATCTCGCCCATCTCAACGGCAATGCTGAAATTCTGAAGAGTTCTTTTAATGATGTTGGAATTGGCCTTAATGTCGCCGGAAGACGGCTTGCCTTTGTCGTTTTCTAAAATGTCTAAAGGCGGGGGTTTGAACTCGAAAACAGCGGCCTTTTTATTTTTTTGGCCGAATTTAAAAGACTCGTCCTCAAAACCCTCTTCGTCATTCGAAGGTTCGGCCACCCCGAGACCCTGGTTCTCTTCGGCCCGCTCTGTTACGGGCGCTCGGCTGACCGAATCGGATTTAGCCATTAATTCCCGGCGGATGGCATCGGCCGCTTCTTTTATTCCGGTCCAGGCCGGGTGTTCCGTTTCTGCCGCCGTCTCCGATACTTTCTCGGCGTTATCCGTAATTAAGTCTTCATCATCGGTTTTTTCTTTTCGTGCAAACCAGCGCCGCGGCTTTATTGAAACATTAAGCATTAAAAGCAGGGATATTATAGAAAGGGAAACCAATATGACTAAAGTTGCCCAGAAATCAAAAAGTTTTAAAAGCGGGTAAGAAACGGCAAGCCCAATCAGGCCCGCGGATTTTTCGCCAAAAATAGCATCAAATATCCCAAGCGTTGAAAAAAGCATTAAAAACCCTCCGCCGATTGTTGTGGCCACAAGACTGGTCCTAAGCGAAAAAATAAAAGAGAGTCCGGCTAAAAAAAGCGTCAGCGGCACCAAAAAAAACGCTCCGCCGAAAAGAAGGTCCAAAAATCCGTAGATGCTCTCGCCAATAAAGCCGGCTTTGCCGTAAGCCGCAAGCACGAATAAAAGAGACAAGGCCATGGAAAAAATAGCCCAAATGGAATGTTTTGTTTCCCGGCTTACCCTTTCGTAACGGCCTACTTCTCCCGCGTCCTCTTTTTTGGACGCGCGTTCTTTCTTTTTTCTAGCCATTATGAAGTTATTATACAGATTTTGGGACAAAATAAAAATGCGTCCGGCAGTTGCGGGACGCATTTGCGTGCTTGCGTATGAAAATTAAGGGTCCATAAGTATTCCGGTCGCAACCGCCAGGGCCTCATCAACATCCGGAGTTCTGGGGTCGTCTTCAATGACGAAATGCGGCTCAATTCCTCCGTCTTCAGGAGTCTTGCCGTCAGCGAGATAATAAAGACCGGTGGTTAAACTAAACTCACCGCCATCAGAAAGCGGAATCACGGTCTGAATACTGCCCTTGCCGTAGCTTTTAACTCCGACTACTTTTGCGCCCCATATCTTCAAAGAGCCGGCTAAAATCTCGGACGCGGACGCAGATGAGCCGTCAATTAAAACAACGGTTTTAATTTCAGAAAAAGGTCCTGTCAAAGGAGAAGTAAATCTCTGTCCTTGGCCGGTCTTCTGGCCGCGCCAGCGCGCTTCCAAAATAAGATCGCCGATTCTCGGAGTAAAAAATGAGGCGATCATCATTGTCTCGTTCATAAGCCCGCCGGAATTGCGCCTTAAATCAACAATTAACTTATTAATGTTTTTGTCTTTAAAACCGGCTAAGACCAGCCAAACATCGGCCGCCACGTTTAAGCTCAAAAAAGAATGTATTTTCAAATAGCCCACCCCGGGCTCTATTTCGTAGGCCTTAACAGACTGAATCTTAACGTCTTCTCTGGCAATAATTATCAATGGCAGTTTCTGGCCGCCCCTCCGCACCTCAAGCGCGATTTTGGTTCCGGGCGCTCCTCTAACCATCTCAATCATTTTGCCAAAATCAAGGCCCTTAAGCGGGGCGGTTTTAATTTCTTGGCCTTCAACAAACTCGCCTACGGCCGTAATGACGTCGCCAACCTTTAGCCGTCCGTCTTTTTCAACAGGACCAGCCGGCAGGATTTCTTTGACCGCAATGCCGCCGATTTCTTCATCGGGAGCCACGGAGATGCCTATTCCGCTAAAATGCCCCTCGCGCGCTTCATTTAAGTTCTTGGCAACTGCCGGCGGAAAATACATCGCGCGTTTATCCTGCGGAAAACAGCTTGTAATTTTCAGGTCTTCCTTCAGCATTTCGCCTTTTTTCATTTCAAAACTTCTGAAAGCCCTTCCGGCCATACATTCCTGAACGGCATTTAATTCTTTCTCGCTTAATTCGTAAAAAGAGTTTTCTTCAATCGTTCTTATTATTTCGGCCAAAGCAAGTATTCTCGGTGAAAGCGTTTCAACCGCGGCCACCTGGGCCGGAGCCGGACGCGCCAACAACAAAGAAACGGCCAAAAACAGACCGAGCGGAACCGAACGAATTTTCATCTGACGCCTCCGCGGTGTTTTGATTTAAAGTTGCTCTAATTTTGAGTATAGAATCTAAAAAGACGAAGTCAAACCAGACCATGACGCGCCTATTTACATGAATAAAACGCGGTGTTAAAGTCCGTTTGAACAAGATTTTTGAAAAATCGGAGGAAAAAATGGATCAGAGACTGGCAAGTCCTTATTGTTTTCTTGCGACCTGGCTTTTTTTTCTGGCAATCGGAATTGTTTTTAGCGCGTATATGTGGTGGGAAGGACTCATATACTACACCGTGTCTTTGGACAACACAAAGATAACCTGGCTGATTATCGCCGTATTTTTTATCGGTCTTGCGCTGATTACTCATAAAATGATATATGTTTTCGGGGAATTAAATAAGACGTGTAAAATCCAAGAAGCGCTGTCGCAGGGCGATGGACACGACCAAATTGAAAAAAATAACTGCCTTATCTCATATCACATCAAAGCGATCAGAAATCTTTGGCAAAAAAGAAAAGAGTTGAGCCCGACCGAACTGCATGACAAAAACATGGAAAACATAGTGATGATGCTGGACGATTTGACCGATACCGCCCACTTCATAGCCGATTCGCTCGTGACCCTCGGTCTTTTGGGCACGGTGGCCGGAATCATCATTGCTCTTTCAGGATTTATGGGACTGGACATAGGCAGAGCCGAGATTTTCACCAAAATGGTGCGCCCCATGAGCGAGGGCATGGCCACCGCCTTTATCACGACACTATACGGCCAAGCCCTATGGCTGTTCCTGAAACTGCTCTGCCTGATAGTGGACAGAGGAACAGTACAGCTAAGAATACGGCTGTCGCTTGTA
Source organism: Patescibacteria group bacterium (assembly GCA_038063435.1). GTDB lineage: Bacteria > Patescibacteriota > Minisyncoccia > HO2-45-28 > HO2-45-28 > HO2-45-28. The sequence goes on along the minus strand of JBBTVC010000016.1, from coordinate 8,095 downwards.
ATGTGGAAGCACTCTCTTCCTGAATGGAACGGAGGCAACGCGCGCGAAACGCCAAAAGAAGGGGGCGGAGGATGAAATTAAGATTCCGCTCCAGAGGAAATAACAAAAGAAACACGAGCATCACCACCGCCTTCATTGACGTGGTGCTCAACAACTACCTTTCCATTGTTGTTCTTCTGGTGGCGCTGCTTATCGTGGCCAGCATAAAAAAAGAGGAGGAGGCCAAAGGAGCGGTAAAAAGCATAATCACAATCCACGCGACTTGGCCTGAAAAGTGGACGCAGGATATTGATATGTGGGCCCAGGGGCCGGACGACAGATCGGTCGGTTATTCTAGGCCGCAAAGCCCAACGTTCGTTCTTTTGAGAGACGACACCGGTTGGGACGCGACAACCGACAGAAACGAGGAGTTTATTGTTTCGGTCGCGGACAAAGATAAAATTGCCGGCCACTATATAGTTAATCTGTTTTATTTTCGCGGCGTGGGCGAAGTTCCGGTGGAGATAAAAATTATGATCCAAAGATTTAGAAACGGCGTCGCGATAGACATGCAAACAGTTTTTGACAAAAAAATAATCATGGAAAAAAGCGGCGCTGAAAAAACGATTGTGCAGTTTGATATGGACGTAAACGGGGAATTTATTAAAGAAAGCGTTCGTTTTGATTTTGAAAGAATCGCCGCGGCCAAAGGCGCAATGTAAAACCCGACTCATAAGAGCTCGGGTTTTAATATAAATTATTTTATTTTTTTAGGCGGAAGGTTTTCGTGAAGGAAGTCGTGAAACTCAAATTCGGAAAGTTCCGGGGTTTTGAATGCCCCGCCCCTTGTTAATCTCTTTAAACGAAGAATGGTTCCCTTGCCCTTTTTGAGCAGCTGAATTCTTCCGTCCAGCTCCTTCGCGCTGCTGGATCCGGGCTCGTAAATAACCTCAAGCAGGCGCAATTTGCTGAATTCTCCGCTTGGCAGTTTTTCTCTAACCAACAAATACGCTCTTTTGTTGGACGGCTCGGACTTGACGTCAACCAACAGTAAATCGTTTTCCGGGATAAAACGGCTCGGCCAGCCGAGAGACGAACGAATGCCGAAATAAACCGAAAGCGAAATCAAAACGATTAAAACCGACGCAACCAGATACGACAGGTATGTATTCCGCGGTTTGAAAATCAGGAGGAGAAGAATCGCGAAAGCGGCGATCGTTCCAAAAACAACCCAGCTCATGCGATCAAACGAGAGTGTCTTTGTTCTAATAACTTCAAGCCAGTTTGCCTTTTTTTCGCCCTCTTTGGGCTTAACCGGAAAAACAATGTTGTCCGCGGCTTCTTTCACCAACTCTATCCTGGCGGCATGAAACGTGTGCGAATGAAGCCTGGCGTCGTCAATGTCGCCTATGATGCTGCGCACGATTCCAACCGCGCGATAGCAGTAAATTTTTGAACAGCCGAAGTCTTTTTTCAATATGGGAGAGCCGGAAGCTCCGGCCGCGACTGCGGCGCCGCTTAGCGTCATAACCGCCTGCCCATACCCGATACTGCCGTCGGGCTGAATGAAAACTTCCTGATTTTCTTCAAAGATTGCCGGAACCAAAAAAATGTTGGCTGGAGAAGAACCGCTACCGCCGGCCATAAAAAGTGTATCTCCGTAATTCAAATCCGCGGTAGAACCAAGTTTAAAATATTCTTTAGGAATTTTTCCAGCGTCTTTGAACGCGAGAATCGCGAAGTCCTGGCCAATTTCGTCAAAAAGCAAAAATTTTATTTCAAAATCCTTATAGATGTTATCGCCTATCCGGAAAACCAGACTCTCTTTCTTAACTTCCGTGGATTTATACCTGACTTCAAATTTAGACTCGTCAATTTTATTCCTTTTGGCAAAGACGCTTTCCAACATGGAAATTTCGCGCCCGATAGGAGGAGAAAGCGTGTGTCCCGAAGTTAAGAGCATTTTGTTTCCACGCATACGAGCCGTAAAGGCTCGGCCGAAATTGGCGAGCTTCATGGTTTCGGTTCTTTTTTCGCCCGCCTCTTTGGCGTCCCTAGGCAAAATTTCAAAACTATGCTCTTGCGGAACTATTATGGTGCCGACTCTTTTTCTGATAAAGCTCAGTTCTTCCTCTTTTGCCGACGGATCGCGTATAGCCGCTTCGTAGTGGGTAAGTAAAATTGTCGCTGAAACAATTAAAGACAGAGCGACCAAGGCCGCCTTTTTCATACAGACCTCCGCCGATTTCAAACTATCAATGTGCCCTTCGCGATAATCCTAGCGCATCTTTTAAAAATAAGGAAGAGCGACAAAAAAGCCCGTCTAGCGGGCTTTTTTCCTGAAAATATCTTTTAAATCTTCGGAGCATTTTCGGCAATCTTCAACAATACGCTTAACGACGTTGATGCGTATGGCAAAGCCAAGCTGGTCGGCGCTGCCAAAAACACCCTCCGAAATGCCGACAAGTTCAAATCTGCCGTCGCGGACCGCGATGACCGGAGTGCCGCTGTCGCCGCCGTATACTCCGGATGACAACATGAAAAAGTTTTTGCTTTTGCCGTCAACGCCTTCGGTTTCTTTGGGTGCTTCAACCGCGCTGACAATGCCTTGCCTGACGTTTACGCCCATATTCAAAGGGTTTCCCACAACATACACCATATTGCCAATCTCCAAATCGTCGCTGTCGCCAATTTCGTACGGAAAAGCGCCGACACTAATGTCGTCCGGGAGTTTAAAAATAGCTATGTCGTCTTCTCTTTTAATGTGGACCGCGGTTAAAAGAACTTTCACTCCATCAAGAACGGCAAAAGTTTTCTCGCTGATTTTCCTGGCCGGAATCGCAATAGAGCCGAAAGGCGGCATGGGTATTTTTAGCGCGTCTTGAACGCTCACATGCGCGACAGTTAAAACATATTTCCCGAGTATAACGCCGCCTCCGATCCTGGTGTTGGACACAGGCCTGCCGTCAGAACCCTTAAACTCGGTAGTATTTTCCAGACGCACCACCGAATTTTTAACTAAGTTAAAGCTGTATTTTTCGGGGTTAACGAGATATGCGTGGTTGTCGTATTTGCCGTCGGGCTTTGGGATATAATACTCGGTCGGCGCCGCTTGAGCGGCAGAAACAAAAATCGCAAAAATCATCGCAAACACCGGTCCGATTCTTCTCATCGGGTTTCTCCTTTGTCAAAAAACTTATTTAATTATACGGCCTCCAAATTACAGGGGCAAGTCGTCCAAATCCCCCGAAATTTCAAAATCCTCGGCGGTCAGCTCCGAGACAAAATCATTATCGGGCTCTTTTTTTTCTTCGTCCATGATTATTTTTTCTTTCCTTCTTTAATAAGTTCGGCAACGCTCGCAGGCACTACTTCGTAATTAGAAAATTCCATTGTGTATGTGGCCCGGCCTTCGGTCATTGAACGAAGATTGGTTACGTAGCCGAACATTTCAGACAACGGTACTTTGGCCTCAACCACTTTATTATTATAGCGGTCGTCCATTTTTTCAATTCGTCCGCGCTTGCTGGACAAATCACCAGTAACTTCGCCCAAAAAACCTTCCGGAGTCACGACTTCAACCGACATTATCGGCTCAAGTATAACCGGTTTTGCGCGCTTAACCGCTTCTTGTAAAGCCATGGAGCCCGCGATTTTAAAAGCTGACTCTGACGAGTCAACCTCATGATAAGAGCCGTCATAAAGCGTGACCTTTGTATCAACGAACGGATAGCCCGCGATAACTCCCCTATCCATCGCTTCCTTAACGCCTTTCTCTACCGCCGGAATAAATTCCTGCGGAATAATCCCGCCTCTAATAGCGCTTACGAATTCAAAACCGGCACCGCGCGGGAGCGCTTCAACTTTAAGCCGTACGTGCCCGTATTGCCCCCGTCCGCCGGACTGCCTGATGTATTTACCTTCGGCTTCGGCTTGACCCTGAATAGTTTCTTTATAGGCCACCTGCGGTCTGCCGACATCGGCTTCGACTTTAAATTCGCGCTTCATCCTGTCCACTAAAACTTCAAGATGTAATTCGCCCATTCCCGAGATAATAGTCTCAAGTGTTTCTGGGTCAGCCTTAATCCTGAAAGTCGGGTCCTCGTCAGCCAAACGGCGCATGGCTAAACCCATTTTTTCTTGGTCAGCTTTGGTTTTTGGCTCAATTCGCACCGAAACAACGGGTTCCGGCACTTCAATTTTTTCAAGCAGAATCGGATGGTCGGGGTCGGCAAGCGTGTCGCCGGTGCGGGTATTTTTTAATCCGACAATAGCACCTATGCCGCCGGTATATACTTCTTTAACTTCTTCGCGATGGTTGGCATGCATCTGTAAAATCCGGCCGACTCTTTCTTTGTCGCCTTTTGAAACGTTTAAAACATACGAGCCGGCTTTAAGTGTTCCCGAATAAACTCTGAAATAAGTCAGTTGTCCTACGAATGGGTCTGTTTGCAGTTTGAAAGCAAGCGCTGAAAAAGGCTCGTCGTCCGTTGCGCGGCGGCTTATTTTTTGCCCGCTTTTTATATCAAGACCTTCAACCGGCGGCAAATCAACCGGCGAAGGCAAATAATCAACTACAGCATCCAGTAAAAGCTGAACGCCTTTATTTTTTAAAGCTGATCCGCAAATGACCGGCACCAGTTTGTATTCTATTGTCGCACGCCTTAAAGCCGCTTTTAATTTTTCCGAAGCGATATCTTTGCCCTCAAGATACTCGCCGGTCAGGACATCGTCAGTCCCGGATATCTTTTCAATCGTTTCGGCCCGCCATTTTTTAAGTTCCGCTTGATATTTTTCAGGAACGTCCTCCGTGCGGACGGTTTGGCCGTTATCGCCTTCAAAGTAGTAAGCTTTTTGGCTCAACACATCCACGACTCCGGACATATCAGACTCAAGGCCCATCGGAAAAGTCATCACGACTGCATTCGGAGTAAGACGCTCGCGGATTGAACCGAGACTTTTTTCGAAATTCGCGCCCATCCGGTCAAGTTTATTTATAAAACAAACGCGCGGGACTTTATATTTATCGGCCTGCCGCCAGACGGTTTCGGATTGCGGTTCAACTCCGGCAACGCCGTCAAAAACCACAACCCCTCCGTCAAGCACGCGAAGCGAGCGCTCAACTTCAATGGTGAAATCCACGTGTCCCGGAGTGTCAATAATATTTATACGATGTTTTTTAGATTCGTCTTTGCCGGCATAAGTCGGCGTCCAAAAAGCGGTGGTGGCGGCGGCAGTTATAGTGATGCCGCGCTCGCGCTCCTGCTCCATCCAGTCCATAATTGCTTCTCCCTCATGAACCTCGCCGATTTTATGGGAAATTCCGGTGTAAAATAAAATCCGCTCGGAGACCGTGGTTTTTCCTGCGTCAATGTGGGCGATAATTCCAATATCCCTTGTTTTTTCAATGGGAAAATCTCTGGGCATAAAAAATAAAAAATTAAATACTGCCTATAAAATCTTCGTAATCCCCGCGGCTGGCCAAACCCAAAAGATCTACCGTCTTCCTGAATATGCGGTCTAAAGCCCTCCGCTCTTCTCCGCTTAAGCGCCTGTTTTTTTGATAGGAATCGCTGAGCGTTTTGATATCGGTTTTAAAAGAGTCAAGCGTTGATTGCAGGCGCCTGCCTTCTTCCGCGTCCAAATAAAACATGGACCTCTGAACTAAATTATCCGTTATAAAACGAAATTTACTCTGTGTATTAAGCAGCTTGATTCCGTCAAAGGCGGCGATTTCTTCGCTTTGGCTTTCTATTTGCAGAGCATCGCGCAAATCCTTCAGCACCTCCAGCTTCAGCTTGGCTTCGTCTTTTTTGCCGGCAAGGGCGCTGTCCGCGATTTCGCCCGCCACCTTGCGAGCCATCTTTAAAGTTCCGCCCAATTCCGGAATCAAATCCAGTGCTTCTTTCTTATTTAAATCTTCTATTGAGCCGAGCAGTTCGCGTTTCTCGGCGTCAAGCTCGCGCGCCAATTCGGCGCGCTCCTCTTTTCCAATAATTAATTCCTCCGAAAAATTTTTGGGCTCCGGAAAATTGCCGCTTGACTTAACTTCTGGCGCCGATTCAGGATTAGCCATAAAAATTACCAAGCGAAGTGAGCGAACGCGCGGTTGGCTTCGGCCATTTTATGCGTGTCTTCTTTCTTCTTAATCGCCGCACCCTCGTTTTTAGACGCAAGCACCAGCTCTTCTGCTAATTTTTCAGCCATTGGTTTTCCTTTTTTGGACCTTGCCGCCTGAATCAGCCAGCGCATGGCTAAAGTCACCTGCCTTTCCGGCCGCACTTCTCTTGGCACCTGATAATTAGCCCCGCCAACCCGCCTTGATCTCACCTCTAAAGCCGGTGAAGCGTTTTTGATAGCCTCGTCAAAAATGGCCAGTGGTTCTTTTTTGGCTTTTTTGCCGGCAATATCCAAAGCCTCATATACGACACTTCGCGCAACGCTTTTTTTGCCCGAGCTCATAATATAATTTATGAATTTAGAAAGAGTAACGGAGCCGTAACGATAATCGGGCTCAACTGTGGTTTTTAATTTAAATTTTCTGCGCATAGTAAAATAAAAATTTATGCCTTAGGCCTTTTGGCACCGTACTTGCTCCTCTGTTGCTTGCGTCCTTCAACGCCCGAGGTGTCGAGCATGCCTCTAACAATGTGATAGCGCACTCCCGGCAAGTCTTTAACCCTGCCGCCGCGCAATATCACGACCGAGTGCTCCTGAAGATTATGCCCTTCGCCCGGAATATAGGCGGTTACCTCCATTCCATTGGTCAGGCGGACCCTTGCCACCTTGCGTAAGGCCGAATTCGGCTTTTTGGGCGTAACAGTGGTGACTTTAGTGCAAACCCCGCGCTTAAAAGGCGAGGGGAAAAACTTTGGCCTATTTTGCAAAGCATTAAAACCCCGCTGTAAGGCAACGGCTTTAGATTTTCTTATAAGAGGCCTGCGGCCTCTTTTTACCAACTGATTAAATGTCGGCATGTTGTATGTGAAATAGTTTATCCTCTAAAATGCGGCCAGTCAAGGACTTAAAAGGCGCAACTTAGACATGAAATTACCATCTGTTAAATTTTACCATATGGTAAAATTTAACAGATTTTTAAAATATAAAATGATCTAAAATAACCCGATGCCGGTTATCAGTTTGAACACGACAAAAATTAACGGCGCAAGAAACCGGAAAAGGAAAAAAATAACAAATAAAAGCAAAACAAATCCCCACTGTTCCAAAAAATATTCGAGTTCGGGAAAGCGGCGGCTGATGAAAGCAAAAAGTATTTTGGAGCCGTCAAGCGGCGGTATCGGCACAAGATTAAAAAAAGCGAGCAATAAATTTATAAAAACTATCGCCGAGAGCGCCTGTACAAACTCCGCGGACGCGAAAAACGTCCCGCCGAATCTCAAAAACAATCCGAAAAACAAAGCGATTAAAATGTTGGCACTGGGTCCCGCAGCGCCAACCAAAGCCGAGCCCCAGCGCTGATTTTTAAGATTATAAGGGTTATATGGCACGGGTTTGGCCCAACCGAAAATAAAACCGCCCAAAAGATAGGTTATAACCGGCAAAATAACCGACCCGAAGGGGTCAAGGTGTTTCAGCGGATTTAGTGTCAGCCGGTCGGCATATTTAGCGGTCGGGTCGCCAAGCGCGTAGGCCATGTAGCCATGGGAAACTTCATGCACGACAACAGACATAATAAGAACCGCTATGGCAAATATGAAATCAACTAAGTCGGACATTTGATTTAAGTGTTATTTCATTATAAACTCTCTCAATATGGCTAGGAAGTGCGAAATATGCGGAAAGGGTTCTAAAATGGGCGGTAAAAGAAACCTTCTTCGCGGAAAATATAATCCAACCAAATTAAAAAGAAAACAACCCAATCTCCAACGGGCTAGGCTTGCTGATGGAAAAAGAGTCTTAATATGCACTAAATGCTTGAAAAAAATGTATAAATAACCCTTCAACTTCGCTCGGGACAAACGGGGTGTAGTATAGAGGCAGTACGCAAGGCTGGGGGTCTTGTAGCCCGAGTTCGATTCTCGGCACCCCGACCAATCAATATAAAACCGCCTAAGTAGGCGGTTTTATATTGATTGGTCGCAATTGCTGAATGAAG
>JBBTVC010000015.1:0-1227 GCA_038063435.1 Patescibacteria group bacterium | reverse complement strand
TGCCCCTGGCGGGACAGCTGGCAGACCAGAGGTTCGTTCATTCCGGTCCTCTCGTCACGTTATCCATTATCGCTAATGGCGCAGACTATATCTTCACCCTGACACATTTTCATGCGGAAGGGGTCGGCGTGTTATGGAATTTTAATATTCCATCTTGGCTTTTCAGCCTCAGTCGTTACGGGGTCAGACCTAAAATTGAATTTAATTCTTTTAACGTTTTTTTGCTTCTGGTTGCGTAATTATCTTTCTGTATTGCCACAATGTATTCCGCCATTCTACGCAACTCAATGTCTGTTAGCCGATTGTGCTTTTTACGGCTAAGCAGGTTTGCCGCTTGAAACAATGCGACGGCTTGCTTTTTCTTAAACCTTATAAAGGGCATAAGATTTTTCATTATGTCGCGGGTTCGCTTGAATCCGTTTATGCGCAATTCGGCAATGCCGTCATTGCGCCTTGAAATATATCCTATTCCAAGAATTTTACGAATCCACTTAAACGGCTCTGAATGTCTTGCGTCCTGATAAAAGCAAATCGTGCACATAAATCTTTTCTTCAGTTTGCCATCTTTGCGTTTTTTGACTTGCAGCATCAAACTGCCGTCGCCGTCAAGAAAGCCGGCAATATACGCTAAATCAATTTTAGATCGACTTCCCACGATATTGTCTTAAATTAAAATTTCTGGTCCTCAAGTAAATTATACATCAATTCTGCGGACCGATGCAAAAATGATATCCACAGTCCAGAAATTACATTTAAGATTTCACCGTTATTAGCCGAATTTTCAGTCCGAATTACTTCGGACAGTAGCAAGGCCCATAAAGGGCTTACTAGGAATGACTCCTCTCAAAAATCAACGCCTGCAGTAGATAGGAGACCAACCTGTCTCACGCAATACTCAACTATTACTAATTGTTTGGACTATACCATTAACCCAAAAACAGGTTAACCGACGTGTTATCCCGCTTTTGGCGGAATCTGGTCCGATGTTCATCGGACCAAGTCTCTACGGGGTCATGTCATAAACTTAGTTTATGACAGAGGACTTCCCTCGGTATCGCCCTGTAACTAGATAGGTTGAAATAGTTATAGGGTTTCACCGATATGAGTCGGTTTTTTCGATCACGATTACTCGTGAAAGCCGCCGTGTTTGATGTCCTCGGTTCAGTTGTTTTGACGGTCTGAACCCAGCTCGCGTACCTTTTTAATTGGCGAACAGCCAAACCCTTG
>JBBTVC010000014.1:0-2158 GCA_038063435.1 Patescibacteria group bacterium | reverse complement strand
AAAGTGCGTTCGCGTTTTGTCTGTAAAAAACATAAAATTCCGGTGCTTATGGCAACCGACAACGGCGACAACGTTATTTTGGATGTTGAGCGCTATGATGAAAATACGGATTTGGCTGTATTCAACGGCCGTGTGGAAATTACGGAAGAGGAGCTTGCGAATTTAAAAACTTTTCAAGACTGGATTAAAATCGCCGCAAAAATTGTAGGCGCTGAAATACAAACTCCGAGATTGCTGGAATCTATTTTGGAACTTGGTAAAACCGTTGCCGGAGTGCCTCAAATAGGGAGCGCGGCCTCAATGGCTGGCGCTTGCGTAAGTTTTGCCGTCCGAAAAATCGCCGTAGGCGATCCGATGCCGTCAGGAAGGTACGACATAAACTTAGATGAAAAAATGACTTTTGGTTATAACACCCCGGAAGGAAAAGCCGAAAGGGAAGCGACACTCAAAAATTTTCTTGAAAATTTTGGCAAGTAGGCAGTGGTCATTTTATCCGTGATATAATTATCTTATAATTTTATTAGTCTGTATTTTAACGCCATAGCGCAAAAGATGGACTAATAAAATGATTGATAGTGTTAATAGTAAATTAAAAATTGTTAAATTATAAATATTGATACAACTATAAGCTATGAAAAAGGGCGGGGGACGGATAAGAATAGAAGAAATTTTTGAACCGACGATTAAAGCTCGGGCAGAGGCGTTTTTAGAAAGCGGAAAACCGATTGCTCATTTGACCAAGGCCTTGCTGGCAGTAGGCGCGTTGGGGTGCGTGATTTTTATTGGCGCAGTTGCCCCAAATTTGTTTTCGGCTTTTGGAAGAATGGGCGGCCGCAAGGCCAAAGTTTCCGAGGCCGGTTTTTATAAACTTCGCAAGTCTCTTTATCATCTTAAAAAAAGACGGGTCGTTGAATATATTGGTACTGAGAATGAAGAAGACGTGTATCGTTTTACCAATAAAGGAAGAGAAATTATTAAAAAATTTATATTTGATTCGCCGATTATTTTTCCGCCCAAAAAATGGGATGGCCAGATGCGCTTGATTATTTTTGATATACCGAATAATAAAAAGAAAGCAAGCGACGCCCTTAGGCGCAAACTGCAATTATTAGATTGTTTTCCGCTTCAAAAAAGCGTTTGGGTGCATCCATTTCCGTGCTACGAAGAAATAAAATATATTGCAGATGTTTTTGGGGTCGCAGATTGCGTGGAGGTTGTTGCTACAAAAGATTTGGATAATCCAGCGGTATTTAAGCACTTTGCTTCATTGTTGGAAAAGTTGGAAAATCATTAGTCTGCAAAACTACGCCATGGCGCAAAAGACAGAATTAAGATTTGCTACCCGTTGCTATTGCTATTGACAAGTAGATATTTTTGTTATATACTTGAACGGAACGCTGGTTGTCTGTTTTGGTACTAAAGCCTAGTTGGAGGAGGTGCAATGAGACGGTTGGTGCGTTCTAGGACAGCTCTTTTCCTGTTCATTTTTCTTATGGGTTTTGTGGGTGGGGGTGTTTTGATTCAAAACTTTCCACTTCCTTTTCCCGATAAAGGACACCGTCTTTTCAGGGTGGTGGACGAAAGGGCGGCTGAAGTTGTTCAGCAAATTCTTTACAAACATGGCGGACTGAGGGTTTCTCGTAAGTTTGACTTTGGGCCGACGCATCAAAATGTAATGAGCGACAACCTGACCGTTATTGCCTGGTTTGACGGTGAAAATTGCATTCCGTCTGTGAAACCCAATAATGCTATCTCTCTTGCTGTGAATGACCCTTCCAAAAGCGTCGAGAGGGCAGCTTGGCTGTTGTTAAAGAATGGGTATCAAGCTCTTTGGCGCGAACTTGCCGGTGTGCCTAAAGACACACTTTTTGTACTTGAGACAGGTGCTTTTTGTGACACCGCTTTGGTTTTCCGAAAGCCTTTTTGGAAGATGCCCACACCGAAGTGGCGGGAGTAAATAAAATGTTGAGCGGGACGCACGAGCGCCCCGTTTTTCTTTTTGGTATAATTAAAAAATGCTATCGCGGGAAACTATAACAAAAATTATAGAATATGGAACTTATGCGCCGTCTGGGGACAATTCCCAGCCGTGGCGGTTTGAGGCGGAAGAATCTACCGGCCGAATAAAAATTTTTAATATCCCCGGAAAAGATAATCC
>JBBTVC010000013.1:0-2452 GCA_038063435.1 Patescibacteria group bacterium | reverse complement strand
CGGGAATCGCCCACGAAAGAAACCCTTACATTTTCCGGACAAGAAAGCAAGAAATTCACGCCTGCTATATACTGGCTTGCCCAGGATAAAGCAATGTCATTTCCGGACTCAATCTCCAGGGGTGATGCTGTAAAATCGGTAATAATGGTTGAAGCTGGTCCAACGCTGATTGAAACATACGCGGGATTGCTCTCATCATAAGTTCCGGACGCGTTTTTGGGAACGGCTTTTACCTGAATGGAAGAAGAAAGAGTATTAAGGTTAACAATTTTTACATTTAAGGCGCCGGTTGTGGGAAGGTCAAGAACCGCGCTATCGCAAGTCATGGCCGCATTGCTTTCGTTAGAATATTTAATTCCGCGAATGCAGGGTAGAATTATTTTAACGCCGCTTAAATTCTGGCTGGACCAGGCCAAAGACGTTTGTTGGCCGTTATTTATGCTTGCGGGACTCGCGGAAAAAGAAATAATCTCGGCTCTGGCCTCAAAAACAAAAAATAATATAAAAAACTGGACTATAAAATATAAAGATTTTTTTACAGATATTTTTTTCATGTTTTTTCGCAGAAAATAGCCTCTTAAGGTCATGGCGAGGGAGTAGTGCTACCGAAAGTCGTCATTGCGAGGAGTAGCAACGACGAAGCAATCTCTTAAAAGCGGCACAAAATCTAGATTGCTTCGTTTCCTAAATGGACGAGTCCATCGGACTTTAGTCGCTCGCAATGGGTGATTAGTACCCTAATGGTTGATAAGTAGTTGATAAAAGTATGTTTTTAACGCAATATTTAATTGTTTTTTAAATAAATATTAAACCGGTTCAATATTATGCAAAAAAAAGTGTCCAGATTGTGGTTGGGGGGATGTGCTGTTAAATGGTCGTACTAGCGCATCCAGGCAGAAATTTCTTTGTCCTTGTTGCAAGCTTTCATTTGTTTTTCGTAATAACCGCAACAAGGAACAACGGGAAAAGAAATGGTTTAATGATTGGATTCTTGAGGGTTACTCGGTAAGACAGTTAAATCTAATCAGCGGCCGCAGTGTCAGAACATTGAAACGAATAATCGCTCATTGGTTGGCCGAAAAACCTCCAAATATTCTGATACCTTATCCTTCTTTGCAATATCTGATTGGAGACGGCACGTATTTAAAACACGAGAATTGCGTTTACACAGTAATTGATTATCCTACCGGCTTGGTTATAGCCAATAGCTACGGCGTTAAGGAAAATTATCATATGGCCAAAACAATGTTTGGCGAACTAAAGGCGTCTGGCTGTTTGCCTGTTGCTATAACTTTAGACGGAAATACGCAGGTAATCAGGGCGGTGCGCGAAGTTTGGCCGAATATCATTGTGCAGCGCTGTTTGTACCACATTCTTCGGCAAGGCGCCTCTTGGCTTCGCCGTTTTCCCAAAGACCATGCAGCCAAAGAGCTTCGTAAAATTGTACTAACCGTTACGGCCATCACCGACAACTCCGCTCGAGACGTCTTTCTTAACCAATTGAACGAGTGGGAGCATACCTATGGCGCTTACGTGCAAACGCTTGATAGCCGCCATAAAATCTATGGGGACCTGCAGCGAACCAGAAGCTTGCTCTGGCATGCCTTACCGGATATGTTCCATTATTTACGTGATGCCGGAATTGCGCCTACCAGCAATAAACAAGAAGGATTATTTTCAGCGGCTAAAATCCTTTTTAGAAATCATCGCGGCGTCAAAAAAGAAAATCGCAGAAGTTATTTTAACTGGTATTTTCATTTAAAGAACAAAAATATCATCAACCATTAGGGTACTAATTACCCATTGCGAGGAGTCCCGAGCGTGTCGAGGGACGACGAAGCAATCTCTTAAAAACGGCGTAACGTCGAGATTGCTTCGCCTTAAGGCTCGCAATGACGAGAAAAAACGCATTATTCACCAAACTCATTTTATTTCACAATGAGCACAGAATCTCATCATCAAAAACCGCATCACCATCATGAGTATAAATCCCGCAAGGTTTTATTTTTAGGGGAGCCGGAAACCCCCCGCGTTATTTTATTTTTGCTGAAAAATTTTAAATTCATTAAAAATCAGAAGCAGGCCGCCCAAGTCGTTATAGGAATGATATACGCGTTATTCCTCGGGGCGGCTTTTTTAATTTTATTAAGATTATTTTCGCAGGGTTAATTTTATCTGAGGGTTTGTTCACATTTTATGTTTTTTTTCAAAAAAATAACTAAAAACTGCTGTGATAAAATTTTAGTCATCCTGAACGCAGTGAAGGATCTGAAACTTATGGCTAAAATAAACATTAAAAGATTCTTCCCCTTCGCTCGGCTCAGGGTCAGAATGACTCCGAAAAAGGGATTCACTCTGATAGAGCTTTTATTGGTCGTGGCCATTATTGCTTTTATCGCGTCTATCATTATTGCCGCGGTAAGTTCAACCCGCGAAAAAGCCAGGGATGCCA
>JBBTVC010000012.1:0-1727 GCA_038063435.1 Patescibacteria group bacterium | reverse complement strand
ATCCGTAAGCATGAGGTCATCTCGTGTGTAGGGTTGACCATCATCTGGCTCGTTGAAAAAAATTCTCTGAACAAGTTTCGTCAGTTGCTCAGTGGCTTCTGGGAAATCTTGATTCGTCTCGCGAACAAACGTAAAGCAAAGGTCTGACATGTTCATGTTCATCTTCATTTCTCCTTCTGGTTTAGGATTGGGTGTCCACGAATTAGAAAAGAACCCCGATGTCCCATTTGAATCCGAACACTTCGGCAAAAATTTGTTAAAATGAACGCATGAAAAAAACCATCGAGGTGCTCAGCATCTTTCCAAAAGCGAACGGGATGAAATTTACATCCTGAAAGAAAAAGGCTACTCACTGAGGGCGATAGCCAGGGCAATCGGGCGCGTGGTTTCCACCATTTCAGATGAGATTAAATTAAACAGCGTAAATGGCATTTATGATCCCAAGAAAGCCGACCACAAATCCTATGTGAGAAGAAAATACAGTAAATACCAGGGCATGAGCATTGTTGCCGATTCTAAATTGCAGAAGTTCGTTGACGAGAAACTGTACGACGACCAATCACCCAAAAACATCGCCGGAAGGATTAAAAAACATGAGAAACATCTTCCTCCGGTTTCCAAAAACAGTATTTACCGGTATATTGAAAGCGTCTATGGAAGAAATATCGAGAACCACCGAAATGCACGAAAAAAGCGGCGTCGGGGCGGACGCCGCAAGATTAATGAAAAATTGAAAGATCGCACCTTCATTGACCAACGCCCCATTTCCATAGGGAAACGCGCCCGGATTGGCGACGCCGAAGCTGACTTCATCGTTTCAGGAAAAAGCAGGAAGGGAATCATCTTGGTGGTTGCTGATCGAAAATCGCGAGCCCCTTTTTTGGAACAAATTCTGGATGTTACTATTGAAAATGTCCACCAGGCATTTGTGAGAATTAAAAAACGGTTCCCCGAATTGAGAACCGTTACGACCGACAACGATATCCTGTTTCAACGTTTTAAAGAGTTAGAAAAACTACTTGGTGTGAAAATATATTTCTGTCATCCCTACCATTCGTGGGAGAAAGGCACGGTGGAAAACATTAACGGATATATTCGAAAAGATATTCCTAAAAGCAGCGATATTTCAAAGTATTCAAAAGAATTTATCCAATCGATTGAAGACAAACTACAACGAAGGATCATTGAACTGCTTGACCACAAAACCCCGTTGGAAGTCTTGACAGAAGCCCGGAAACGAAAAAAGCGCCGAAGCGCTGGTTGAAAGCTTAAAGAGTGAAGTGTTCGGATTGAGGGGGGTCGGCGGGATCCTTTACCGTGATGCCATAGTATCAATTTATCTAACTATTGTCAATTTTTTCCGAGTTAGATCAACAATTTTTGAGGACTTGGCATTTTTCAAATTTCCGCCGTCAACCACGAGTATTGCAGGGTCGGACCTTGCAATAACCTTGCAATAATTTTCTGCCGATTAGTTTCCAAGTCTATCAATTTGGCGATTTGAGAGTCTTTTTTTTAGCTTCATATAATTTTATTTTCGCTTGTTATAGTCAATTATAAACAATAGAAAAGCCCTGTACTGCAATCGATATTGCAGCCCAGGGCCATTACCTAAGATAGGCCTTTGGGATCGCGTATGATTCGCCGACCCCCCCCCAGCAGTTTGGCCTCCATCTTGGTTGCCGCTATAGTCTCCTTTGATTACACCATCGTCTTTTTTTATGACC
>JBBTVC010000011.1:0-1203 GCA_038063435.1 Patescibacteria group bacterium | reverse complement strand
AAAAAAAAGAGAATCCTGATAAAATCTGGTGAAGATTTTCTAGAAACAAAAAAGCACCTCATCCATAAGGTGCTTTTCGACCGAGAGAGCGTGTGGCATGAGAGCCGGACCGGAATGGATACCGGAGTCCTTTGAACACTGCCACACATCACTTACGCGCCCATGGATGAGAGCAATTAAGTGATGAGTGGCAAACTCCTCGATAGAAAAATTGTAATGAACATTTTAAGGATAGTCAATCAACAGAAAATTAACAACCACTTTTATCCACAGAAGCAAAAATCAAAAACGAGTAAAGGAGTACCGGGAAGAAACACGACCACGATGACCGGAGAGAGAAAAAGTAGCAGGAAGAAGAATCAAACGGAGAGACCGGAGAGGACGGCTACGCCGAATCTCCGGAAGAACCGAATGGGAATGACGACACGTCGGACAGAAGAATTGAAAAGGAGAATGAGAACAACAAATAAATTTTTTTTGAATTTTCTCGAACGTTTCCATTAAGGGAAAAAAAACAACGCGCTGTGATCGTCCAAGACGCATGGAAAAATTTTCTTTGAGGTTAGCATCACTTAAAGTGGGAGGCCGGCCGGGCCGGCCCCTTTAGGGGGGCCGGCCGGCCTCCCGCCGGCTCCGGTGTCCCGAAGCTCACCGATGTCCCGCTTATCTCTCCTCTTATAGGCCGTCCGAACGGCCGGTTCTATCGTCCGGCCGGCCGTTTAAATCGGTTTTGTCCGCAGACAAAACTTCACCTATAACTCCGTACGTAGTAGTACCGTTTTTAAAACACTACGACATGGTCTCCTACTTTAAACATACTCTGAATCATGAAGCGGACATGCAACCCCCGGCGGTCAGCTATGGGTTACGATCGCACGTCATTCTTTCGTCTTGGGCGAACCGCAGTTATCCTTTCAAGGAAAGGAAATCGTACTTTGCACTTCTCATCCGGAGATATGTTCAGTTTTCAAAAACTTTGGTGAGTGCCTCTTATGTGAACGTCGTAGCTTTCGGCTTTTGTAATCATCCGGCGTAGTTCTTTCTTTGACCGGATGAATTTTTATAATCAATGCTTCTGGAAATTCGGTTACACTCGAATTTCCAGAAAATCTCCACCAGCTACCGCTGTATGCCTACGGCATTCAGGAAAAAAAAAGAGAATCCTGATAAAATCTGGTGAAGATTTTCTAGAAACAAAAAAGC
>JBBTVC010000010.1:0-2037 GCA_038063435.1 Patescibacteria group bacterium | reverse complement strand
TAGCTAATCGCCAGCTTAGAGTGTTTAACTTTTTACAGCGCGCGATTTTTTGTTTATATTTTTTGTTCAAAAATTCAATATGTTAAATCCATCCATATGGCAAAAATTAACAGATTATAATTCAATGGCTGTGTTTTAACTCCAGGCGATGCAAGGGCACTAAACCATTACGAGGGGGTTGACAGACGCATATCGATGTGCTAAGATTAACCTTAGTTTGTATCTTGATTCCCAGCCAAAGCTTGGCTTTGGCTACACCCCAGAAAGAGGGAGGCGCCGAAATGCCATACTCGAATGTAACAGGGTGGCCAGTTCCTAACTATTTTGAGGATTGCGAGTGTTGCGCCAGCATCTGGCAGATGCTCTGGCGCCATCCGCACGCATTGGTGATATTTGTAGTTGCGTACGGCTACATTTTTTCTTTCGTGGGCTATATCATCTATCGTTGGTGGATTTGAACGCCCAACTGATCTCAGTCAAGACGAAACGCGCGGGGCTCCGAAAGGAACCCCGTTTTTTATTTCAGCGCAAATACGTAGTATAATGTTTTTATGTCTCTAGATTGGCGGTTAAAAAGACAATTTTTTTATATCGGCATTTTGTCGCTGATTCCCTTGGCGATAATAGTTTATCTGGTTTTCGGGGTAGTGCCTGATGCGACCTGTTTTGACAATAAACAAAATCAAAGAGAGGAAGGCGTTGATTGTAGCGGTCCCTGCAAGCCGTGTCTGGAAAATCTTACCGAGCCCGTGGTTTTATGGACCCGTTTATTTAAACTTGCCGATGGCGCTTACGAAGTCGCGGCTTTAATTGAAAACACGCATAACTTCGCCTCGGTTGACAGATTTTTCTACCGTGTAAAAATTTATAGTCCGGACAACATTGTAATTGGCATCAAAGAAGGCGAGACTTTTATAAACCCAAATGAAAAGTTTTTAATTTTGGACCCGAGTTTTGCAACCGGCCAGCGCGCGCCCGCTAGAGCCCTGGTTGAATTTGATCCGGTGAAATGGCGATACGCCGAATATACTCCGCCGAATGTCGTCGTGGTTTCGCGCGATTTTTCGCTTGAACCCCAGCCGCGCTTAAGCGCTTTGTTGCGCAACAACGACCTTTTCGCTCTTAATAATCTGCAAGTCGCGGCCATTTTGTCCGACGAATCAGGAAAGGTTGTCGGCGCGAGTCTTACTAATTTGGATAAAATAGAGGGCCAGAGCGACAGAACAATTTCTTTTTCTTGGCCTAAAACCGCCATAGAAGGGGAGCCCAAAAATATTGAGATATTAATCAGGCGTTATAATCCGCCCGATCAGCAATAATTTGACAAAAATTAAGATATATATTATAATGTTATAAACACACTAAAACCCCTTAACGGGTTTTAAATTCGGGATTAGAATGTGTTTAGAATACACTAAGTAAGTATATGATTAAATCCAGCCAAAAATACAAATTTGCCGCAGTGGCCGTAGATGTCGTTGTTTTCAGCATTGACCAAGGGGAGCTCAAAGTTCTTTTAATTGAGATGAAAAAGAGTCCTTATATCGGCTGTTGGGCTGCTCCGGGGGGATTGATTAAGCCAAACGAATCGCTTGAACAAGCGGCCAAACGACAGCTTTTCACTAAAGCCGGCTTAAGAGGCGTTTATCTTGAGCAGTTATATGCATTTGGAGAAGTGGCGAGAGACCCTTTCGGCCGAGTGGTTTCAACCGCCTATTTTGCTCTTATTCCGAACGCGGGCATAAAACCCAAAACCAGCAAAGAATACGGCGCGATAAAATGGTTCGGCGTTAAAAATCTTCCGAAGCTGGCCTATGACCACAAAAAAATAATTGATTTTGCTTTAAAACGCCTTAGAGCCAAAATTGGCTATACCAATATAGTTTACGGCCTTCTGCCCAGAGAGTTTACTTTAAGCGACCTCCAGAAAGTTTACGAGATAATTTTGTCAAAGAAATTGGATAAGAGAAATTTCCGCAAGAAAGTGTTGGCGCTCAATTTAGTCAAACCCGCGTCTGCCAAGAGGGTGGGAGCGCA
>JBBTVC010000009.1:0-1809 GCA_038063435.1 Patescibacteria group bacterium | reverse complement strand
AGTTTCCGAAGCGTGAATCAAGTTATGCACAGCCCGATTGCCGGCATTGGCTAAAGCCGCGGAATCAACAGAAAAATCACCCCGTATGGTTCCCATTTCGGCAAGCGCCGGTATGGAATGACCAACAAGCTTTCTTACCATATCAATGGCGTGTATGCCCTCCACAATAATTTTAACAACGGGACCGGAAATCATATAATCCAAAATCCAGCCGCGCACCGCTTTGCCGATTTCCATCGGGTCATCGGTACCCATTGCTTTTTTCGCGTCAATGCCATATTTGGCGTAAGTATTCAAAGATTTTTCGCCAAGCCGCTTTACCCAGGCCTCGTCTTTCGGATAGTGCTCGTCAATCTGCTTATGGCTTGCCATAACCATTTTTAAAGCAATTATTTTAAGACCGCGTTTTTCAATACGGGACACTACTTCGCCGACAAGTCCCCTTTTAACGCCATCCGGTTTGATTAAAATCAAAGTGCGCTCCTCCTTAAGTTTTTTATGATAATCCATAAAATTAATTTTTTAGTTTATGCCTCTTTCTTTAAAATATCAATTTTTAAATTTAACTCTTTAAGCTGCGCCGCTGTCAATCCGCTTGGCGCGTCCATTACCGCTGTCTGACCACCGGAGGTGGTCGGAAAAGCAACTACCTCTCTTAAAGCGCTTTCCCCGCAAACCAGCATCATCAACCTGTCCAAACCAAGAGCTATGCCTCCGTGCGGAGGCGCGCCGTATTCAAACGCCTCAAGCATATGTCCAAATTCTTTATCAATCGTTTCAGCCGAATGTCCGATAATTTCAAAAACTTTGCGAAGCAAAGACGTTTTATTTATTCTAACACCGCCGCCGCCAACTTCATAGCCGTTGCAAACCAAATCATACTGCAAAGCAATGATTCCTCCCAAATCTTGGCCGGATATAAGTTTTTTTTCGTCTTCCGGACGCGGAGCGGTAAAAGGATTATGGCCGTAAGTCCATTTGCCCCTGTCGTCTTTTACAAACATCGGAAAGTCAATCACCCATGCAAAAGCGAACTGGCCAGAATTTTTATCTTCGCGCAAATCAAATTTATCTGCGCCGAATTTCTTAATAGCGTCAACATAAGAGTAAACCGGAAACGGCTTATGGCTTATTTTTTTGCCAAGCGAATCAAAAAGCCCTAAAATCATTTCTTCAACCAAGCTCATTACGTCTTTTTGACTTACAAAACTCATTTCCAAATCTATTTGAGTATGTTCAAATCCTCTATCAGCGCGCAAATCTTCATCGCGGAACGCTCTGGCAAACTGAAAATATCTTTCCAGGCCGGCAACCATTAAAAGCTGTTTGTATTGCTGTGGCGACTGCGGCAAAGCGTAAAACTTTCCGGTCTGAAGCCGCGACGGCACCACAAAATCACGCGAACCCTCGGGAGTTGATTTTGTAAGCATCGGAGTTTCCACTTCGGTAAAATCGCGACTGACCAGAAAATCGCGGATAAAACCGGCTGTCTGATGCCGCAATTTTAAATTTTTCTGCAGCCGCCCGCGCCGCAAGTCAAGATAACGGTGCTTCAACCTTAACTCCTCGTTAATTTCGTAGCCATCCCCTTCAAAGCTGAATGGCGGCGTTTTTGCCGGATTCAAAATTTCCAGCTGCTCAACCGCTATTTCAACCTGACCCGTTATCAACTGCGGATTTTCCATTCCTTTCGGCCTTCCGGCGACTTTGCCGATTATTTTCACAACCCACTCGGAGCGCAAACTGTCGGCAAGTTTATAAAGATTTTCGTTTTTAGGCGTAAAAACTGTTTGAGCAATACCGCTCCGG
>JBBTVC010000008.1:0-4211 GCA_038063435.1 Patescibacteria group bacterium | reverse complement strand
TTTATTCCCACTTAAAATCAATCATAGTGCAGTCGGGATGGAACGTGGTTCAGGGCCAGGTTATTGGTTATGTCGGTTCAACCGGAAATTCAACCGGCTGCCACGTACACTTTGAAGTCCGAGGCGCCAGAAATCCTTATTCCAGTCTTTAGTCCGCCAGTTGGCGGACTAAAAATTGCTCTTGGGCCTATACTGTAAGGCCTCAAGAACGTGGCCCTGCTTTATTTCGTCTTCACTCTCCAAGTCGGCTATAGTCCGGCTTATTTTTATTACCCGGTGATAGGCCCTTGGCGAAAGGTCCATGTGTTTGGCCGCGAGGTTCAGCGTGTTTCTGGCGTCGGGCGACAAGGGAGCAAAAGATTCAAGATCGCGCACGCTTATCTCGCTGTTTGAAATCAGACCGGTGTTTTTGAATCTGGCGCCTTGCCGGTTTCTTGCCGAGATCACTTTTTGCCGTATTTCGGCCGAAGTCGGCGCGCTATTTTTTTTCGAAAGCTCCTCGTGGTCAATATTTGATACTTCCACCCAAAGGTCAATTCGGTCGGCTATCGGACCCGAAACTTTTCTTTGGTAGCGAAAAAGAGAGCTGGGAGAGCAAAGACACATTTTATTTTTTGAGCCGAGATTCCCGCAGGGACACGGATTCATGGCCGCAACCAGCATGAATTTGGCCGGAAATTTTATTGTCCCTTTTGAGCGGGCGATGGTTATAACCCCGTCTTCAAGGGGTTGTCTTAGCGCTTCAATTACTCTGCGCTCAAACTCCGGAAACTCATCGGCGAATAAGACTCCGCGGTGAGCCATGGTTATTTCGCCCGGGCGGGGCCACGCGCCCCCGCCGACCATGGCGACATAAGAAGAGGTGTGATGAGGAGAGCGAAAAGGCCTTTCTTTTACAAACGGCCCGTCAATGGTTCCGGCAACGCTATGAATCGTGGTTACCTCAAGCGCTTCGGTTTTTGAAAGGGGAGGAAGAATGGAGGGCAATGCGCGCGCGAGAAGCGTTTTGCCTGTTCCCGGAGGGCCGGTCATCAGCATATTGTGTCCGCCGGAGGCGGCAATCATAAGCGCTCTTTTGGCGTTTTCTTGGCCGCGAACGTCCGACAAATCGTAATTTGTTTCTTGAATTCCCGGGTCAATCTCGGTTTTAGGCAGTGCTTTAATGTCCGTTTCGCCTTTAAGATGCGCCAGCACCTCTTTTAGATTTTCAACTTCACGCACCGAAATGTCTTCAATTATTGCGGCTTCCCTGCCGTTGCCCCTTGGCACATAGATTTCTTTAAAGCCGGCTGAATGCGCTTTGCGGGCAAGCGCCAAGACCCCTTTAATTGGCCGCAACGCGCCGTCTAAAGCCAGCTCGCCCAGAAATATTTTGTCTTCGGTATTAAATTCGGCTTGACGCGAAGCCATTATATATCCAAGCGCGATTGCCAAATCAAAAGCCGACCCCTCTTTTTTAAGGTCGGCCGGCGCTAAAGATACTATTACTTTTTGATTTTGTTTGTGAGGGGGCTTGAGTCCGATATTTTTAATGGCGTAAGATATTCTTTCTTTGGCTTCATCCACCGCTTTATCGGCGAGTCCGACAATGGTAAAAGAACGAAGGCCTTTTGAGTAATCAACCTCAACGTCAATTATTTCGCCCGAAAGCCCTATTACTTCGGCCGCGTGAAGTTTGACTGACATTATAAGTATAATCTACTCCGTTTTTTAAAAAAAGAAAATACTTTGGTTTTAATTCGACAAAAAAGTAAAGACGGGCTATATTAAGAGACATGATTTTCGGTACGGATTATGTAATTTGGATAGCGCTTACAGCGCTTGTCGCGGCCCTGATCGGTTTGGGTTGGGCGATTATTCTTGAGTTCCGGCTTAAAAAACTTTTTCGCGGGCGGAAGGCCGAAGATTTGCAGGACGCGCTCGCCGAAGTTCAAAACAGCCTTAAATATTTCACCGAGAAAGAAAAAGAAATAGATGAATTTCTGGAACATCTTGAAAAAAGAGTGAATCGAAGCGCCCAGCATCTGGGAATAGTGCGCTTTAATCCCTATGCGGAAACGGGCGGCGACCAAAGTTTTTCAATAGCCGTTCTTGATGAACAAAAAAATGGTTTTGTGGTATCGGGACTTTACAACCGAGAACAAAGCCGGATTTACGCCAAGCCGGTGGAGGCGGGCGAGTCCCAATACCATCTTTCGGGCGAAGAGAAAACGGCAATCGAAAAAGCCGTAAGCCGATATGCTTGAGTCGTTCAAAAAATATGGAACAAAACACGAAACAAAACAAAGAATTGACCAAGCGCAACCCGATAGTTGTGGTAATGGGTCATATTGACCATGGTAAGACAACGCTCCTTGATTATATTCGTAAAACCAATGTCGCCGAGAAAGAATCCGGCGGAATAACCCAGCATATTGGCGCCTACGAAGCGATTCTTGGCTCCAAAGACGGCGAATCGGGAAAAATAACTTTTATTGACACGCCGGGCCATGAAGCATTTTCCAAAATGCGTTCTCGCGGAGCGCGGGTGGCAGACCTCGCGATTCTTGTTGTTGCCGCCGATGACGGCGTCAAACCCCAGACCAAGGAGGCGCTGGAAGCCATAAAGTCCGCCGGAATTCCGTTTATTGTAGCACTTAATAAAATGGATAAACCGGGCGCTAACGCCGAAAAAACCAAAAAAGATTTAGCCGAAAACGACGCGCTGATTGAGGAGTGGGGCGGAAAAATTCCGCTGGTTCCGATATCGGCAAAAACCGGCGAGGGCGTTTCCGAACTTTTAGAGGTTTTGGCTATTGCGAGCGACATTGAAGATTTAAAAGCCGACTCTCAAGCCAAAGCCTCGGGCGTTGTTATTGAAAGTCATCTGGATTCAAAACGAGGGAACACGGCGACTTTAATAATTCAAAACGGCATTTTGCGCCAAGGAGAATATATAGTTATCGGAAAATCTTTTTCCCCAGTCAGAATTTTTGAGGATTTCGCCGGACATACGGTTAAGGAAGCGTTATACGGACAGCCGGCCAGAGTCGTCGGTTTCAACATCTTGCCCGAAGTAGGTTTGATGTTTCAGACAGTTGATTCAAAAAAAGAAGCCGAAGAATTAATTCGCCAAGAGACAGCAAAAACAGAGCCATCATTTGTCCGAACTGAATCCACCGCCGGAGAAACAGCTTTTGAAATACCGGTCATAATCAAAGCAGATGTCGCCGGGTCGGCTGAAGCCATTGAAAACGAAATAAAAAAACTAGAATCGGAAAAGTTAAAAATAAAAATTCTCCGCTCGGGCGCCGGTCCGATAAACGAAGACGATGTTAAACTAGCATCAAGTTCTCCCGATTCAATTATCGTCGGTTTTAAAGTGAGGCTGGATAAAACCGTGCCGGAGCTGGCCGAAAGATTTAAAACGGCGATCAAGACTTTTGAAATAATCTACGAAATAACCGATTGGCTGAGGGAGGAAATAAAAAATAGATTACCCGAGGAAATAATTGAAAAAGAATTGGGCCGGGCCAAAATCCTTAAAATTTTCAAACAGGGCGCTAAAGACCAAATAGTCGGCGGCCGGGTACTTTCGGGCGTTGTGGTTAGCGGCAAGAAATTCAGGATAAAAAGACGCGCAAATATACTGGGCGAGGGCCGCATACAGGAGCTTGAACAAAATAAAACCAGAACCCCGCAGGTTGAAGAAGGCAAAGAGTTCGGCGTGAGGCTGTTTTCAAAATTAGCCTTGGCCGAAGGCGATGAAATTGAAGTTATAGAAGAAGAAAAAATAAAACCAGATATATAAATGGACCAAAAACGCGCGGAGCGCGCAAACTCGTTAATCCAAAAACTTGCCGCAAACTTCATAGAGCGCGAAATTAATCCGGCGGGCGCCTTAACCACGGTTACCAGAATTGAAATAGCCCCGAGTTTTAAAGAAGTTCGTATTTTTGTCAGTGTCTGGCCGGAGACGAAAGAGGGCGGGATTAGAGACGCGCTCCTTACGGCAAAAAAAGACTTCTATGAATACATGAAAAAAAATTTTAAAATCAAATATATGCCGGCTTTTGATTTTGAGATAGACAAAGGCGAAAAAGCCCGGCAAAGAATTGAAGAAATTTTACAAAAAAATAAATAATGTCGCAGTGGCGAAGAAGCTAACGCGGCGGTCTGCAAAACCGCTATGCGAGGGTGCGAATCCCTCCGGCGCCTCAAATGAATTGGGT
>JBBTVC010000007.1:0-3482 GCA_038063435.1 Patescibacteria group bacterium | reverse complement strand
CAAAATCCCTTATTTTAAGCCATTATTTGTGTCCAGAATGTGCGTGTCCTAACTATTGCTTGACAAAGTGGTTCATTTTTGCTATCCTCATTTTGGAAGTTTGGTATAACAACGCAAGGAGGAGCAAGCGGTGAAGGCATACGTGGCAGTCATGGCAGTCATTTTCACGTTAGTGTTTTTTACTTGGGGCGGCGCGAGGATCGTCAACAATATCCAGTTTGATCGAAATGCTGATGGCTACCTTAAGAGGGCGGCTGATGCCAACACTATCGAGCTGGCCAAGAAGAATCTTGCTGTGGCCGTCAAGTATTTGGAAGAAAATAGCTTAACTTCTGGCTATACGTCTATTCTTTGGCGAACGCCGGACGAAGACGTTGGTTTTTGGTATGACAACCTCAAGGCCTCGCTGAAAGAACTCGAGGGTGTCAGCTCTGACGCAACACAGCTCGAAAAAACAAATATCCTTATGAAATTGCGCGAAACCCTTCTGGATCAAGGCCAAAAAGGCGTGCACGTTACAGCGCCAAGCGGCATAACCGTATTTCCAAACAACACATTCTACGTAATGTGGGGAGCTATAAGCTTTATCCTGGCCGCGTACTTTTTTGCCATCTTTTTCAAAGATCTAGATCTATAACAAGTCATTTGTTGAGCGTCTCCGATTTTGCGGAGGCGCCTTTTTTCTTTTCAAAACTTGTGATTTCTGCTAAAATTTTTTAATGGCGTATAAGGTTAAAACCGAGAAATTTGAGGGGCCGTTTGACGCCCTTTTGAGTTTAATTGAAGAAAAAAAGCTTTTAATAAACGAAGTTTCTCTGTCAAAAGTTTACGAAGATTATCTGGCGCATATTAAAACCATTACTGATATATCGCGGGCCGAAGCCGCCGCGTTTTTGACAGTTGGAGCAACGCTGATACTCATAAAATCGCGAACCCTTTTGCCGACGCTCGAACTTACTCCGGAAGAGGAAGAGTCCATTGAGGAATTGGAAAATCGGTTAAAACTGCTTAAGGAATTCAGAATGTTTGCAAAACACATTCAGGAATTCGGCCGCAGAAATACTCCCCTTTTTTCGCGCGAAGCTTTTTCAGGCTTTGAATTCGGTTTTTTGCCGCCGGAGAAAATTGCCCCCGCTGTTCTCCGCTCCCTTGTCTCAAAAATCATAGATTCCATACCCAAACCGGATTTGCTTCCCGAGCACACTTTAGCTAAAGTTATTACTATTGAAGAAAAGACCAAGGAACTTATTAACCGTATTCAAGACCAGCTTTCCGGACCGCTCAAAAAAGTAATATCGGCCAAAGATAAAGTTGAACTGATTGTCGGTTTCTTGGCGCTTTTAGAACTAATAAAACAAGGTTTTTTTGAAGTAGAGCAGAAAGGCCTTTTTGGCGATGTCGAATTAAAAAAAGCTCCGCTTTGATTTATTTATCACCATGGAAAATTTATCTAAAAGAATAGAAGCAATACTTTTTATTCACGGCGAACCGGTCACCATTGAACGCCTCTCAAAAATATTAGAGGCAGATAAAACCCAGATCAGGCAGGCTTCGGACGAACTTGATAAAAATCTGACCGGTACCGCGCTGACCTTGGTTTGGAAAGGAGATTCTTTGCAGTTGGCAACCAGGCCTAATTTTTCCAAGGACGTTGATACTCTGGTCAAAGAAGAGGTTTCGCGTGATTTGAGCCGGGCTTCTGCCGAGACGCTTGCGATCATAGCTTATCGCGGGCCGCTTACTCGCAGTGAAGCGGATTACATCCGCGGAGTCAATTCATCTTACACCTTAAGAAATCTTCTTATCCGCGGACTTATAGAGCGAAAGTCTAATCCCAAAGACGGACGCACTTACATTTATCAGGCATCTCTTGAATTTTTGAAGTTTCTGGGTCTGGGCAAAATAGATGAACTGCCGGAATACGCGGAATTTAAGCAGAAGCTCAGCGCGTTTTTAACCGATAAGCCGGCAGAAAATTGATGCGCTATATTTTTATTTTAGCCGTTTTTATATTCTTGGCCGGGGTCAGCACCTCTTGGCCAGGAGTTAAGGGTCCGGTTAAGCCGGACGTAAATTTTTTTATCGCAGGACCGGCATCTATTGAAGATAACGAGGCCATCCCGAATCCTTTTGATAATTTGGAACTCGAGGCCAAAGCCGCCGCTATTCTGGATTTATCCGACGACAAGATAATTTTTGAAAAAGAATCCGGTCTCGAGTGGCCGCTGGCCAGTTTGACCAAGCTTGTCACGGCCGTCGTTTCTTACGATATCGGCGGGAATCTGCTGAAAGAAGGCGCGATTATTATTCCGATAACTTCGGATGCCGTTTTACAGGAAGGCGATGACGGATTTTTGGTCGGAGAATCGTATAATGCCAAAGATTTAGAAGAAGCGATGCTAGTCAGGTCTTCTAATGACGCGGCCTACGCTTTAGCTTTATGGGCCAGAGAAAATAATGGAATTTACGACGAATCGTGGTTTGTAAATGAAATGAATATGTTTGTCAGCCGTCTAGGCCTGCATAAAACTTATTTTTTAAATTCCACCGGATTGGACGTTGACGACAGACTTTCCGGCGCTTATGGTACCGCCGAAGAAGTTGCCCGACTTTTTTCGTGGCTGGTCAAAAACCGTCCGGATTTGATTACCGCCACCTCGCGTCCGCAGATCACCATTTATTCGGTACAAGGCAGAAAACACGTTTTTGATTCAAGCGCCATGCCTATAATGCGGATTCCTGAACTCATTGCCGTTAAATCTGGCTATACTGATATTGCCGGAGGTAATTTGGTTTTAGCCTACGGGGTCGGTCCCGGCCATCAGTTTGTTGCGGTGATTTTAGGCTCTTCTTATGACGGACGGTTTGCCGACGCGCTTAAACTTTACGAAGCCGTATCCGAATACGTTAGAAGTATATGATTTTAAACATTTTAAAAGTTTTTGGTCTTTCAGCGGCGGCTTTTTTTGTCGGAATGATGCTTACGCCAATCCTGACGCATTATCTTTATAAATATAAAATGTGGCGAAATAACGTCCGACAATTTGCGCCGGATGGATATCCCACGCCGATTTTCAGCGAACTTCACAAAGACCGCGAAACAAGCGTTCCGCGTCTCGGCGGAATTCTGGTCTGGGTTGTTCCTCTGGTTATGATCTCTATAGCCAGTTTGATGGCCTCTTTTTTCCCATCGAATCTCGTTTTGCGCAAATTAAACTTTTTAAGCCGCGACCAAACCTGGCTGCCGTTATTCACTTTGATTTCGGCGGCCTTGGTCGGACTTGCCGACGATTTTTTACAGATATTGGGCCGCGGCAAATATATAGCCGGCGGTATGCGTTTTTCAAGAAGGCTTTTAATGATAATAGCGATCGCCGCGGCCGGTTCCTGGTGGTTTTATTTTAAACTCGGAGCAGACTCGATTTCTATTCCTTTTTTGGGGGAAATTTATTTGGGAGTTTTATTTCCGCTATTTTTTATTT
>JBBTVC010000006.1:0-16675 GCA_038063435.1 Patescibacteria group bacterium | reverse complement strand
TCGCAGGATTTTGAGTCCTGTGCGTCTGCCAGTTCCGCCACCGCGGCATTAACGTTCTACGATAAATCTATATATTTATCCACCCATTGTCAAAAATTTTTGGTTTGCTAACCTATGTGTATTAAACTAAAAACTATGCCCGATAATTTACCAAACGAAAACAAATCCGAAAGCATTTTTTGGCTTGAAGCCGAAAAAATCAGTCCCAATCCGTTTCAGCCTCGGCGTGAGTTTGACGAGGCCAAGCTTAAAGATTTAGCCGAATCAATAAAGCAATACGGCATTTTACAGCCGTTGGTGGTGGTGCGCCAAGAACGCGCCTCTGCCTCCGGCATCGCGGTTGACTATGAGCTTATTGCCGGCGAACGAAGGCTTCGCGCGGCCAAAATCGCGGGGCTTGCCAATGTTCCGGCAATAATACGAGCCGAGCCCGCGGAGAAAGTTAAACTGGAACTGGCCTTAATTGAAAATGTCCAGCGCGAAGATTTAAATCCGATTGAACGCGCTATTGCCTTTAAGCAATTAATGGATAATTTTGACATGCGCCAGCGCGACGTGGGCGTTAAGATAGGCAAGAGCAGAGAGTTTGTTGCCAACACCGTCCGCCTTTTATCTTTGCCCGAATACGTGCAAAAAGCTATTTCGGACGGCAGGATAAGCGAGGGACACGCCAGAGCTCTTATGATGCTTACAGATAAACCCGAAGAACAAGAGTCATTGTTTAATGATATTTATTTTAAGCGTCTTTCGGTGCGAGATGCCGAGAAAGCTTCGCGCCGTATTGCCGTTGACAGGGTCAGAAAACGAGACGACATACCGGACGCCGAAACGCGCTCGCTTGAAGAAAGATTGCGCGAAGCGCTTGGCACCCGCGTATATATAGAAAGAAAAGGAGTCGGCGGAAAAATTTCAATTGAATTTTTTTCCGAAGACGAATTGAGGCACTTAATCAATCAGGTTGCTTTAAAACAAGCGGAGGAAAAATCGGCTGAAAAATCGTATGCGCCGGAGCTCGCGCCAAACCCGTCTTTTGACGTTGGGCCGGAAGAATCTTTGGACGAGCCAGAACCGGCGATAAACATAATGACCGCAAAAGCCCGTCCCGAAGACCTCAAAAATTTTACGGTTTAGTTTTATCGGCCACCGACTGCACTCCTTTTATTTTCTTGAGGCGGGTTTTAACCCGTTCAAGCTGTTCACGGTTTTTGACGCGGAATTTCACGGTGATTAGCGGAAATTCATTTCCGTCCGCGGCACTTGAAACGCCATCAATATTTATTTTAAATAGCGCCAGCGCCCCGGTTATGTCTTTTAAAACGCCGACGCGGTTTTTAACGACTATATCAAGCTCCACCGCGTTTTCGTCAATTTTTTGCGAAGGCTGGGTTATGCCAAGCGCGTGTTTGATTTTATTTCTGGCCTGAGATGTTTTTACAAAATTCAGCCATTCCGATGACGGCTTTTTGTTTTTCTTGGTTATTATTTCCACGACGTCGCCCGAAGCCAGCTTAGCCGAAAGCGGCGACATTTTTGAATTTATTTTCGCGCCGAAGGCGCGAGAGCCTATTTCGGAGTGAATGTGATAGGCGAAATCTATGGGCGTTGAACCCTCGGGTAGGTCAACGACATCGCCTTTAGGAGTTAAAACGAATATGCGGTCTCTGAAAAAATCTATTTTTAGCGACTCCAAAAATTCCTCGGAGCTCTCTCCTTTCCCGAATTCTTTTTGCCAGGATTGAAGCTGTTTGACCCACGAAAATTTTTGACCGACGAATTCGGCGCCGGTTTTCGATTTGCCGGTTTCGTCCCAGAACCAATGCGCGGCGATTCCGTACTCGGCCTCTCTATGCATGTTCTCGGTGCGTATTTGGAATTCGGTCGGCTGTCCGTCAAGACAAAAAACGGTTGTATGAAGGCTTTGATAGCCGTTTGGTTTAGGCAGCGCTATATAGTCTTTAATCCGGCCGGGCATGGGCCGCCACAGTTTATGGATAGCGCCTAAAACCGCGTAGCAATCCTCAACATTCGCGACTATTATTCTTAATGCCACTAAGTCCAAAATTTTTTCCCAGTTCATGTCGTAGCGCAGAAGTTTTCTCCAGGTGCTGTAATAATGTTTAGCCCGCGCTGCGATTTCGATCGGCCTTATTTTTTCGCGCCCCAGCTCTTTTTTGACGATTGGTATTATTTTTTTAATATATTTTTCCCGCTCGGGAATTTTAGCGTCAACCTCTTTTTTAATCCACTCATATTCTTTGGAATAGACGTAATAAAACGAAAGATCCTCAAGTTCGTTTTTTATCTCGCCCATGCCGAGGCGATCGGCCAGAGGAGCGTAAATTTCGAGAGTTTCCGAGGCGATCCTTTTTTGTTTTTCCGGCTGTGGCAGAGCGTAGAGTGTTTTCATGTTATTCAGTCGATCCACCAGCTTTAAAACGACTACGCGTATGTCTTCGGCCACCGCCAAAAACATCCGGCGCATGGATTCGGCCGCGCGTTCCACGCCGTGATATTTCAATTTATCAACCTTAGTGACTCCTTTCACCAAAAAAGCGACTTCGTCGCCGAATTTCTTTTTTATATCGTGCATCGTCGCGACGTTATCCTCAACCGTGTCGTGCAGGAGCGCTGCCGATATGGTTTTAGCGTCAAGCTCCAATGAGGCGGCGTCCACCGCGACGTCCGCGACGTGATTTATGTACGGCTCGCCGGAAAAACGGCGCTGTCCTTCGTGCGCAGAGCTCGCATACTCAAAAGCGTTTTTGATTAGGCTTAGTTCTTCGTCCGAAAAATGCCGGTTGCTTTTTGCCGCAAGTTTTTGCGCGAAATCAGTCCAGCCGAGGCTCGGGTCTTTTGAAGTGTTTACCACATACATATTATATGGCAGAATTATAAGTAAGGGTCAATCTTTGATCATAAGGTGGTCGTTTTATTAGCAGTTAATAATTTTATGAGGTTTATGATAAAAAAAATTATTGTTCCTATTATTATTTTTATTTTTGCCGCCGGCGGAGTTTATTATTGGTTTCAGGCTCAAAAAATCGAGTCGGTAGTCATCTCCACCGTCAGTTCTGCCGCCGAGGGCCTGATTGCGCACATTGTTAAAGGGGAAGGAATAGATATAAAAAATAAATTAAATATTACCTATAAGCCAATGCTCCCCGGGGATACTGAAAGGTCTCTTCGCAATCGCGACGTAGAAATTGGCACTCATGGCGTGCTTGTGTTAGCAAAGGCCAATTTGGAAGGAAAAGAGCTGAGAGCAATCGCGCCAGTTTATTACAATGTCTATTCCCTTCTGGTCTTAAAAGATTCTCCTTATCAGACAATAGAGGACCTTATCGGGAAGAAATTAGCCGTTCAACCAAAAATCTCAGCCGCTTTTACGGGGCCCCAGACCGCACTCTATTTGAAGGGAATTTCTTTAGATAAAGATTTTCAATTGTCTTTTGGCAATGCAAGCGAGGCGGGCAAGTTTTTAGACCAAAGAGAGGTTGACGCCGCTTTTTTCTTTGAGCCGATAGCTTCCAAGAAAATTGCCACCGGGAAATACAGAGAAATACTCGAGGTTCAAAAATTGTGGCGCGAGTCCACGGGAAAAACTTTTCCATATCTTGTTTTTGCGGCCTACGAAGACTGGCTGCAGACGCACCAGAGCATAGCCAAAAAATACAGAAAAAGTTATCTTGAGGCGGCGAATCTTATTGTCAAAAATCCAGACATCCTGGATAAATATAAAGGATTTATAAAAGAAAATTTAGGTATCGAGACTGACGAAGAATTTAAAGTGCTGAAACAGCGTTTTCCAAAAACTCTGGTTACCGAGTGGAATCAAGGAGTTATTAACGACATGAAATATATTCTTGAAAAAACAGTGGAATTCGGAATTCTTTCGGAAATACCCAAAAAGGAAATTATTCTGGAGCTGAAATAAATTTATTAATTACAAAATCACGAGGTTTGAATGAAGGGTATTCGTTTTTTTTCGGCACTGATAATAATTTTGGCGGTCGCGGTGCTCGTGGCCAATGGTCTTTGGCTGTTACCGGCGCTTGATACAATTAATCGCGGGGTTTCGGACCTGCATTTGGAAATAGCCAGGCGCGCTCGTACGGCGATTGAAGTTTCTCTGGAGGAAGTTAAAGACTCTGTTCGCGAGTCCGTAAATTTAATCGGCCAGAACCCGCGTTTGACCGGCGAGATAATAACGCGCCTCCTGAATAATAATCCCTCGCTGAGAGAAGTGGCGTTTGTCGGCTTGGACGGTTTGGAAAAATTCAAAATAAGCCGAACAAAATTTATTTCCGATAAGGAACTCGGCAGTCGAAAAGGCGAAGCGGTGTTTCAGGAAATAATCAGCGGCCACCGGGACGAATATGAAAGCCCCATATTTTTTTCGCTTTTAGCCGAGCCGCTTAGGGAAATTTCAACAGTTGTTCGCTCTCCAGACGGAGAAGTAGTCGGAGTTATAATCGTTGAAAACAACCTGCGTTTTATCTGGGATTTGATATCTCAAATAAGTGTTGGCCCCGGCGGCCGCGTTTACGTGGTTGACCAGAGTAAAAATCTGATAGCCGACCCCAATCCATCTATAGTTTTAAGAGGCGTGAATCTGGCTTATCGTTCCATAGTCAATAAAGTTATAGGCGGCGAGGTAGTTGACGGTTTGTCGAGCGATGATTCTTACACTAATTTTGACGGCGAAACTGTTTTTGCCGTCGGCTTGCCGGTGGAAAATCTTGGCTGGGGCATTATAGTTGAACAGAATTTCAACGAAGCTTTTTCATCGCGGCGAAGAATAACGGTTTTTGCCGCTTTATTTGCGGTTCTTGCATCCATTTTACTTGGAGCGCTTTTGTGGGTTATGCGCCGCCTGATTAATCTTTTTAGCGCTTTGGATTTGGAAAAAAAGCAAACCCAGGCGATAATCTCCAATCTCACCGACGGCCTGATTGAATATTCGGAAGATTTTAAGGTAATTTTTATAAATCCTACGGCTGAAAAGATTTTTGGAGTTCGCGCCAGGGAGGTTGTCGGCCGGAAATTTGAACCCAAAGACTCGGCCGAAATAAAATTCTCTTCTTTTGCTTTCGCGCTTTTTCCTATTCTGGCTGACGAAGCGCGCTCAATTCAGGCCGACAGCGAACATCTTAAAATTATTGAGCTTAAAATTCACCATCCACTAGACCGGGATTTGCAGATTGTTACAGCGCCGATTATAAATGAATCGGGGCGCATTTTCTCGTATTTAAAAGTCATCAGGGATGTTACCCGAGAAAAAGTTATTACTAGAACCAAGTCCGAATTTATTTCACTTGCGGCTCATCAACTGCGCACGCCGCTTTCGGCAATTAAGTGGACTTTGAGCATGATTCTTGATGGTGATGCCGGGCCGATAACTCCGGAATTAAAATCTCTTTTGACGACGGGTTTTCTCTCAAACGACAGAATGATTACTTTGGTCAATGATCTTTTAGATGTGGCCAGGATAGAAGAAGGCCGGTTTGAGTTCTTTTTCCAAGAAGATGATCTGGTCTCTCTGGTTGACGCCCTCGCGGCATCTTTTAAGGACATCGCCGCCAAAAAGGGAATTAACCTTTCTTTTAATAAACCAGAAAAACCATTGTCCACGCTTGTCTTTGACCGCATTAAAATGCGGATGGCGTTGCAGAATATTATTGAGAATGCCGTGGCATATACTCCTTCTGGCGGGAAGGTAGAGATTGGCGTTGAAGAAAAAGACGATGCTCTTACGGTGGGAATACGCGATAGTGGGATGGGCATTGCCGCAGAAGACAAAAGGCTGCTCTTCACTAAATTCAATCGCTCGGAATCCGCCATAAAAATTAAACCGGACGGCTCCGGTCTAGGGCTGTTTATATCTCGCAATATAGTGCTTGGACACGGCGGTTCCGTTGAGGTAGAATCAGAAGTAGGCCGAGGTTCCACATTTCGCATCATTTTGCCTAAAAAAAGGAAGCCCGGCAAGAAAAGGCTTGAGCCTGCGGAGTTTGAAGAATTTATGATGGGCTTCTAAAATTAAAACAGCGCGGAATAACTTATTATTAAGTAAAAATATTATATGAATAACTTAAACATACTCGTATTATTTACCTCTATATCGCTGGGCATGGCTTTTGTCTTTTTCTTTTTCCCGGGAGTCATTGCCCCCATACCTTACGGCGTCTTCACTTTCTTTTTGGCGTTTATAATCACCCTTTGGGTGGGTATCAGGTTGGGCAGACAACGCGTTTTTGCCAGTGACGAGGTCCGTTCGCTCATAAACACTCTGCGGATATATTTTTTGACCATGAGCGCTTTTTTCTTTTTTGACGGAATAGCCCATGTCGGAATACCGGCGTTATATCCGGTAGAGATACTTGCGAGTCATACGCACACCTTCTCGCACGTATTCTTTTTCGTAGCTAACGCCATACTTATACGAATTCCAGTGGCTTTCTTCAGCTCACGGCTTAAAAACCCCGCGTCGGCTCTCGTGCTGATACTCGGCGCTTTGGCTGTAGTATGGCGAGTGATAAATACCGACAAACTTATCTATATTTTCGGTCAGAACCAGCCCCCCATCGTAATAACCGACAAGATTTCCGGCTTACTGTTCCTTGCGAACAACGTTATTGCTCTCCTCTTGCCAGGATTTTACATGATGTATCTTGGCATAAAAAGCAAAGAGCGTGAGGTTAAGGTAAAAGCATTTCTTCTTGGCCTGGGAATGGCGGTTTTTTTCACCGTCGGCCCGGTCATAGATATACTGCAGAGCCAGTATACACAGCTTTTGGTTCACGCGCTTTTAGCCCTGTCTTTTTTCTTTATGGGCGCGGCTGCGTTTTATGGAGAGAAGGAATCAGATGTGGCCCGAATATAAAAATAAAAATCCTCTAAAATTATGGCGAAAATTTTAATAGCCGAAGACGATAAAGCTTTGAGCGGCGTTTTGCAAAAAAAGCTGGAGCTTAATGGCTATGAGGCGGCAGTAGCTGCTGACGGCGAAGAAACATTAAAAGCCCTTAAGTCGGGTAAATACGACATGGTGCTTTTTGATATCGTGATGCCTAAAGTCAACTGTTATGAAGTTTTAGAGAAAATGCACGGCGATCCGGAATTAAGTTCAATTCCGGTTATCGTCATTTCCAATTCTGGCCAGCCGGTTGAGCTTGAAAAAGTTAAAAGTCTCGGCGCGGTGGATTATCTGGTCAAGGCCAATTTTGAACCCAATGAGGTTTTGGAAAAAATTAATCAGTATTTGTCATCCTTAAATAAGCCGAGCATAACCACAAGCATTTCTGATAACAAAGAAGTTAATACTGGGGCTTACTCGGTGCTTATTATTGAAGATGATAAATTTTTACGCGATTTGTTGTCGCTTAAATTAAAAAAAGAGGGATTTAAAGTTGATGAGGCTATTGACGGCGAAGAGGGCCTGGCTAAAGTTCGTAGCGTGAAACCAAGTATAATCATTCTTGATTTGATAATTCCCGGTAAAGACGGCTTTGCGCTTCTACAAGATTTAAAAAAAGACCCGAATACGGAAGCCATACCGGTTATAGTGCTTTCTAATCTAGGACAGCGCGAGGATATTGAGCGGGCTAAATCTCTTGGAGCCAAGGATTACATGATTAAAGCCCAGTTGACGCCGATAGAGGTGGTGGAAAGGATAAAGTCCGTCCTGCGGAAATCTTATATTTGAACTGGTTTTATGCCGGCGCAACCAATGAGGGACGGGATTAAATGCGTTCGTCCTCGAGATGCAATTTATCCCAAACTTCTGCTTGAAATTCCAAGTCCTCCGGACGAGCTTTATTATTTTGGCGATTTAAATTTATCTTTGCCGGCAGTCGCCGTTGTCGGCACTCGCCGCGCCACGCAATACGGTTTAAATATTGCTTATTCTCTGGCCTTTGATTTAGCCAAAGCCGGTGTGTGCGTAGTCAGCGGTCTGGCTTTGGGCGTAGACGGACGGGCGCATAAAGGGGCAGTTGATGCCGGAGGAAAAACCATCGCGGTTTTAGGTTCGGGTCTGGACTATATACGTCCGCTGCAAAATAAAGATTTGGCTAATAAAATAATTGAAACCGGAGGTGCTATTGTTTCGGAGTTTCCTCACGATCACCCTCCCGAGAGATGGACATATCCTCAAAGAAACCGCATTATTGCCGGATTGTCTAAAGCCATTATTGTTGTTGAGGCGCCGGAAAAAAGCGGGGCCTTAATCACAGCTCGTTTGGCTTTAGACTATAATCGCGATATCGGCGCGGTTCCGGGCGAGATAACATCTTTAAACTCATACGGCCCAAACGCTCTTTTGAAAAATGGCGCCGCCGTTATCAGGTCGGCTGACGATGTTTTGGAAATGCTGGGCCTTGAACCGATTACTGCTCTTGACAATATTATTGATGATGAACAATACTTATTGGACTTGCTTGAAGAGCCGTCTGATGCCGATTCGCTTTTGAAAAAAAGCGGACTTGAATCCGCGATTCTTAATCAAAAACTGACTCTTCTGGAGCTTTCGGGCAAAATTAAAAATATCGGCGGAATTTTCCATAAAGCATGAATTTGAAATGAAATTAATTATAGTTGAATCACCGACAAAGGCTAAGACCATTGGCAAATTTCTGTCCAGTGGTTTTAAGGTTGAATCATCCTTCGGCCACATTCGCGACCTTCCGGCATATGAATTGGGAGTGGATGTTGAAAAGGATTTTGAGCCCCACTACGTAATACCCAAAAAAGCCAAACCCGCGGTCAAAATTTTAAAAGAACTTGCAGCAAAAGCGTCCGGCATAATTCTTGCGACCGACGAAGACCGCGAAGGCGAAGCCATTGCTTGGCACGTTACTCAAGCCATCGGGATCGATAAATTAAAAAAGAAAAATGAAAAATTAAAAATCGAGCGGATTGTTTTTCATGAAATCACCAAAAAAGCCATTGATGAAGCTCTTAAAAATCCGCGCGAAATAAACGCGAACATGGTTGAGGCCCAGCAGGCTCGGCGTATTCTTGACCGCCTTGTCGGCTATAAACTCTCGCCGTTTTTATGGCGCAAAGTGATGCGCGGGCTTTCGGCGGGCCGGGTGCAGTCCGTGGCTTTGCGGCTCATAGTTGAGCGCGAAGCCGAAATTAAAGCTTTTAAGCCCGTAACTTTTTGGACTATTGAATCGCTCTTGCAAAAAGACGGTTGTTCAGACGAAAGCGGGGATTGTCTTAAATTTAAAGCCGCACTTATTAGCGTGAATAAAAAGACTCCCAATGAGCCCGGCTTCACCGATAAAAAAGAAGTCGATGACGCGGTCAGCGATCTTAAGGGGGCCGGATTCAAAGTTTTGTCGGTTGAAAAAAAATCACGCCAAAGAAAACCATTGCCGCCTTTTACC
Source organism: Patescibacteria group bacterium (assembly GCA_038063435.1). Taxonomy (GTDB): domain Bacteria; phylum Patescibacteriota; class Minisyncoccia; order HO2-45-28; family HO2-45-28; genus HO2-45-28. The sequence goes on along the minus strand of JBBTVC010000006.1, from coordinate 7,283 downwards.
ACCTCAACTCTTCAGCAAGACGCTTATCGGCGTCTTGGCTATTCGGCCAAGCGCACAATGATTTCGGCACAGCGTCTTTACGAAACTGGCCTCATTACTTATATGCGCACCGACTCGGTTAATCTGGCCGAAGAAGCGCTGAATAACGCCGAAGAATTTATAAAAAGCGAATACGGCCAGAAATTCAGCGCGAAGCGCCGTTTTAAAACCAAATCGCGCTTAGCTCAAGAAGCTCATGAAGCGGTACGGCCGACCAATCCCGAATTAAACCCAGAACGCGCCTCAAAAGAGATTACTGACAAGTCGCAATTTAAATTATATGACCTGATTTGGCGGAGATTCGTCGCGTCGCAGATGGCCGATGCCACATATGACGACACCGTAATAAAAATTGAAGCCCAAAATAAAAATTCTTATGAACTGAAAGCCGTAGGTTCAGTAATAACCTTTGACGGATTTTTGAAAGTTTATCCGTCAAAAGCCGAAGACATTATTTTGCCGGACATTAAGGACGCGCACAAACTGGTTTTACTCGGTTTGGAAGCGCCCGAACGCCAGACCAGGGGTCCGGCTCGCTATTCCGACGCCACTTTGGTAAAAACTCTTGAAAGTCTCGGTATCGGCCGTCCCTCAACTTACGCGCCGATAATCTCAACCATTGAAGAACGCGGTTATGTCGTTCGCGACGAGCGTAAGAGTTTTCAGCCGACCGAGGTCGGCGAGAAAGTCAACGAAATTTTGGTAAAAAACTTTTCGGAAATAGTGGATGTGGATTTCACCAGAAAAATGGAAGACGAACTTGACGAAATTGCCGCAGGCTCCAAAGAAACTAAAGAAGTGTTGGGGGCGTTTTACGCGCCATTCATTAAAAATCTGAACGAAAAATATAAGAGCGTTGCTAAAGAGGATTTGTCCGAGCCGACCGACCGCGTCTGTCCCAATTGCTCGAAGCCATTGGTTATACGACAAGGCCGTTTCGGGCGTTTTATCGCTTGTTCCGGATTTCCGGAATGTAAATTCACTGAAGCTCTTCCGCCGCCGACCATAAATATGAAGTGTCCTTTATGTAAGGAGGGCGAAATCGTTATACGCAAAACCCGCAGAAAAAGGATTTTTTACGGCTGTTCCAAATGGCCCGACTGCGGTTTCGCCACTTGGCGAAAACCTACCGGCAAATTATGCATTGAGTGCGGCTCCCCGCTTGTTGAGTCGCCTCGGGGCGAATCCTGCTCAAATAAAAACTGCGTCTTCCGGGCCAAAAAACCCGGCCAAAAAAAGAGCATTGACCCCGAAAAAAAAGAGGAATAATCTTAAAACGGATTCATTTTACATAAAAAGGGGGCGGGAAATGCCTTCGGAAATCCTATCTTCCAAGTTCTCTAAAAGAAGGCTCACAGCCGTTGAATCTCGTCTTAGTTTCCCCGGCGAAATTTGGAGTTTTTCCAGGGTCGGAAATCCTGTTTGTGTTAACGCGGCAGTAGTTCGTTCAGCTTACGATCGTTGTGTTGGCGGAACGCATAGCGACTGGTTGGCGGATAAAGACAATCCGCATGGCTGGAAGTCATATGATGAAGCGATTGAAAAAGCGGTTTACAAAGCCCTTGATATGCGCAAGAAAAATTTGTGCCACGGTCTGCCGTTCGGCGGAGTGAAGTTTACTATTTTCAGTGAAGAGCCTTTAGTCAACGAGCTTCGTGTTTACGCTTATAAGATTCTTGGCGAAGCGCTGAATTTTTTTAAAGGCAGGGTATATACCGGAGCCGATGTCCATACCAATACTACTGATTTAATGCTTGCGTTTGGCGTTTCTCCGTATGTGCTGGGACTGGATCAGGAATACGGCGGTTCGGGTGATCCCTCGCCGCAAACGGCAATTGGCGTTCATAAGGCGATAAAAGAATTTTTCAGCATTTTCCACGCCGATTCAAAGATGCACGGCAAGAGGGTAAATATAAAAGGAATAGGCAAGGTCGGCTATCCTTTATTAAAACTGCTTTATGACGATGGTTTTAACATTGGCATTGCTGATATACGCCATGAAGTTGTTGAAGAGGCAAGAGACCGTTTTAGGGGCGTTGAGAGACTATCCGAAGATACGATTCATACCAAATATGCCCATGTTTATACCCCCTGTGACAAAGAAGTTACGATAACTCCCGAAAACATCGCCGAGATTTGTGATTCTTCAAGTGACCATAAATGGCGGGCCATTATTGGATCTGCTAATGACCAGAATAGGCATGGTTCGGAGCTGGAAGACGCGTTGTGGAAAAGGCGCGTTGTTCATCTTTCTCAAGGCGGATATCTTGAAAATGGAGGCGGGGTCATTACGGTTGTCGCTCCCTTGATAGGCGGTTTTGATTGGAAAAAATGGCTCGCTCTTAAAATAGACGCGCTGGCAAGAACTTCAAGTGAGATCATGTTTGAGGCCAGAGAGACAAATGTCGCGCCGGCAAGAATTGTAAGTATGATGATTGACCGGCTTGCTCGCGAAACCGGAAACGAGCTTTAAAAGTAGTATTTGGACAGCACTCCGAGCTGTCCATTTTTGTTGCAAGGGCTTGCAAACCACAAAACTTCGTGTTAATATGTGTACGGTTTAACGGCAAGTTGGATCGGGGAAGCTATCTGAAAAGAAAGGAGGAAGAGTGCTTTCGGAGCATGTTGAGAGACGCTTGGCTGTCAGAATTAAGCTTGATAAAAGCAAAGGTTCTTTTAATCTGAATCTTCAATACGTCCTTAACGCTCTGTGGCGCGTTGTTGATGAAAATGGAGTGGTGGAACGGCCAAAAGAGTTTCTGGCAAAAAGCGTTTCTTCCCCGATGAAATATATTGACGCTCTTGCCGAGGCAGGATGTCTTGAAATTATCGCTTCGGGAGAAAGTAAAAGGCGAATCATAACAAGCGTTAAGCTTTTGGAGCGTCAGCTATCCAAAGGCCTTGACCACAAGAAAGAAGAAGCCAGTAAGCCAACGCCGGTTGTTTTGCCCAAACGCGCCATTCCGTTATTTAACGAAAACGCTCCCAAAGAAAACGAAGAACGCGAGTCGGTCGTCATTTTTATTGATGCCCCGAATCTCGTGAACAAGGGCGATTTGGGAATGTTTTTGGGCGGGGTTTTGTGGCACAAATTGATTAAGATTATCGCGGGCTCGCGCAAAGTGGAAGACGTTTTTGCCTACGTTTCAATTCCCGATGATGTTAGAAATCACGAAGTCCCGGAGTGGTTGCCCGCAGTAAAGATGTCTGAAGCCGGTATTAAAATGATATGGCGCGAAGGATACGAAAAACGAGGGGGCGTAGATTACCGCAAGAGAGACATTGATGCAATGATGAATTACGACCTCGGGATTTTTCCGCGAAGCCCCTTGGACAGCAAACGTGTTTATAGCGACGTCAAAACGATAGTTTTGGTGACCGCGGACAGCGACTTTTCGCGCGCGATTCGCGATTTCGCCGAGATAAAGAAAATAAACGTGGAAATATTCTGCTGGAAAGAGGGTCTTTCGCCAAGATCCAGCTTGCGAAGATACGCGAGCCGTGTCGTTTTTTTGAACGAATTTTGCGAAGATTTTTTGCCGGTCTTATCCAGGGTAAAAAAGCTCGCAAGAGCAACCAGAATGCCTTAAGACATAGCAAGAGTTTATCTCTTGCTATTTTTGTTTGGGCTTGCAATTTTTTGTGGATATGTTATAATGGCAAAAGCTACAAAGTTGGTTCATTGATTTCTCGGAAGTCGCACTTCCGAGCATAACCCAGAGGAGGAAGCGCTTTGCCGACTCAAGTGCAGTGGCACAAGTATCACGGTATTCCTAAGTTTCCGATTGAAATCGGATTGGGGTCGTCTTTTCCTACAGAAGAGGTATTTTCTTTCGGCGAGTCGTTGCGTCCGCCGAAGCAGGTCATGGAAAAGATGATTTACAGGGCCCTTGGCAGTCAGACTTCGGATAAGGCCTATTTGCCAGCCGTTCATGTTTTTGCCAATTTTTCGGAAAAACTCGGAACGTATGATTCGGGCTCGCTGATGTTCGCGCCGTTTATCGTTTCGCCTGAAGCCAAGCATCATCAGCTTGAGCTTCACCGGAAGGACAAAACATTCGTGGTTTGCGGACGCCACGGAGAGCAGGACGCTTTCGGATTTTCCGTCAGCGACAGGGGCGACCCCAACTATCTGCGTCTGGCATTCCCGAATGAAACCGATAAATTCCCCGATACTTTCATTTTGATTGAGCGCCGGGAGGGCGAAGACGAAGGCGGCGAATCCAAATACGACATCATCAAATTCACTTCCGACTTCGCCAAGCCCGACAAGTTCGTGGTCGGTAAGCCGGTTGTCGTGAATTGGGAAGTCGTTGATCTGGCCTCCGCTCCCGACTGCCTGAAAAAGGCGGTTGAAGATCGGATAAAGAATGCCGAAAATGAGGCTAAAGCCGCGGAGCAAGCGCTTAGCGCTTTTGCGCGAAGAAGGGGCTTGACAAGGCAATGAAAGTACGCTATAATGAAAGCTGAAAACTGAAGTTCCCTACAACCTACTAAAAGGAGGATTCAGACATATAAGACTAAGGTTTGATGTTCGTGTTTTCCTGTTTTTGAACAGTCCCGCTTCATCACGGCGCTTCCAGCGCCAAACCAAGGAGTTCAGACATGCCAAAGGCAAAGAAAGGGAAAGGAACCAACAACCCCCCCGAGATCACGACCACTGACGAGCGGGACGGCAAGAAGACCAACCCCGTTGCGCCCGAGGCCCTGAAGAGGGCCGAGCAGTCGGACGTCGTGGGCGATGGCTACGATCCCAACCGGGACCGTGGGAAGCTAGTGAAAGTCGTCTGCAACATCCTCGATGGGCAGAACGGCCACCCGCTGGCGAAGACCAGCACGGCCGACGACGTCAACCAGAACCTCGACGCCATCAAGGCTGCTTTCAAGCAGTTCATGACGGCATCCGGCAATGGCAACGAGCGACAAGAGAGGTTTGACATCACCGACCGGTTCGACGACGAGGCCAAGGAGGACTGGAGAAACAGGGTCTACGAGGGCCGAGTGAGCATATTCGCCCTCGACAAGCAGATCGACCAGATGCTCAAGGCCTTGGGCCTTCCCCTTGAGACCAAAATCTCGGGGGATCAGCTCAAGCAGGCCGTCGAGGAGTCCCAGGCTCGCCGAGCCAAGATCACCGAGCTCGAGAACCTGCGGCCGGACACGGACGACCCGATGTCGTGTCAGTCGGAGCTTCACGTGGGCGACAACCCTCCGCTCCAGCCGATGACGCGGAACATCATCAACCGGACGAAGCTGGTGGTCGTCATCCACAACGAGGGATCGAAGAAGGGCAAGCCCAGAGTGAAGGGCAACTTCGCTCTCCTGAAGTTCCCTGTGTATCCGAAGTGTCCCGAGGGAGCGACAGAGCTCCGGAAGGTCTTCCACTGCCCAGTCTGCGCGGCCAAGCTCGACGATGCCGCCGCGGCCAATGGCATAGCAATCACGTGGCTCGCCTCGATCCCGGCCGAGAAGACGGCCAACTACGAGAACCACAGGGACGAGTTCGAGGCCAAGAAGGCCTTGAAGGATGCCAGGGAGGCCGTGGATGAACGCGCCGAGCGCCACGCTCTCGGCGCGTACGGAAAGCCGATGGGCTCCCACCCTCGCGTGACGTACGGCAGGTCGTCGGCCAACAGAGGCGGCGGCCGCCTCTAAGCAAGAAACATGGGGCCGGAGTGGAGTTCTAATCTCCCTCCGGCCCCAAAATTTATTCTTTCAAAGAACTCTTAAATGTAAAAATGTGCAAACTAGGATTTTGCACAATCAGAGAATTCTTGGATGGAAATTTGCAAAAGTTTTTATCCAAGAGTTCTTTGGAACAGGGCATAGTGCCTGTTTAACTTTCAACAAGGAAGGGAGCGGAGATGGGCGGAATAGAAATTCCGGATGACCTCGACGAACTTACCGAACCTGACGAAGAAGGGCTGAAAGCAAACGAATATCAAAGAGCCGCTTCGGGCTCCGGTGTTTACTTCAGACAAATGATGCGTCTTTTTGGCCGGGAATATTACGGTTTTGTAAACAGAATCAGCGACCTCCAAAAAGCCGGCATTAAGTCCGTTTTTCATTACGATCAAGCCGGAATTGAGAACTGCGAACTGGAGCTGGGTAAGCTCTGGAAAGCGTTCAAGAGCGCCCGCCTTTCCGAAAAGATAAAGAAGGAGGAGTTTGACCTCCTGGCCGTTGTTCTGCACCCCGACTTTGACCATCCGGTGCCGGAATTCAAGCGCGTGACCGCTCTTCATATGGGCGGCCAGGAAATTGCCGAATTCAAGATTGTCAGGCCCAGCTGGCCCCATCTTGATAGAGGCGAAGAGCTTGATTTCATTCCGACCGCCGCATCAATAGGTGTTTCTCTGCCGATGTGGTTTGGCGGGTTGGTTGACGCGGTTAGCGAGCTTGCCAAACTCATGGACCGGCGTTTTGAGGACGATCTCTCCCTTGACTACCGAATTGACTATCTGAGGCGCTATCTTCATCAGGCTCGGCAGATGGCCGAGGTTCTTGAAGAGCATGCGCATATCCCCGGCTATATCATTGACAACTCCACCTTTCGCTTCCAGCATTTTCGCGACGGCTTGCGTCGCGTGCACAATCTTCTGGGCAGAACTTCCCAGAGGTTGAGCGACCAATACTTGTCCAAAAAAGACCAAAATGACGACATGGAGGCGCGCATCAAGCGTCTCATTGGATAGAATTCCGCCGAGGGGTCGGTTTGACCCCTCGGTATTTTTTTGTTAAAATTTTTTTATGAAGTTATTCTCAAGAAACATTTTAATAGCCATTGCCATTTTTCTTTTGCTAGCCTCTTTTTATCCTCTGGCTTTGGAGCGGTTGAAGGAAGTTGAAGAAATATCTCTCTCGTCTCTTGCTGAAAAAATTAAATCGGGCCAAGTCAAAAAAATTGAAGTCTCGGGCGATACGCTTGCCGTTTTTATGCTTGACGATAAGGAACTTGTTTCTAAAAAAGAAATTGAGTCCGGTTTTACCGAAACGCTAAAAAATTACGGCGTTTCAGCCGAGGAGTTTGCTAAAATAGACATCGCGGTAAAAAATCTTTCGGGCCTGGCTTTTTGGGTTGGAGCGATTTTGCCCTTTTTGGCTCCATTTTTACTCGTAATTTTATTTTTCTGGATGATTTCTCGCCAAGTGAAGCAAGCCAATGTCCAGGCTTTCACTTTCGGCCGGTCAAAGGCGCGGGTTATAATGCCCGACAATAAAAAAGACCGCATTACATTCCAAGA
>JBBTVC010000005.1:835-6228 GCA_038063435.1 Patescibacteria group bacterium | reverse complement strand
CGAATTTGACGATTGGGGCCAGCCTGATTACATAGTCCAGATGGACGCCGACCTTTCGCACGATCCTAATGTTATTTTAGAAATGCTCTCCAAAACCCAAAACCATGATGTGGTTTTGGGCTCGCGCTATATTCCGGGCGGGGCAATAGAAAACTGGAACCCAGCGCGCCGGCTCTTAAGCCGTTTCGGAAACATTTACGCCCGGGCTGTTTTGAGCCTGCCCTACCGCGATATGACCGGCGGATTCAAATGTTTTAAAAGACATGTTCTGGAAAATATTGATTTGGATTCGCTTAGCTCGGTCGGCTATAATTTCCAGATTGAAACCACGCACAAAGCGCACCAAAAGGGATATAAAATATGCGAGATTCCCATAACTTTTGCCGAAAGAAAAACAGGGAAATCAAAAATAAATCTTCCGATTATATTGGAAAGCTTCTGGAAAGTGCTATTGCTCCGTTTCCAAAAATAGGCCTTTTTTTGTAAAGACAATGTATCTCTCTTTAATTACCCGAACGTCGTATTCTCCGGCATTGGCATAAGAATCAGCGTACTTACGAAAACTGTCCGGGTCTTTGAATCCAAAAAAATCGGCTCCGTCAAGAATAACCACATCAACCATAAACGGTTCGGAACCAGACATATAAACATATTCCCTGTCCGATAAATGCGGAACAATATTGGTTTCGGCAGCTACACTTGCGCCCGAAGGAACGCTTTTTACTATTTGGCGAAGGGTTTGCTGGCGTTCGTTTGATTTAAAAAACTCTACCGGAAATGAAAACGGACTGACAGGAGAACGCAATAAAAATCCGGCGAAAATCGCGCAAATAATAATCGATTTAAACAACAAAGCCTTATCCGGCCGGCGCTTTAATAGCGTCCGCAGTCCATAGACGCTTGATATAAATATTCCGGCAATAAGCATGGAATCATACTGGTAAAATCCCGAAAACTGATTGCCGAAACTGGTCAGTAGATTTTCAAGAAGCCCAGGAATTAGAAGTAAAATCGCCGGTAAGTACACAAAGGGCAGAAATGCTACGGGCAAAAAGAGCCAAAAAAGATAACTCAATTTCTGCGCGCTAAATGCCGTTTTAAAAAATAGGGCGGGATTAAACAACAGATTGCGGGCTATTTCCCCAACGCTTCCGCCAAGCTCGGCATAGCGGTCAAGCCGTAAAAGTCCGCCGCCGAAATAAGGCATAATTATTTTCATTGAGAGGACAAAATAAACTAGCGCGATTAACGCAGCCGCAAGGCCCATTTTTCTTTCTTTTTTTTCGTCCCAGCGCAAGGCGGCCAGAAACAGGCCGGCAAACATAGCAGCCAAAACCGCGTCTTCCTGGGATGCCGCGGCTACAACCATAAAGACCCAAAACCAAAACCATTTCTTTTCGTAGAAAAAATAAAAAGCCGCGAGCAACGCCGGAACCAAAAACGCCACCGGATGAAAATCAAAAAGATTGACCCAGTGAAGCGGGGGGTATAAAAGATAGCCGGCGGCAAGCGCCAAAGCTAGGTCTTTGCGTTCAAGAATTTTTTTTGCAAATAAATAAAGCGGCCAAGCTCCCAAAGCCAGAGCTAGAGTTTGAACAATCAATAGATAATAAACGCTGGGAAAAATTAAAAACCCGGGGACTAAAATAAAAAGAATCGGGCTCATATGAACGCCGAAGTGGTTTGGAACTTCTTCAATGCTGTTTTGCATTACGCGGCCGTGCGCCGTGTTCCAAAAAGTCTGCGCGAATATCCCCATGTCCCAGGCTTGGGTCTGGAAATTATAATGGCGCGCCACGGAAACCGCGCCCATAATGAGAACATAAATAAAAATAACCGCGAAAACTATTAATATAGCTTGCCGTTCGCCTAAAAATTTCATTTTTAAATTTTAATACCCTTCAAGTTTATGCGATTTTTGGTGCTGGCGGATTCGCTCAAGGGCTTTGGCTTCAATCTGGCGGATTCGCTCGCGAGTTACGCCGAATTCTTTACCTACTTCTTCAAGAGTGTGGGTGATGGCGTCGTCCAAGCCGAAGCGCATTTTTAAAATCTTCTGCTCTCTTGGCGTGAGATCGGTTATTATTTCGCGAAGCTGGTCTTTTAAAAGACGGCGCGCCGCCTCCTGTTCCGGCGACAAAATGGTCTCGTCCATTATAAATTCACCGAGGGTGGAATCTTCTTCGTCTTCACCCACCGGCGCGTCAATTGAAATTGTGTCCTGCGAAATTTTTTGAATGTGGCGCACTTTTTCCACCTCCATGTCCATTTCAGACGCGATTTCTTCAGCTAAAGGGTCGCGGCCCAAATCCTGGGTTAATCTGCGGACGGCCTGCTGGTATTTTGAAATGGTCTCAACCATATGCACCGGAATACGAATGGTCCGCGCTTGGTCGGCTAGAGCGCGAGTGATGGCCTGCCTGATCCACCAGGTGGCATAGGTTGAAAATTTATAACCGCGTCGCCAATCAAATTTTTCAACCGCACGGAAAAGGCCGATGTTGCCCTCCTGAATCAAATCCAAAAGCGTCAGGTTCGGCGACCGGCCGACATAACGCTTGGCGATAGAAACGACAAGACGAAGGTTAGCTAAAGCCAGGCGGTTCTTGGCGTCCTCATCGCCTTTTTCTATTTTTCTTGCCAGATCCTTTTCGTCTTCGGCGGTTAAGAGGGCGATTTTACCGATTTCACGCAAATACATCTGCACCGAATCCGTACCCAAATGTTCCAGGGCGTCGCGGACCTTGGCTTGGCGCGGTTTTTTTTCTTCAACTTCCAGAAGGTCTTTACCCTCAACGACATCAACGCCAGCTTCCTGCAGGCGGTTGTAAAGGTCTTCTAAAAATAAAATGTTTCGTTCAATATGCTTAAACTTGGAAAGAATTTCGCCATAGGTCACAAAACCGCGCAGTTTTCCGCGCTTAATAAGCTCAGCGATCTTGGCTTCGCTAAACTCTTCTTTGACTGAAAACTTTTTGGCCGTTTGCGACTTAACCGGTTTTAACGGTTTGGTTTTAGCCGGTTTGGCTTTGTGTTTTTTAACACTTTTCTTTATTTTGACCGGGGTCTTTTTTGACATGCAAACATCTATACTACACTAAATTCAAATAGAATTCAATTCGGCTGAAATAGACTTAAATTCAACGAATTTTTTTTCAAGTTCATCTTTATTGTCCGATCTTTCAAGCTCTCTTACGGAGTCGCCGAGTTTTACCAATTTATCTTTAAGATTCTCCTTTCTCAGCTCTTTTATTAAGCTTTTAAGTTCGTCGGCCATGTTTTCGCCAGCGTCATAAACCACTTCGGCTTCAAGCGCTAATTTTTTAACATAATGGTCTTCGGTATCGGCTGACACCAAACTTGATTCAAAAATATGACGGCGTTCGGGCGAAAACCATTCGGCCTTGCATTCGGAAAAAACGGCCGTTAAATCGTCTTTACGCCACGCAGCCAAACCTATCAGTCTTTCTTCAAGTAATCCCCGGCGGCTGCGAACCGGAGGTATGGCGCTATCATCGCCTGATTTTTTCGGGCGAGATTTTCCCTTAATCCTTTCGAGCTCCTGCCAAACATTTTCTTCGCGCATCTTTAAAACTAAAGCAATCTCACCTATCCAATGAGCGCGGTCTATTTCACTTTGCATCAGGGCAACATAAGGCAAAACTGTGCGGCCAACTTCTTTTTTAAAAGCGAGGGTATCTTTATTTTTTACAGCCAGAGTCTCTAAAAGAAAAGAAACAACGGGCTTAGCGCCTTCTAGGGCGTCAAACCAATTTTTAGGATTTTCCTTTATCAAATCGGCTGGGTCTTTTGCGCCGTTTATAGCCGCTATTTTTATTTCAAAACCAGCGGAAACGCCCAAATCAACGCTTTTTTTAGTGGCTTCGTACCCAGCGTTGTCGGTGTCAAACGACATTACTAGCGTGTCGCAAAGCCTTTTGAGATTTATTAAATGCTGGGGTGTTAAAGCTGTACCCGAAATGGCAACGGCATTGGTGGCGCCGGCCTGATGCGACATTATCAAGTCCATCTGGCCTTCAAGAATTATCGCTGAATTTTTCTTTCGGATTTCAGTCTTAGCTTTGTCAAGGCCATAAAGCGCGCGCGACTTATCGTAAAGCGCGGTTTGAGGCGTATTTATGTATTTGGCGGCTCCGACGCCCCGACTTTCAGCGTCGGTGGTCGGAGTCCCGACCGCTTCGCGCATCGAGAGCAAATCTTTTTCAAATATTCGTCCGGAAAATCCCACAATTCTTCCGGCGCCGTCCAAAATTGGAAACATTATTCGCGCGCGGAAGCGGTCATAAAATCCGGTTTCTTTTTCGGATTTTATGGCGAGTCCCGCTTTTTCAATATCATCTTGTTTAAAACCGGCTTGCCGTAAATTCGAAATAACTCCGTCCCAAGAATTTAAAGCGTAGCCCAAACGGAATGATTTGGCGGTCTCGCCCGTCATTCCCCGCTCTTTTAAATACGCGCCGACATCCTTTCTTTCGTAAAGATTTTTTTCGTAATACGCTGTCGCCGTTTCAAGCAGGTCCAGGAGTCTCGTGCGCTCGCTTCGTATTTTCGGGTCCTGGCGCTCAAGTTCAACTCCGGCGCGTTCCGCTAAGATTCGCAGAGCTTCCGGAAATTCAATGCCCTCAATATTCATCACGAACCTAAAAATATCGCCTCCGGCCGAACATCCAAAGCAATGCCAAATTTGACGCGAAGGTGTCACATAAAAAGACGGGGTTTTTTCAGAATGAAAGGGGCAAAGCGCCTTGAAATTAACGCCGGCTTTTTGCAGTTTTATATATGAGCCCACGAGCTCAACGACATCTATTTTTTCCTTTATTTTTTCTACTGGAGTTGGCATTTTATTAAAATCTAGCAGATTTAAGCCCATTTATCCACAGATTGAAAGTTATTGACCGGATTTTATTAAAACGCTATTATTTTAAACAGGCTGTACCCTGCCCCTAAAAAGAGGAGGAAGCCATGGGCAAGGGCAAGTTGTTCGTTTTTACGGTACTTTTCGCCGTTTGCACCCTCATCGCCACGGCTATGCCGACATACGGCGCTAGCGGATGCTTCGGCAAGGACGTACAGGCCTCGCGCGACGCATGGAAGGCCCCGTTCCATGCCGTGGGTAAATTCCTCGGCAAGACGGTGAGCGGAGTGCCAGTGCTCTACCAAGTCCTCCAGGGCGGAAACATGGTTGTCCTGGGCGCTGGCGGAGACGCGGTTGGCACCACCCTCGGAGTCGTGGGCGGAGTAGTCCACGAGGCAACTGGCTGCAAGTAGGCGCCGACGAACGCAGGTGAGGAGGTACTGAGCGCAGTAGCGCGAATGTGCCGACGAACGCAGGTGAGGAGGTACTGAGCGCAGTAGCGCGAATGTGCCGACGA
>JBBTVC010000005.1:0-735 GCA_038063435.1 Patescibacteria group bacterium | reverse complement strand
ACACAGCCGAAAACGGCCCAAAGCAGTGCCCCCCCTCAACAGAAGGGGGGATTTTTTATTTACGTCGGGAGTGGATTTATCGAGCGGACTTGGCCGGTTTTGCAAACGGCGGATAACGCTCGGGGTCAATTATCCTCTCAAAACAGCGCTCACCGGCTTCATGCGTCCAATTCCCGCTTTCAATATAAAAATCTGGAGCCGGATACAAAGCGCCGGCTTCACTCGGCAATAAAAATTTCGCGCAAAGAGAGAATGAAAATCCCTCGCCCGGCATGTATTTATACGGCTCGGATGTTTCGGGGTCAAGTGGAGCAATCCAACCGCTGACATCATCACGAAGCTCGTTTAAGTCTTTAGGGAAGCGCTCTTTTTGCTGCCAAAAATTAACTATCTGCCATTGTATATTTTGCAAATCAGCGACGCGCTCGTCGTCAAACCGCCTCATCCTTTCGGTATACGGAGAGCCGACAATAAAAAAACCGGCAACTATTGATGCTGCAACAACAATTATTACCGCCCAGACGAATAATTTCATCATTCGGTTTTATGCTTATAAATATCGTAAAAATAGTATCCGAAAATAACTCCGGCCGTAAAGAATATCGTTAGCGCTTTCAAGGCGAATCTTATCGTCAGCTCGCCTCCCAAAAAATTATAAATCAGCGCCACAAAATCGCCGATAATAATGACCGCGGCGGCAAAAATAGTGAAATATACCAACCAACGGCGAATTTT
>JBBTVC010000004.1:0-1862 GCA_038063435.1 Patescibacteria group bacterium | reverse complement strand
CGAGGATGTTTGGTCACCTCGCAAATCAACCAGACAGTTCCAAGTGCAAACTATCAAAACGCACTCGCCTACGCTTAATTGACGCAGGCCGTCCGACTTTCTGATGTCTCATAAGAAAAATCGGGCGTAAAAAATTGAGGCTTGGTTTTGAACCGCTCCGATTCAAAACGACATTAAGGAGCGACTTTTGCGGCGCTTTCGTTTCGCTTTTAGCCGCAATCGCAAACAAGCGAGACTAAGACTGTAGAAGTTTTCTAAGAAACCGATTCAAACGGGAGTGCGATTCTCCCCACCTCCACAAACAAAAAATGCCGATACAGGTCGGCATTTTTTGTTTTATTTTCAGGAATCTTATCGCGCCCAGATGACAAAAGTGAAAATCTTTTCGCCTCTGCCGAGATCGCGGACATAAAGCGAGTTATTGCCGCGAGCGTCTTTTTTAACGGCCTGACCCCACTCCGAGGGGTTGTCTAAATCAATTTCTCTGCCGACGCCGTCTGGTTTACCGCCTCCTTTTCCTCCCCCTGTTCCGCCTCCCTCAGCCGAAGAAAACACCGTATTTACGCTATCAAGATGAGCATAAATTAAATCGAGCTGATCATAGTCATGCTGGTTCGGATGCTGGTTGGTTAACGGGTCATTGGTGTAATCCATGCACGTTTCTAAATTAACATTTCCAAACATCTCGTCTTGATGATTAAGCCCGAGAGTGTGTCCAACCTCCTGACACATTACAAAATTTCTCCACTCCGGCTTGTTATACGTTGTGGTGTTAAAATAAGTGTCATTGACTTTGGTGACGCCTTTTACAATATGTTCTCCGGAAATCCAGATTTGAGCAATTCCGAGCCAACCGTTAAAACCGTATTTGCTGGAGCACACCTCAACCCGGCCGTTGGTCGCCTTACAAACGCTCGGTTTGGTCTTTCCGGGCTTAACAACCGTATCCAGAACGGACGACAAACTCCAGTCTCCCGCAGTCGTTCCAAGGTATGAATCCCACACAGACGAAACATTATCCCCAAGCTCAAGCGTGAATGGATTGGCGGTTCTTCCCCAATGATAGCCGCCCCATGAATGATTGGCGTTCACCGCAAAAGTTCCGGCCAAGAAAACCGCGAGTCCTGTTAAAATCAATGATTTTTTGTTCATAATTAAGATTTTTATTTATTAATTATTAATATAATCAATTTATTCTATTGGTTTTTAGTTCAAAAAACAAGTCACGGGCTGTGGAAAAGTTTTATTTGAAAATTTAAGTTAAAAACCGCTCCGTCGGAGCGGTTTTTGCTTTTACTTTCGCGACAATATTTCCTTGGCCCATCCGGCCGCTTCGGATGCGGGATATTTTTGAACCAGCATTTCCAAATACTTTTTATCCTTCGGAGCGCCCCAAGCGTATAAAAAATAAAGAGCGTAGGACGCGGTATACTCGCCGGTTTCTTCGGTCTTGGGATAAGACACGGCTTTGTCGTCGGGGTGATTCTCAACTACGTCCAAAAGCCACCTGTTCGCTTCTTTTCTCCAATTTTCAGGAGCTCTTGTTTTTCTTTCAAGCAAGTCGTCCGATCCAGCCGTCCCCCATATATTATAAAATTCGGCTATTCGCAACTTAGCGTCGTCAACCAAGCGGCTGTTGGGATATTTTTCGGCGACCGACTCGTAGGCCTTGTAGGCCCGGCCGTAGTTGCCCAGGTTGTAATGGCAGTCGGCCTGTTTGAGCCCGGCTTCGATCTGCAGGGCCGTGTCCGGCGTCTGCTTGACCTGTGTGAACATCCTGGCGGCCGTCTCATACTGCTCGCGGTTGAAATAGATAACGCCGGCCAGATAATACACGTGCGCGCGGGCCTCCGGATCCTTCA
>JBBTVC010000003.1:0-9598 GCA_038063435.1 Patescibacteria group bacterium | reverse complement strand
GTTTTGAGAAGCACGCATCAGCCGTATTGTTTTGTTTTTACCGAATCTCCGACCCAAAAAACCTTGTCACGCTTAAAAGCGCTGACTGACGCCAAAAACGGATTTGAGCTTGCCGAATACGATTTACAATTCAGGGGCGCCGGAGAACTTTCAGGCTCCAAGCAGTGGGGCATTTCGGACATCGGCATGGAGGCGCTGAAAAACATAAAAATGGTTGAAGCCGCCAGAACCGAAGCCCAAGCTCTTTTACAAAAAGATTTTGAACTCAAAAATTACCCCGCGCTGAAATCGCTCATCCCCCATTTTGAAAATCTGCATTTTGAGTAGAAAAAATATTGCAGTAAATTTAACTTCGCAAATCTGAAAATTCATTTTAGGATACGTTTGAATTTCCAGCGAAATTTAAACTCCGTCCTCGGCGTTTTGTCCAGCCTTTTTGCGCGAATTTCCAAACTCAAAAGGGCAGGACACCATGCAAAACGCCTGTGGAGATCCTAAAATAAATTTTCGGATTCGCTTGCTGTGCAAACAAACACTCAACGGCTTTTAAGAGGGCGGGACGGCATTTGGTTTTGAAAAGCTTTCGGAGGCGAAAAAGCGGGGTTCAGCCCCTGCTCGCGCGCAGTAAGCGCTGGGGCTGATTTTTCGCCGAGAACGCAGGGCGGCCCGCCGCGCTGGAGGCGGGAACGCCCGGTTTGAAAAAGCAAATGCCGCCCCGCCTCAAAACCCTTGACAACGCAACAACAAAGGAGTATAATGGACATACTAAAGACGCCAGGGTTGCTAGACAAGGCAAGATGGCCTAGAGCAGTACATTTAAGACCCCCGGCTTAATTAATACCCCGGTCGTCCAGTCAATTCCAGGCCGGGACCGCGACTAACACATCGCGGCCTCGCCCGCTAATGCTGTGCGTATTGCAGGACGGGTGGACGATCGTATGATTGTTCTTTTTTAAAAATTTTAACCCCCGTTGCTCTGTTCTCCTGCTGCCTGCTTCAGTGGGCAGCACGACCAAACGGTCCGAGCCTGCATTCTTGGGCTCGCGGAGACAGACCAACGGCTTGATGCGTTTGCGCTGAAGAGAGGTCGCGGAATGGGACGCCTCTCGGGCTTGAGACCTTCGGGTGATAGCCTCTGTGCTCCGCAGGACCTCGCGTCCATAAGACGGAGACGCAACGCAACGCATCATTCCAGCTCCGCTAGGAATCCGAGCAACAAGAAGGGCTCGGTAGCGGAGCTCAAGCCGTCCGACGGTCGTCGGACAGGCCCCCGTCCCGATGTGTTTCGGGACGAGGAGAGTCGGACCGATTGGTCCGACCAAGTTCCACCCCCCGCGACGGCGCCGGCGCGGGGGTGATTTTTTATTTACTGCGGATTTTGGGTGTTACCCAGAATCCGAGCGGTTTGTTTAATGCGAGACGCGCCTGCGAATCAAGGCCAGGAATCGCGCCAAAAACTATTATAGTCGCGGGGATTAAAAGCCACTGAAGGATCATTGAAAAATTTTTTGATTTTTTAACGCCTTGCGGTCTTGGCGGCAAAAGGCTCATTGAAATTATGACCGAACCTATTAAACCGAGCATGGCTAAAGTCATTAAGGTCCTGGTAATACGCGGAAGATTATAAGAAAGAAGCGTGGCGTTAAACGCGTCCCCGCCGAGAATCAGGGGCAGCCAGCCTAAAATAAAAATCAAAATGGGATTTGTGGCCAGCCCCCAAAACCCTTCAAGCTGAGTAAGGGCAAAACGAAGTTTTTTGGCGAGTTTTATTTTTTTATTTTTTATGAAGCCGAATAAAAGATACGGCACGTTTTCAACTCCCCACGTCCAGCGCCTTTGCTGTTTATAAACCTGTTTGATGGTCTGCCATAAATTAGGCCCGACGTTGGCATCCATTGAAACCGGATAAGTCAAAGGCACGACTTCATAATCGCCGTCGTAAAACAAAACCGCGTTCCAAAAAATACGCGAATCCTCGGAAACTATGTTTTTCTGCCAGAAGCCGACGTCATTTAGCATTTTAAAACTCATGGAGTGCGATGAAAAAGTGGACAATCTCTCCGGACGCTCCTGCTGCATCATCTGCCAAAAAGTGCCGGAAGTCGCGACCACCCGCGAAAGCGCGGGCGCTGACCAGACATTGTTGTTAAAAAGAGGAACCGGCTGATACGACGAACGATGCGGGTATTCCGCGGTCAAAAAATTATAAGTCAGACACAAAAAATACTGCGGGTAAATCTGGGTGTCTATATCAAATGAGGAAACAAGAATATTTTCGTAGGGAATGTTTTCGGCATCAATTATTTTTTCTTTCACTTTATATGCGGCCCAATTAGTATTTGAACCCTTGCCCGGAATTTCGTTCCTAAGCCCTGCCGGATGCCAAGCTGTTAAAAAACGTCCGAACCGCGAGGCATATTTTTCTTCTGTTTTTTGAACCGTATCCGCGACTTCATCTTTAACTCTTTCTTCTACAGCCAAGACTATTATCATCCTGTCTTTAGGCCATTTGGATTTTAAAATCGAGTCAAGCGTTTCGTCTACCACCTCGTAGCCTTCTTTATACATTGGCAAAATCACCAGCTGCCAGACATGGCCCCACTTTAAATTTTGAAGCCGCTCCTCCCAATCAACGGCCAAATTATGTTTAAGCCTTTTCCAATTGGCGCGAAGGTGCAAAGACAAATAAACGGTTTTAATGAGCCAATAAATGTCAAAAAGAATAATAAAAATAGCGACGCCCACGGGAGACGCCCACGAAAAAAACACTACCGCCCCCAGCGTTCCCCAGCTTAAAAAGGCGGGCAGAATCTCAAGTGCCTTATAAATTAAGCGATCGCGGCCCGTAAAATCATTGTGACTCCCCGCCTTTATGTAATCGGGCATCATGCGCATATTTTATCTGAAAACATAAAAGAAAAAAGCCCCTCTTCGCCTTCTGGCGAATCGGGGCCTTACTAAATCTAATCATCTTCCTCTTTGTCTTTGCCGAAAGATTTCGTAATTTTTGCAAACTCCTTTAAAGCGCCGACCACTTTGCTGTCTACGGCCTCAAGAGCCTGATTCATCAAAATCCGAGCACCCTCGTCAATGGTTTTAATCGGCCAGAGATTGAACTTACCGCTCTCTATCGCTTCAGACACATCATCTCTTAGCATAAGATCATCAACATTCTGGTGCGGAATAATAACACCATGATTGTCATTAAGAACATCCATCATTTTACAAATATCGAAAAAGCCTTCAATCTTTTCGTTTACTCCGCCGATTGGCTGAACATCGCCGCGCAAACTCATTGAACCGGTGATGGCAACACTTTGTTTAAGCGGAATTTCAGAAATAGCGGAGAGTATCGAGTAAAGTTCGGCAAGCGAGGCGCTGTCGCCGTCAATACCGTAATAGCTTTGCTCAAAGGCAAAACTTATACCGAGCGCCAAGGGCGCAAGCCTGGCATACCGGCCCTTTAAAAATTCCCGAACGGTAAAATCGGCTTTGTTAAAAATACTTCCCGAAAGTTTAGCCTCGCGTTCAATCGTGACCATGCCTAGTTTTACCGAAGGATAAACCGAAGCCGTAATGCGGCATGGAGAACCAATCTGAATATCGCCGAAGTCGCTAACCACGAGACCGTTCAATTCGCCCACCTTTTCACCGCTGACATTGATAATCTTTTTGCCATCGGCAATCTGGCGCTTCATCATCTCGTAGACGAAACTGCGCCGCCAAAATCTTTGATCAAGGGTTTTAACAATGTCCGAAGCCGAAAGAGACGCGTTAACGCCGGTCTTGCTCGGTCTATCGGAGGCCTCAACCATTATGCGTTTTACGGTTTCAAGATTGGTTGAAAGCCTGGCATTATGGTCGCAAAAACGCATACTTTCTTCAATTAGGCGACAAACAGCCGAATCATCAAGAGAAGACAGTCCCTTCTTAAGGGTAAACTGCTTGAGCCACGCGGCATAAAGAGAAATATTCTCCGGAGTCGCTTCGACAAAATGCGGTATTTCGGCTTTAGCTTCAAAAAAATGAATTACATCCGGACGAAACTCATTCAATAAATACCAGTAAGAGCGCGAACCGCAAATAATGACCCGTAAATTAAGAGGCATCGGCTCCGGGCGCAATGACGAATACGAATCGTAACCCATCGATGATGCCATGTCTTTTATGTAGAGCTTTTTATTCTTAATACTCTCAAAGAGGGCATGGAAAGCCGCCGGATAACGCAACAGGTCTTCAAAAAAAACAATCAGGCATCCGCCATTGGCTTTAATAATGGAGCCGGCGCATATCTTGGTATGGTCGGTCACCATAACGCCGCCCATCTTTAATTTCATCCCGACATTGCCGACTAGATTTTCGTAAGTCGGGTTGTCTTCAACAACTATAGGAATGCCGCGAGTTAAACCATTATCCACCGCGACATTAACTTTCCATGGCACGAAGGCGTCTTGAGCCATAAAAGACTCCATTAAACCTTTTTCCTCGCCGTTCTTCGGCAAAAAAATGCCATACGAGATGTTGGTATATTCCTGCAATCCCGTCAAAAAATGTTCAATTCTGGTTAATTGGGGAGCTCCGCATTTTTGAACGAAAGATTGCCTAAAATCACGGTAAGCGGTCTCGCAAAAGCTAGACACTTCTTTTTCTAGTATCTTTTTAAAGGCTTTTTTCGAATCTATGGCTTTGCGGCTTCTTTCGTTGAAATAAGACGAAATCATCCGTTGATATTTTTCCACTTTCCGGTCTATTTCAGCGCTTTGCTCTTCAGACAAAGACCCGCGAAAATCATTAAGCTTTTTTGGTCCATATTTCACCAGTTTGCCGCCGACTCTATTTCCCGGCTCTATAGAAATATTGATGCCCATCATGAATTGGTTAGGCGTAAATTCAACAATTATGTCGTCTTTAGCGGCCTTAGCTTCGATCTTCGCTTGTTCGGCTAATGACCACTCTTCTAATTCTTGCGCTAGATTGCTGCTCACGGCCTTTACCGCATCGCTTGCAACCACTAGCGGCATTTCTTCCTGTAAACACCCAAGAAGTTCTTGCATCATTTTGCTCAATATCTGACCGTTGCCGCGCTGAAGGGAAATTAATCGGGGACTCGGGTTTTCGGGATCGTCAAAATTAAAAACATAGCAGTAGTCTTCCAGTTCCGGGAAAACCGCGGACCCGTTTTTACTTAGCTTCACAACGACTCTTTTCGTGTAATTTGCAACCACCTCCAGAGAGCCGGGTTTATCCATTCCGGCCACATAAATATTGTAACGATTATCGCCAAACATCCTTAATCCCTGGCGCAAAGAGTCGGAAAATCTGGTCAAAGCATCGCGGCCGCCCATAAACGAATCGACGTCGCCGGGCTTGCGCGGATTTTCTTCAAGACACCGCCCCAATTCTTCCTGACTGATTCTTCGCCTCGGCTTAACCTTGGAATTTAACGGCATTTTACTCTCCTTTTTTAAAGTCCAGACTCAATCAAAACTACAATAAATAGCCGCCTAAAGCAAGGCGGCTATGCCGATCTCTTAAAAAGCTTTTTCAATTTTTCAAAAAACCTTCTGCCGTAGATTAGTTTATAATTTGACGGGTCGAGCATTTCGCGCATTTCGATTTTTTCGGATGTTAATCCATGTGTGTACGCGCCCCAGCACGCAATTGACTGCCAGTTTATGTCCCACTCCAGAAAATCATAAACTTTCGCGTAATTCTTTTCGCGCAAAACCTTTGATATTAAACGCCCCCGAACTTCAGCCCGAGAACCGGAGGGACAAACCTTTGCCGCGCGCAATACCTCATTTTCTTCAACCAATCGCGTATTTGCGAAGCCGCGCCTTATTTTATAGCCCAGTCCGTCCTCGTTAATTTTATGATGGGCCAGATCAACTCTTCTCCGATGTTCGGGGTTATCGCCGGTTTTTGCATTTTCCATTAAAAACCTTTTGGTCCGGTGATCCAGACGGCCGACAAGCCAATTTAAATCATCCGTTGCAATTGCTTTAAGGGTTTTATGCCAAAGGCCTGCTATAAGCTCAAGCTCTTTATATTTTTTTGAAGACCGTTTTGTTTTGGATTTTAAGTATCTATTGGCTTCCTTGCAGCAATGGTTTTGTATAGCCAGCGCGGAAAAACATTTGCCGCTATCCAGCTCTATAACATCCTCCCGTCCGGTCAAATCCCGGCTCACCGCCGCGAAAACCTGTGGGTCGTCGCAGGTCCAATCAGGAAGCGCGCCGTCTTCAAACATTGAGATAACCAAAGAAGTTATGCCCATCTTCAGAAAAAGACAAAAATCAAGTATATTCGCGTCTCCGACAGATAAGTGCAGTCTGGCGCAGCCGCCTCTTCCCCGACCTACCCAGTCATCAAATTTAAAAATGGGCCTTTCCGGATGATTCAGACCGCTGACCAAAGCATTCTCACTTTCGCTATAATGAATAATTTGGGCTCTTTGGGAAAGAAAAAAATCGCCTTCATTATTAACCCACCCGGCGCCGTCAATGATTTGTCGGCTGGCTAAAAAGGGCATTAGAAGCGCTGCGCATTCTTTTTTTTCGTCAACATCATCATATCGCCTGAAGGCCGTCCAATAATTTTCATGGCAGCCGAAAGTATTTAATTTTTTCGTTCCGCCGTAAACGGATGACAAATTATTTTTAAAAAAGATCAAATTCGGAAAAATTTTTCTTAGCACAATATCGCCGGCCCGCGAATACAAAACGGCGTCTCTTACCGACGCGCACTCGGGAGTGGCATACTCCGGATGGCCAAAATCATGGTATAGGCACCCGCCATTCGGGAGCCAAAGCCGGTCATCACTATTAATCAAACCGCCCAGTTTTTCGGCGTGATTTTTAATGCCTTGGATAATTAGCGTTGCACTTGGCGGACGCATCCTGCCGCTAAACTCACCCAAAGCCGCGTATTCATGCTCAAGACCCATTATGCGGCCCATCTCTCGTCTCCCTACTTTCAAAGATTCTCTTAAAACCCTATCATTTTGGGCATTAAAAGAAAAACCCCGACAATCGTCGGGGGTTAAAAACTGCTTACTGGGCACTGCTTTGTTTGTTTGCGGCCAATTCCTGTTCGGTATCTTTTATCGCGTCTTCAACATCCTTCATTATATCGGCCACAGGCAGTTTGAATTCTTTGCCCTTATCTTCTGCGGGAACTTTATCTTGGGGAGTCTCTTTATTTTTATCTTTTGGCGGTACGCGCGTCTTTCTTTCCGGCATGTTCTTCCTCCTCTGCCTTGATGCTTCCTTTTCCATTAAACAAAAATTATGGCTCAAAGTCAATTCAGCGGAACCTAGCTATCAATTGCGTCAAAAACTCGCTTAAATCTTTCCCCGGAATAACACAAAGGGTCGGCAATTTCTTCAATCACATCTCCAAACCGCAATGACGTCCAGCTGATTGAATAAGAAGCTCCTTTGTCGCGAATATTTTTATCAATCAGGCGCGCCACAAAATCACCTCTTAATTTAGCCCGAGTGTCTACAGGCGGACTAATCATGGCATCGGTTATATCTTTATCGGCTAAAAGCCGGGTATGACTTAATCTGTCCGAGATTCTTTTTGATAGATTCTCGCCCTCATTAATTTTGCGGTAGTTCTGGTCAATGCGTCTTTTTTCTTCAATTGAAACGAATCCTCTTTCGGCCATTCCATCAATAATATATCTTAACGTCGGATGATCCAGACGCCCAACAAGCCATTCGAGGTCGTTGGCATAAAGAGCGTCAAGAGCCTTCTGCCAGATGAGCAAGGTCTTTTTAGCCTCGGCTTCGCTAGCCTCCGACTCAAAATTAGTCTGCCTCAAATACCGCTCGGCGGCCTTGCAGTAAACCCACTGCATCTCAAGCGCCGAAAATTTTTCGCCATTCGAAAAGATTATTAATTTTTCCTTTCCCGACAAATCTTGGTTTATCGCGCGAAGGCAGTCTGGCCAAAACCAAGAGCCTTGATAACCAAAACTGGGAGCGCAATTATCCTCAATCATGGACAGAACCAGCGATGTCGCGCCGACCTTCAGGAAAATAGCCGTCTCCATCATATTCGCATCACCCAGGATTAAATGCAGTCTTCTTATGTGAGAATTACTGCCGACATGGTCTTCGGGCCTTAAATTAATAATGCCTCGCGAACCAGTCGTGCTGGCATGAGCCGTGGTCTCAATAAAACGAGAACGCTGTGAAAGATAAAACTGGCCGGTATCGCAATGAACGCATCCCGCGCCGTCAATTATGTGCCGCGTGGCCAAAAATGGAGCAAGAGAGCTTACGAACGGCGGGTCTTCAAAATCTTTTATTCCGAAAATGAGATAATTTTCGTGACAGCCGTAAGTTGCCACCATGGTTCTTAATTCCGAATCAACTGGGGAGCCCGATCCCGGCGCGGAATTATTTTTAAAAACCTTGCAGTTCGGAAAAGCCAGGCAAATAAGTTTTTCCCCGGCTTTATTATAACGCACAACGTCAATTATTCTTCGCGATTACGGCGAAGCATACTCGGGATGAGTGCCTTCCCCGGCGCTCTCCATATAAACAAGCCCGCCATTTCGCAGCCAAGCATAAATACTCGGCTGATAAACCGGGGCGCCGGTGTAAAGATTAGTATTAGTTGGCTGGGGCGGGATATGAGCCGTAAAATCGGTCAGAAATTCAGGCGAAGCAAAAACAGGCCTATGGATTGCGGGGGGCCAAAATACTACCTGCCCATCATCTTTTTTTTCGGCAACAACTACCGCGTATTCATTTTCTATACCAATAGCCCTATCACGCATCAGCAAGCCTCCTTTGGCATTCCTCCTGGGCTCGCTTCAAAATAAAGGCCGCGCCGTCGCTTAAATCAGTCGCCTTTACGCTAAAACCAAGAGGATTATTCATTCGCGCGTACGAACCGTCTTTAAAAGACACATAATCCCATCCGATGCTAAGAATATCCGAAGAATGATTAGCAATAAGATACCCGCGCAAACTTGCCCGCGTGTCTTTTGGCGGCAAGGTTACCGCGTCTTTAATTTCACGCTCATCCACTAATTTCATAATCTCGCCTTTGGCTTCTTGCCGGTAAAAGATACTGACTTCGGGGTCTATATTGTGATAGCGCAGGTTAATGCTCTGGCACAGAGGATTCGACCATTCAATTTTCTTATGCTCAATAAAATGGCTGATGATGCGTTCTTTAACCACCCAGTCGAGATTACGCGAAAATTCATCTTCATGTCTTTTTCCGCAAAGACCGTTAAGCGCTCGCTTTAATTTATCAACAACATCTAGCCAAACCGGCGCAAGATCGTTTAATAAAACAAAGCGATCCATCAATTCCGAGGCCTCAACCATTATCTCAAGCGCCGTTCGCCTTAATCCTCCGGCGAATACGACTTGATGCTTTAAACTGGTGTCCCGACCTATGTTCCTGAAAGAAAGCACCGGCCGATAAAGCGGAGTGTGGAAAATAGTTTTCTGCGACTCAAGAAAACCGCTGTCAAGCATCATTATAAACAGAGCCGTCGCGCCGAACTTAAGATATGAGGACAGCTGGGACATATTGCTGTCCCCGCAGATGACATGCAGTCTTCGAATTACCT
>JBBTVC010000002.1:0-2488 GCA_038063435.1 Patescibacteria group bacterium | reverse complement strand
CCCTGCCGTGGAAAAATCATACGCTCTACAAGCCGGACGCGAAATTCGCATATTCGTTTCGCCTGAAAAAATTTCGGATTTGGAAATGAAAAAACTTGCCCGCGATATCGCCGACAAAGTTGAGCAGGATTTGAAATACCCGGGCGAAATAAAAGTGCACGTCATCCGCGAGAACCGGGTGGCGGAGTACGCGAGGTAAAAAAATTATGATATGATACGAGAAAGTAAATTATTAGTTTAATTAGTTTAAAAAAAATACAAACATGAATAAAGCGCGGTTAGTTGATGTCGTCTATGAAAAAATTGGCGGAACAAAAAAGTCGGCCGAGGATTTGGTTGACCTGGTATTTGAAACGATTACAAACGAACTTAAAAACGGCGGGGAGGTAATCATTTCAGGATTTGGCGCGTTTACAGCTAAACAAAGAAAAGAGCGCGAAGCGCGCAATCCCAGAACAGGAGAAGCAATCCATGTTCCGACAATGCGGACTCCTAAATTCCGTGCCGGCAAAGCGCTGAAAGAAGCGGTGAGATAATTTTGCCAGACATGAAAACCCCCGAGATTTATCGGGGGTTTTTATTTATAACCCAGGACTGTTTTGCTATTTAAGGCCATCGTAAAGCATGAAAGCAACCTTTTGGTTTGATACAAATCGTTGAAAGCCCCAAGTTGGTATGGCGAGTGCGTATAGCGAATCGGTATTAGAACTTCGCCAACCGGAATTCCGAGGCCGGCAATCGCAAGATAGGATGCTTCCGTAACTCCGCCCTCGGAACGAGCGACGGCGCCGATACGATGGGGAATGTCGAATTTTTTAGCAGTCTTTTTTAAAAGATCTGATATTGTCGGGTTGATAGAAAGTCCGCGGCGCAAAATAGGCCCTTCTTCTAATTTTAAATTGCCGTAATAATCCCTATCCAGATCGTCAAAGGCCGGGTAGTCGCAAGCTTCTTCTGTGTCAACAATTACACCAACATCCGGTTTTATAACCTCAGCCGCTATTTTTACCGGCATTGTGTCGCTGGACTCTTCCTGGACAGTCGAAACAATCCAGACTTCAGCGCTAAGGCGGTTGCGTCTTTTGTAAAGACCCTTCAACATTTCAATTAAAACATAGACTCCCGCGCGGTTATCAAGATTACGGCCATAGTAAAATCCGCTGTTCAATTTATGATAACCCGATGAGAAAATTACCGGACAACCCTCCTCAATTCCCTTTCCGCGTATCTCATCGCTATTTTTGGCGCCGATGTCAATCCAGTATTCATGGATCTTGCGAGCATCCGAATCTTCCTGTTTGAAAATAATGCCTTCCAGGTGCGTGGCCCAACGGCCGATAACGCCGCGAATAAGTTCATTTTTTAAATTTACAATCCATACTTCCCGTCCCGGAACCAAAGAAAGATCCATACCATCGTCATTTTTCAGAAAAATAAAGCCGTTCTCGGCAATACTGCCCACAGCCATGCGGATTTCGTCGGCATGAGCTGAAAACATTATTTTTGGCAGACCGCCTCTATTTAAAACCGCCGCGCAATTGCCGAGCGCTCTGTCAAGCACCACAACCTCTTCGGCATACGGTTTTACAATGGACATCCATTTTTGCTGAAAGGACCATTCCGACCCGGAAGGGGCCGGCAGTTCTACTAACTGCTTGAGCAGGGTTTCGTTGACTCTTCCCATAGCCACCTCCGGATTTTTGAAAAACTCACCAAAGCCAACATAACACGACGCATGAGCGGACGCCAGTTGACTTAGTCGGTATAAATAGATGGGATTTTACAAAACCCCTCCGATGGATATCGGAGGGGTTTTGCTAAATAATCCTTATAAAAGCCGACCTTTTTAAGCCTATATTAATAGAACACCCCGCGCCTTAAGTTGGTTTCTTCCTTAAAAACGCGCAACTGGACAAACAAAGCCAGAACATTCTTAAAAGCCAAAATCATGGCTATTGTAGCGCCGGCCAGCGACATATTAACCACGAATTTAGCATTCAATGCCGCATCCGCAAGGTATGGCATGAGTGAGGCGGGGCTGGATAATAAAATTCTGACGAAGTTTTCCATGACCACCCGCACAAAAGTGTATTCGCCGACAATGTAGAGAAAAACGCCAAACACAAAGATGTCGGCCAGGGCATACGGCAGAACTTTTTTAAAAAACCAAATGAAATAAACTTTTCTCATTACTTGATTTTGTATTTTTGTAACCATATTTATTGTTGATATAAATTATCGTTTAAAGCTTTTTTAAAAAGACGTTTTGCTCTGAACAGCTTCATTTTCAGGGCCGCCGCGGTCATCTCCTCTTCTTGGGCAATATCTTTATATGACTTGTCCTCTATATAATAGGAAGTTAAAAGTTTCTGGGCCTGCGTCGGAAGCCGCGATATGGCGCCCTCCACGGTCATTTTGGCATCCGCCGCCATTACAAAATTCTCGTTGCTTTCAAGCGTTTCGTTGTACATCAGTGGATCCAGAAACT
>JBBTVC010000001.1:0-6305 GCA_038063435.1 Patescibacteria group bacterium | reverse complement strand
CAAAAGAAGAAAAAACATCTTCACGCGCGGGCAAAGACATAATTTCTTCGGCGTCAATAAGGCGCACAAATTCCTTGCCCTCAACAAAAGAAAGGCGGATTAACGAACGAGGGTTTAAATGGTGGCGCAACTTTGATTTTTCCAACCGCACCCCTTTTGCCAGCGCCGAAATCTTTCCGAAGTCTTTGGTATAAATGTTATAAATCCTGTCTGCCTCGCCAAAGTCAGAAGCCGAGAGTATTATCCCTTCCGTGTGATGCAGGTTGTACATATAGAAATTTTAACACAAAAGAAAAGGTCCGCATTTTATGCGGACAGTTACCTAACGCCCAAGCTTTTTAGTAAGAAACAACGATAGACCAAAAAGAGCGAGACCCAAAACAAACAACAGAGAGGATTCATAAGTTGGGCCGTGTTTATATGAGGCAGCTACCATTACTCCTATCAAGACTAGTCCGGACATTAAAGAAAAAATCCAAACAATAGCCAGAAACAGCTCCCACAAGAGTTTCAAAACATTCATTACAAACCTCCAATGAAAGAAAAACCTCTAATTAAGATATACCAAACTTCAAAGAAATAGTCAAGCCCTTGTTTTAGAATTGACGAAGTTTAAAAAGTTACCATATTGTTGCGATCGCAGAAGTATAGTAACTTTAGGCGCATGGCTAAATACATGTATAGTCCCAGAAAACAGAAAATCTTATTTCTTCTTGCCTCCGGTTTGGCGGTCGGGCTTTCGGCCTCTCCCGGCGCTTACTGGCAGATGGCCAAAAATCTGCCAAGGGTCTTAAAAGATATTGACAGAAAAATACTTAGGCGCATTTTAAGAGAATTTAAACACGAACGACTCGTGGATTTTCGCGACGAAAAAGACGGGTGTGTTTCAATAATAATCAACGAACTCGGAGAAAAATTAGCCTTACGTTATCAACCAGAACAAATAAACATTAAAACACCAGCAAGGTGGGACAAAAAATGGCGAATTGTCATTTTTGACATTCCAGAAAGATTCAAGAAAGCCCGTGAGGCGCTGCGAGAAAAACTTAAAGATTTGGGGTTTATAGAACTGCAAAAAAGCGCGTGGGTTTTCCCTTATCCCTGTGATGAAGAAATAAAATTTTTAGCCGAATTTTTTGAAGTCGGCCAGCACGTTCGCCTTTTGACAGTTGAAAACATGTCGGTGGATGCCGATATAAAACTGCATTTTGATTTAAATTAAATAAACAACACAAACAAAACAAAAAATAAAAGTAACCGTACTTCTGCGATCGCATTAGAATGGTTAAATTTAAATCTCAACATAAAAAACAAAACCCGATGCGTCTAGCGCAATCGGGCAAAAATTCAAAAACCGTCCTTAAAAATCATTGAAATCTGCTATCAATATACTCGGCAGGCCTTTCCTTCTTACCTTCCGTGATCCTTCCTTCCACAACAGATTTCATGTGCTCCACAAGATATTCCGGCGCAGATTCAACGCCATAACTTTGAAGAACAATCAACGAGTGTAAACCGATATTAAACACGTTGAGATAAAAAACGTCTGTCGGAACACCGCCAAAAACAGCAGCAACCCTCATATAAGCACTAAATCTAGGAACTTCCACCTTAACGAACGGCGCAGAAAAACCCGCAACCCTACCCCAATTTTCCCACCAAATTGAGCTCCTTTCGTCCTTTTTATCTATATCCATAATGGCCACAAATTTACCAATTAGTTCTTGCATCATCCTGTCTAAAGCTTCCATTTCGCCCTCTCCGTTCTATTGTTTATCCATTCTCGCCTTTCTCTTATATACCAAACCTTAAAGAGATAGTCAAGTGGTTGGGTTTTACCGGAGAGTTAAACAACACATTTTTAATCCCCACCTCTTTTTTGAGCTGGGTCATATGTTTTTTTACAAAGGCGACGCCTTTGTCGTCGGTCAAAGCGACAAAAGTAATTTTGTCCGACGGCTGGAGCCCAACTTCTTTGCGCTTCTCCTGAATGTGGCGGATAAGCTCGCGCAGTTGGCCTTCTTCTTTGAGTTCGGGTGTTATGACAATATCCAATTCAACTTCATCTTTTATTTTGGAATCAAATTTAATATCTTTTATATTCACTTCGCCTTTTATCAAGCCTAGCAACTCTTTATTTTTGGCTTTTAGCTTTGAGCTTTTGGTTTTTAGAAGCGCGAGAGGTTGCCGCACTTTAACGCCGGCTTTTGCGCGCGCTTCAAGCGCTAGCGAAACGATGCGCCGCGCCTCACCCACGCTTTCTATCAGTTTTTTATCCGCCAACGATGCTTTTTTAAATTTAGTCCATTTATCCAAGTGGATACTTTTAAGCGGTCCGCCGGCTTCCCGATACATTCTATCAGCAATAAACGGCACAAAAGGCGCGGCTAGCTTCGCGGCTTCATATAACGCAAGTCCAAAAATATCCGATATTTCTTTTTTATCCGTCTTCGCTCCAAATCTGATTGCGTCCCTGATTCTCCTTATGTACCAGCGCGACAGATCTTCGGTGACAAAATTTTCAATCAAGCGCGCCGCGCGGACAACATCAAATTTTTCAATGGCTTCGGTCGCTTCATATCCAACCTGATTCAGACGCGCGTTCAGCCATTTATTAATCAGGAGCTTCGGCTTTTTCTTTTTTATTTTGGATTTGTCTTTATATGTCTGCCGATAAACAAAGGAGTTCCAGAAAATATTTAAAAATCTTCGCGAAGCATCGGCCACGTCGGATTCTTTAAAAAGTTTTTCATCCCACGGCTGATTGACCGTATAAAAATACCAGCGAACTGCGTCAGCGCCGTATTTTTCAAAAAGAGGCAGCGGCTCGGGAAAATTGCCTTTAGATTTGGACATTTTTTCTCCTTTTTCATCAAGCAACAGCCCGACAACCAGAACGTTTTTATAAGGCGCGGGCTTTTTTAAAAGAGACGAAATCGCAAGCAGAGTGTAAAACCAGCCCCTAGTCTGATCCACTCCTTCGGCAATATAGTCGGCTGGATATTGAAATTTGACATCCTTTTCAAAAAGGCGATGGTCTTGCGCGTACGGCATCGCGCCCGAATCAAACCAAATGTCGGCAACTTCTTTGACGCGAGACATCGCCGAGCCGCATTTGGAGCAGACCAAATCAACTAAATCAATATAAGGCTTATGCAAATCAAGTTCGCCTGCCCGATTATACGGCCAGTTATGCAATTTTAATTCTTTTGCTTCTCCTGTTTTCGGATACCACAAGGACTGATATTGGCTTTCGCCCACGCCTTCAAGTGCGGCGTTTAAAATCCACAAGGGGTCGCCGTGACTTACGATTAAAACTTTTTTGCCTGAGTTATTTTTAACAATCCGCCTTAATTCCATCATCATCCTTGCCCTGACATCGCGAAGCGACTCGCCGTCTGGAAATGGCTCACGGAGCTTGCGCTCAAACGGAAATTCTAAATTAGAATCTTTAACGCTCCGATTGTGAAAATCGCCGACGTTATAATCATAAATATTTTCGTTTATCTCAAATTTTACTCCCAAAATTTTTGCGACTATTTCCGAGGTCTGTCTTGCGCGGTTAAGCGGAGAAGAAATAATCAAATCTATTTTTTCTTTTTTTAACGCTTTGGCTGTTTTTTCAGCCTGTTTAATTCCATTTTTAGTCAGATGGTTGTCGTGATCGCGTTCCGGTGTTGCCGGCCCGAAAATGCCTTTCACATTATGGTCGGCTTCGCCGTGGCGCATGACAAAAATTTTTGTCGTGCGTTTCGTACCCTTTTTATCCAATTCTTCAAGCGAACCCACAATCTCCTGATGTCCGCATCCGCCGGCTGACAGAGCGCATCTCCATATCGGCAATGGCATGCCCCAATATCTTTCGCGTGATATCGCCCAATCTACATTTTCTCGGAGCCACTCACCAAAACGTCCGTCTTTTATAAACTCCGGATGCCAACCAATTTTTGAATTTTCTTTAAGCATCCTGTCTTTAACCGCCGTTGTTTTTAAAAACCAGGAGTCTCTGGCCAGATACATTAAGGCTGAATTACACCTCCAACAAAAAGGGTAGTCGTGCTCGTAAAGCTCCTCTTTATAAAATAAATTTCGTTCTTTGAGATTCTCCGCTATAAAATTATTGGCTTCCTGAAAATATTTTCCGTTCCACAGATAATCGGGCGTTTTCATCTTGCCGTCTTCGCCCGTAGTCATTAGAATCGAGAGGCCCTTTCCCTTGCCGACTTTCTGGTCGTCTGCGCCAAAAGCCGGAGCGATGTGGACAATGCCCGTGCCGTCAGTTGTAGAAACAAAATCCGCGCCGACTACCTTATAATCATTCGGCCCGAATCTATGGCCGGGCGCTTCATATTTGTAAAGGGGTTCGTAATCAATTCCAATCAGTTCCCGACCTTCTTTTTCGCTTAAAATTTTATAATTTTCTCCGAGAATAGAAACTCTATCTTTGACTAAAACCAGGATTTCGCCGTCATATTCTACGAAAACATAAAGCGCTTTTGGATTTACAGCCAGAGCGACATTGCCGGGTAGTGTCCAAGGAGTGGTAGTCCAAACCAAAAAGCAAAAACTCTGGCCGCCAATTCCCCTTTTAGATTTAAATTTAATGTAAATTGACCTCTCTTTTATTTTCTTATAGCCTTGTGCCAGCTCGTGCGACGAAAGAGACGTGCCGCACCGCGGACACCACGGCAAAACTTTATAATCTTTATATAGATATCCGTTTTTGGCGATTTCGTAAAAAACCCGCCACAAAGCTTCCAAATACGAATTGGTCATCGTCACATATGGATTTTTGAGGTCCAACCAATAACCCATGCGCCCGGTCATCTTTTCCCATTCGTCCATATTAGAGAAAGTCAGCTTGCGCGCCTCTTCAACGAAATTTTCTACGCCAATTTTTTCTTCAATTTCTTTTTTAGTTGAAATTCCCAGTTTCTTTTCCACCTCCATTTCTATCGGCAAACCGTGGGTATCCCAGCCGGCTTTTCGCCGAACGTAAAAATCCTGCATTGTTTTGAAACGCAAAATAACGTCCTTGAAAGCCCTGGCTTCAACGTGATGGATGCCCGGCTTGCCGTTGGCATAAGGCGGACCTTCATAAAAAACAAACGGCTTTTTGCCCTTTGTTTTTTCAAGGGATTTTTCGAAAATCCTGTTTTTATGCCAATATTCCAAGATATCTTTTTCGGCATCGGGCATGCTTTTTTTAGCTTCATCCATGTTGTTCATTGTAGTAAAAAATCGCAGATATTAGAATAAGCTTAGATTGATCTTACGACTAGCCGGGAGCGACATCATGTCTAGAGAGGGCATCTGGGAAAGAGCATATAAGATATTCGGGCATCGGCTTAAACACAGACTTCCGGGAGACAAAGACGGCGACTGGCTAAGAGCCAAATGGGAGCTTGAGCAGGAAAAAAACGGGTACACCATAGTCTTGATAGGTAGTGCTCGCGTAAGAGCAAAAATAATAAACGTTCAAAACAAATAGGCCCCGATTCGCAACTGCGAAGAGGGGCCAGAAATTTATAGCCGCGCCGTGCTAGCGCCAAAAAGCGCTGATGACCGCGCCAGCCGCGTAAAGCGATAGACCGATTAAAACACCCCTGCTAGGAATCTCTCCGAATTTCATCCAAAAGACCAGCGCGCCGGATATTCCGCTGGTCGCCAGCAACGTAAGGTGTAAAATCCAGGCCTTATGAAACCACTCGTTGAAAGCGAGACTCGCGATTGACCAGCTCGCGGCATTAAGCGGCGCAAGCACGACCGCGATCATAAATGACCAGAAAAGAAAGAAGGTGAAGAGATTGGGAAAAACGTAGCCAAAAGCGCTTCTTGTTTTTGACCATTCAAATCCGGTGTAAAAAATCCACTGGAAGGCAAATAGTCCGACAAAAGACGAGAAAGCAAAGATCAGCCACTTTAGGAACATTCACAAGCCCTCCGAACAATCCGTGTCTGTCAGAAAACTAACAGTTTCCGAAACAAAAGACAAACTATTCTCAAATTCTCAAGAATATTGGGGTGGATTTATAGAACCTACATCTTCTCCGGCGCCGAGATGCCCATCA
Source organism: Patescibacteria group bacterium (assembly GCA_038063435.1). Classification (GTDB taxonomy): domain Bacteria; phylum Patescibacteriota; class Minisyncoccia; order HO2-45-28; family HO2-45-28; genus HO2-45-28. The sequence continues at coordinate 234 of JBBTVC010000001.1, read as the reverse complement.
GCTTCAAAAGATTTCCTAAAATATTTTTCGCGGATTTGACTATGAAAAGCCGGCGAGATTCGTCCGGGCCGGAGTCCAAAACTTTTACGTCGCGGTAAAACGCCGAAAACGCCTGCGCGAGTCCGTAAATATAAGCAGTTAGAAGGTGGGCTTGATAATCCCGCGCGACATCCTCCAGAATATCCGGGGCCTCAAGAAGTTTTTTCATGAATTTGAGTTCTTCTTTTTGAAATT